>CAMDDX010000484.1 GCA_945893075.1 Planctomyces sp. SH-PL62 | reverse complement strand
GTCGTCGAAGATTTGTCCGCCGTCGAGCTTCAAAAGCTGACGCCATTCGCTGGAACCAAAGAACTCGCTGCCGTGATGTACCGGGCGATTCGGGTCCAGCTTCGGGGTCTCTTTCGTGAGCAGGAAGCGACCAGCCACGAAGCCCGGATCAATGCCGGCCTTTCGCAGCTTGCCGACCAACCGACGCACTTTGTCATTGAGCTTGATGGCTTCATGCTGGACCTCATTGGGTCTCAGCTTGAGGAAACTGCGGTCCCAGTGTTTGATCTCGATGATGAACAATCCCGTCGTGCCGATCGCGACGAGGTCAATCTCATCGGGAATCGCCCGATCATTAACGGCGCTCGCGAGGTTCGTCAGGAGCAACCAGCGTTGCGGCGGTTGATGACTGTGGAGCTTTTGGCGCAGTAATTCCAGGGCGGTGCGTTCGCTCTCGTTGGCGAATTCGCCGCAGGCAATGGATTCGACGCTCATGGTTTCTCCCGATGCCGTTCAATGATGTCTAATCAGCCGAGAGTTCATACCCGCCAGCGTCATAGAATGAACTCGTCGAATATCACGGTTCGGCGATGATATCCCTGCGTCTGTGCGCCAGCTACGGGACGCAGGTCGTCAACGAGCTTGGCCTGCCACTTTTCGCAGGCCACATCGAAGTCACCGACTGAAACGGCTCCGAGTGGGTCGTCCAGAGTTCTCCGTCCGCTGAATTCGGTCATCAATTCGGACTCGTTGAGCACGGTCCCCGCTCCGCGCTTACGCGCTCCCTCCCGGCGTAATTAGCCGCGCGTCTTGCGAACCGTGATGGTGACCAGCAACTTCCGCATGCTGTTTGCCGTTCGGAAGACTCGTCGTCCCGTCTGAGCTTCTTCCAAAAGCTGATCATGGCACTTTGAGCCGCGTCCTCCGCGTCTTCTTGGCGATGCGGCAAGCAGTGCAACGAGCGTCGAGTAATCGCTAAACGCCTCGGAAAGCAACGCCGCCACAGTTCCGCCGCCGCCTCATCGTCGCCGACACGAATCTACTGCAGCATCCGTGAGACTGAACCACGTTCGTCAATGTGAGGTTTCACGTCGTGAAAACCTCCGCGTTCGTGGCTCGAATTCACCAAAGGTGTGAACCAAAGCCGTGGCTTCAACCAGCATCTACGCAAACAATTCGTGGATCGGTTTCGTTCCGAAATCCACCAGCGGGAACGGTCGGCCAGCAGGGCCGGGAAGGTGAGCTTCCAGATTGAAACCGAGGCTGTGGAAGATTGTCGCCACGACCTCACCGGGATTGACCGGACGTTCGGCTGGATAGCCACCGATCGGATCGCTCTTGCCAATGACTCGGCCACCTTGAACTCCGCCGCCAGCGAAGTACATGGACCAGCATTGCGGCCAGTGATCGCGACCGCCGGCCGGATTCACTCGCGGTGTGCGGCCGAACTCGGCGAGATTGCAGACCATCGTGTTGTCGAGCATCCCACGCTGTTCGAGATCTTCGATCAACGCCGCGTAACCTTGGTCGTACATCGGCGCGACGATGTCGCGCATGCCCTCGATGGACGTGAACGGCTTCGTGCCGTGAATGTCCCAGGTGATCTCGTCGAAGACCGTCAAGAAGGTGTTGACCGTGACAAACCGCACGCCGGCTTCGATCAACCGCCGAGACAACAAGCAGCTTTGTCCGAAACGACTCATACCGTACTTCTCGCGCACCGCTTTCGGTTCGCGAGTCAAATCGAACGCCGCGCGAGCTTGCTCGCTGGTGACCATGCGGAACGCCGCCTCAAAGCTGCTATCAACCAGCTTCGCGTTTTCGCTCTTCTCGAAATTGTTGACAGTGCTGTCCACGACTTCGCGCAGCTTGCGGCGACGGTCGAGCCGGACTTCGCCAATCTGCTTTGGCGGCATCAAGTCGGGGACACGGAAATCTTCCTTCGACGGATCAGAGTTCAAAAAGAACGGCGCATGAGCTTTGCCGAGGAAGCCGCTGTCCTGGCCGTGTGGCAATCCGCCGCCGGTGTTACCCATCGTTTGCGGCATGATGACGTGAGCCGGCAAGTCGGTGCGGCGGCCCATCAGGTAGCTTGTCACGCAACCGGCGTGCGGCGTGATGATGCCGCCGGAGAACAGCCGCCCCGTCTGCATCATCTGGTGCCCCGTGTCATGCACGGCGGCTCCCGTGTGATAGCAGCTTCGCACGATGGAGAACTTGTCTGCGATCGCCGCGTGCTTGGGGAAGATTTCGCTGATCTGAATCTCTGGCGATTTGGTGGCGATCGGTTTGAACGGACCGCGAATCTCGGCGGGAGCATCCGGTTTTGGATCCCACGTTTCGAATTGACTCGGCGCGCCGAGGTTAAAAATCATGATGCAGGAACGTTCTTCTTTGCCCTTCTCGACCGCGCCGGCCTCTTTCGCCGCGATCGCGTCAGCCAGAGTCAACCCGGTGGCACCGAGTGTTCCCGCTTGCAAGAAGTCGCGTCGTGTCACTCCATCGCAGGTGTGGGCCGTCCCTTTGCCGGTGAATTGCAGCATGGTGAACTCCGATAAGTAGGTCAGGCTTTCCAGCCTGACTGTTTCACAAGGATCGAGTCGATCACGCTTCGGGTCAGCCTGGAAAGGCAGACCTACGCGCGGGGGATTCTATCATCGGTCGGAATTGGTCACAGCCCGCGCATCAAAAAAGCGAGCGTCGGTTGTCCGACGCTCGCTTGTTCCAACCATGCCCGGATGAGACCAGGCGACTCGATTCGGCCTACTCGACCGTGCATAGCTCCGCGAGAGACACTCCTTCAATCACGACTCCGTTTGGATCGCAGAGCTCTTCACGGACGATGTTCATGTCCTTGGGAGCCTCAATACCCAATCGCACCGCGTTGGGACCGATCCGAACCACTGTGACGACCACCTTGTCGCCAACCATCACCCGCTCACCGACTTTCCTGGAAAGTACCAACATGTTCGATCTCCTTCCTTAGAAACTTCCTTGTTCGATCAAGTCCCCTTTGAAGTTCGCCTGCC
>CAMDDX010000483.1 GCA_945893075.1 Planctomyces sp. SH-PL62 | reverse complement strand
CGCGGATCGAGCATCTGTGGCAGAAGATTTATCGCTCGCATCGAGACATGCGCGGCGGGCCGTTCATGACGCACACGCTGGCCGGAATCGACATGGCGCTGTGGGACATCACCGGCAAGTTGTGGGGCGTGCCGGTCTATCGGCTGCTCGGCGGGCCGACACGCGACAAGCTGCGGTTCTATCCGACTCCGAACGCCACCAAAGTCGGAGCCGGTCCCCAACCGTTCTCCGGCACTCCGCAGCAGATCGAAGGGCTTGTGAAGTCGGTCGAGAATGCTCGCAAACAAGTCGGGCCGGATGGCATCGTGATGTTCGACGCGCACTGCGCGATGCCGCCGCCGTTCCTGATTCAGTTTGCCAACGCGATCAAGCCGTATGACGTCCTCTACCTCGAAGAGCCGGCCGTCCCCGGCAACATCGAAGTCTTTAAGCGGCTGAAGCAGCACATCAGCATCCCGCTGGCCGTGGGCGAACAAGCCCGCACGATCTGGGACGTCATTACGTATCTGCACGAAGGCTGCGCCGACATCCTGCAAGTCGACTGTGCTCACACCGGCGGCATCACTCAGCTTCGCAAGATCGCGATTCTCGGCGAGGCATATCACGTCCCGATCGCTCCACACTGCGTGACGACCGACCTCGGCGCGACCGCCAGTCTGCATTGCAGCGCGGCGGTGCCGTTCTATCTGATCCACGAGTATTACCCGAGCATCTCGCCACCGGGTCTCGTGACGAAGAATTGGTCGATCGACAAAGACGGCTACGCCTCGCTGCCTCAAGGGGTCGGCCTGTGTTGCGAGATCGACGAAGCCAAGCTGGCGGAAATCGCGAAGACGCCGAGCAAACCCGAATGGCCAACTCGCGGGCGAAATCCGGATGGGTCCATCGCGGATTATTGAGGACGAGCCGGGAGATGACCATGTTTTTCTCGATCTATCGAAATTTGCAACATCAACATGCTCACTGGCCTGACGCGCCGACTCGGCGCGATGTGTTGCAGGCGGCATTGTCAGCGGCGGGGGGATTGTTGACTCTCGATTCTTGCCGTGCCGCTCCGGCGAACGCCGACTTGCCGCGTGTCGTTGTAGTGGGCGCGGGCTTCGCCGGCTTGGCGTGCGCGGATGAATTGGCGACGGCCGGTTATCGCGTGACGGTGTTGGAAGCGCGGCATCGCGTCGGCGGGCGAGTGCTCACGTATCACGATCTCATCAAAGGCAAGACGATTGAAGGGGGAGGCGAACTCGTCGGCCCCAACCAGCCGACTTGGATGGCCTACGCCAAACGCTTCGGTTTGCGATTCACCGAGATGCCTTGGAATCCTAGCGACGTGGTTTCCGTCTGGGGCAAACAGCTCCCGCCTTCGACCGCAGTCCGGATTTGGAAGGAGATGCGATCCGCGTTGGAGCAGATCAATGCCGATGCCGCAAAGATCGTCGATGCGAACCGGCCGTGGGAAAGCCCGAATGCCAAGGAACTCGATGCACGCTCGCTGGATGATTGGATTCGCCAGCTCGACGTGGACCCTCGCTGCCGCGAACTGATCGAGATTCAGATGACGGGCATCAACGGATTGATTCCCGCGTGGCAGAATTGGCTGGGTATCTTGGCGATTGTGCGCGGCGGCGGACTGCAAAAGTTTTGGGACGAGACCGACACGCTGCACTGCGTTGGAGGAGCCCAGCAACTGGCGTTCTGGCTGTATCACCACTTTGTGAATTCCTCCCGTAAGGCGACCATCCAGTTTGGCTGCCCTGTCCACGCGATTCGAATTCGCGACAACCGCGCATTTGTCAAATTGCACGACGGCGAAACGCTTGAAGCAGACGACGTGGTGTTGACCGTTCCGCCGAGCACATGGAGCAAGATCGCGTTTGACCCGCCGTTGCCAGCGCAACTGACGGTGCCGCTCGCGGCCAGCACGAAGTATCTCGCGGTGTTCGACAAGCCGATCTGGCGCGAACAAGATCGTCAGCCGAACGCGATGTCGAGCGGGCCGATTCAACTGACGTGGGAGACCACAGCCGGTCAAGGCGAAGCAGGGCCGCACGCTCTGGTGGGCTTCGCGGGAGGACGCGCGGCGGATGAATGTCGCGGATGGTCCGACGGAGAACGCGATGCTCGTTGCCGTGCCGCGTTGGATCGGTTGTATCCCGGAGCGGCGAAGGCGATCGTCGACAGTCGCTTCGTGGATTGGGTCAGCGATCCGTGGGCTCGCGGCACGTATTCATTTCCCGCTCCCGGCCAAGTCACGACGGTTGGCCCTCTGTTGGATCGCGGGCACCATGACCATCTGCACTTCGCCGGCGAGCATACGAGCTACGCTTTCGTCGGTTGGATGGAAGGCGCGCTGGCCTCCGGCGTTCACACCGCTCGCCGTCTCGCGGAACGAGATGGCGTCGTGCCGCCGGCAAAGTAGACGAGTCACTCCGTGACTCGAATCGAGTCACGGAGTGACTCGTCTACTTTGCGGCTTCGCCACGTTATCGGTCGAGACCACCGGTCTTGCCGCCAAAGAAGCCACCGGCGGGCTCGTGAATGTGCGCGAGGTCGCCGAACCGCATGGACTCACTGAGCCACGACAACGTCACGGTGCCGATCGGTCCGTTACGGTTCTTGGCCACGATCAGGTCCGCTTCGCCGCGGCGATCTTCGGGGTCGTACATGTCAGGGCGATGCAGGAAGATGACGACGTCGGCATCTTGCTCGATCGCGCCGCTTTCGCGGAGGTCGGCCAATCGCGGTCGTTTGTCTTCGCGGTTCTCGACACCGCGATTGAGCTGGGCCAAGGCGATGACCGGAATGTGCAGTTCCTTGGAAAGGAATTTGAGCCGCCGCGTGATCTGAGCGATTTGCTGTTCGCGCGGCGCTTGCCGGTCTTCGGGTTCGATGAGCTGCAAATAGTCGATGATGATCAGCCCCAATCCGAAGCGGCGTTGCAGCCGCCGCGCGACCGCGCTGATCTGCGGCATCGAGCGGCCCGGTTGATCGTCGATGAACATCGGCGTCTGGCTGAGTTCCGAAGCGGCGTT
>CAMDDX010000482.1 GCA_945893075.1 Planctomyces sp. SH-PL62 | reverse complement strand
GTACCACGCCGCATCAATCGCTTGGCCGATCTCGCTCTCTTGGTGGGCTATGCCGACGGTCGCCAGCAATTGACTGCCTCGGACGTCGCCAATGTCTCCGAAGAACTGGCGGTCGTCGGAGTGGATTAGGCAACGTGGCCGCAATAAGTTTCCGGTATCGCCGAACTCAAGCGAGTTCGGACCGAAGTCTCACGACTTCGGCTACGGAAGTTATTGGAGTGCCGCCATGATTGGTCGCTGGTTGTTGGCTCTGTCGTTTCTCATCGGGCTGTCGATGAGCGGTGATCCTGTGAAACACACCGCGTGCGCGGACGAACCCAAATTGGCTGACAATGATCCGCGCCGGCATCCGCTCAGCGACGACGACCGCACCAAGTTGCGAAAGCAATGGGACGACGAACTCGCCGACGTCTCGGAAAAACTCGCAGCCAAGCCGGACAGCTTGTCGCTGATTTCCAAACGTGGCGATCTGCATTTCTTTCGCGGCGAGTTCACCAAGTCCGTCCGCGATTACGAGCGGATGAGCGAGCTTGACCCACCTCTGGATGCGTCGCACTGGCGGCTGGGGATTGCCTACTTCTATGCCGACGCGCCGGAGAAGTCGGCCAAGCAATTTGAGAAATTCTTTACCACCGATGATGTGGACCGTGAAGCGGGTTTGTGGAAATACATCGCGCAAGCTCCCACGCTGGGGACCGAGAAGGCACGGGCCGGACTGCTCAAGTACAAGAAGGATGACCGCGAACCACTGCCGACGATCTATCGGCTCTTCGAGGCCGAGATCACGCCCGAGGAATTGCTGAAGTCCGTCGATGCGAAACTGCCGGACAACACTCGCGAGCAGCGACTGTTTTACATCGAACTATACCTCGGCTTGTGGCACGACGCTCACAAGCGGCCGACTGATGCGCTGACGCACTTCCGCGCCGCGACCGCCAACCGCTGGGGGCGCTCGGCCAGTTACGGGCCGAATTACATGTGGCACGTTGCGCGTCTGCACTACGAACGGCTGGCAGAAAAGCAGAAGCCGTGAAGTAGGTCAGCCTTTCCAGGCTGACGCTGGGAGGATCACCGTGTTGAATCGCATTCGGGTCAGGCTGGAAAGCCTGACCTACGTCGGCAGCGGCAGGCCGGCTTCTTTGAGGACGAGCTGCATGTCTTCCCAGACATCCTTCTTCGCGGCGGGATTGCGCAGCAAATAGGACGGGTGGTAAGTGCAGAGCACTTTCGCGCGACCGTGCTCGAAGACGCGGCCGCGCAGGCGGCCGATGCTTTCTTCGGTCCCCATCAGGTTCTGAGCCGCAGTGGCTCCCCAGCACACGATGAATTCGGGATCAATGATCGCGATCTGGGCGTCGAGATACTCGCGGCAGTTGCCGGCCTCGATTGGCAGAGGCTTGCGGTTGCCGGGCGGACGGCAACGCAGGATGTTGCAGATATAGATGTCTGCTCGTTTCAGTCCGCAGGCGACGATGATCTTGTCGAGCAACTGCCCGGCCGCACCGACGAATGGTTCACCCCGCGCGTCTTCGTCCGCTCCGGGGGCCTCTCCAATGAACAGGAACCGCGCTTCGGGATTGCCAACACCGAAGACGGTTTGATGGCGAGAACTGGCCAACTCTGGACAGCGCACGCACGCAGCGACGCGCTGCTTCCATTGATTCAACCGCCATTCGCGATCCTCGCGCGAACCTGCAGGATGTGGGCTGGGAGGCAACGGTTCGGAAATCACGGGCAAGGTCGGAAGGGCCGCCGGTGCGGAGGCCGGCTTGGGTGTCTTGGCCGACGACGACACGACTGGCCGTGAGACAGCGTTGCCGCTGGACGGCGTTCGCATCACAGCCGCGGGTTTCGGAGTGGTTGCAGAGACCGAGCGCTTTCGGGGCGGCATAGGTAGATGACTCAGCCCCGCGCGCTGCCAGCCTTCCAACTCTTGCCGCAGCGCGCGGTTCATGGCGAGTGATGGGTCGGTCATGGGAAATCTGCTTCCGTCTTCAAAACCGGACCACGATGTTCTCGAAGCTACTCGACGATCTCCAACAACTCGACATCGAAGATCAGCACCGCATTCGGACCGATGACCGGGGGCGAACCACGCTCACCGTAAGCCAAATCGGCTGGCAGAGTGATTTGCCATTTGTCGCCGACCTTCATCTTCAGCAGCGATTCGGTCCAGCCCTTGATGACCCCTTTGACCTGGAACTCGGCAGGTTGATCGCGCTTCACCGGAGCATCGCCGGTATAGGACTGATCGAAGACTTTGCCATCGATCAGCTTGCCGCGGTAATGCACTTTCACCGTATCGGCCGCCTTCGGAGACGGTCCCTTGCCCGCTGCGAGCACCTTGTATTGCACACCGCTGGGGAGCGTCTTGACGCCTTCTTTCTCTTTGTTGGCGGCGAGATAGTCATCGCCCGCCTTCGTCATCGCGGCGCGCCGCAACGGTTCGAAAGCGGAGAAAGCTTTGGTGATTTCATCGTCGGTGAATTCCGAGTCCTTGCCTTGCATCGCGTCTTCCATCCCTTTGATGACGCGCTTTTGATCGAGGTCGAACCCCGCCTGCTTCATCTTGCCGAGTTGCTGCCCCATCGCGTAACTGATCTTGTCGAGCAGTTCCTTCTTATTAGCCGGCTTCTTGCCGATCGCATTCGGGTCGGGTTCCAGTCCCAGATCCAAACCATCATCCGCCTTCTTGGCTTTCGGCTGAGCCTTCGCCTTGGGCTTTTCATCCTGAGCGACCGCAAATCCGACCGCGACCACTGCCACCAAGCTCAACATCACAAACCATCGCCGCATGATCGCACCTTTTCTGTTGGGGGAAAAATCGAACGGGCGGGAGTCTAGGAATCCGGACGCCGTATCGCGACTGTCAGGGGCGGTATGGCACGCCAGGGGTGTGCCCAGAGATTTTGGCGGTGTTAAGTTTTAGTGGTGTCGCAAGTTGACCAATAGAGTTGCCATTGATTGCTATCGCGGAGGTTGGTCAGGGCGGAGACGGATTCGGCGTTGCGGAGATTCCAGCGGGCACCGGAGCGTTT
>CAMDDX010000481.1 GCA_945893075.1 Planctomyces sp. SH-PL62 | reverse complement strand
GCGACACCTCCTGGTCTGGTTTCCTGCGCTCCGGTCCGCAGTCACACGACCAGCAAACTCACGCAGACGAATTCCAGGAGAGGAATACCATACAAACAGCAATCGCGCCAGCTCGCCCACACTACCCAGCTATGCGCGCTGGCCGTGTCCCCGTGCGGGTGGGTGAAGTATGTGTGTGCGAAGTAATACACCGGTATGAAAAGGGCGACGATGAGAGTCACGCTCAGGATGAGTTCTTTGGGTTCGACCAAGCGGCCAGCGACGTCGAAGTAGGTCTGTGTTCCGTCATAGTTGGCGACGGCGCGGGCGGGGCGATTTTTGTTGAGGTTGCGGAGCAGTCGCTCCATCTTCGGACTGTCCGGCTTGAGCTTCAGGTAGCGCTCCAGCAGCGAGCGCAGGCGGCTGTACTTCTTGCGTTTGACGGACTCGTCGATGTCTTGCCGCAACGACGAGCACTCGTCCGCGAGGTCGGTGGACTCCGCGAGCAGTTGTTGCAGCTCGGTCGTGCGGCCGGCGACGGGGATCAACTCCAAGACCTGAACGGCTCCCGCGTAGTCGCATTGCCGCCGCAACGCACGAGCCTTCTGACACGCGGAGACGGCGGCTTCGCGGAGTTTCTGCTGCTGCTCTTGGGCCGTGGGCAATGTCTGTTTCGCCCACGTCGCGATCTCCTGGAATTGAGGCTCTTTCAAGGCGGCCAGTTTGGTGAGCAACGGGATCGCCGCCTCGTAGTCCCGTTTTGCCAAGAACTGCTTGGCTCGTTCTTGCTGCTGCGCGATGTCGTTGGGGGCGGCGATGGATTTCTTGGCGGCTGGTGTCGGCCCCCTCACCCCGGCCCTCTCCCCCGATGCGGGGGCGAGGGAGAGAGACTCAGACGCGGCGGCTTTCTGTTCGGATTGTTCGGCAGACACACTAACCCGACGCGCGAGCGAGGCCATGGAATCGGCTGGCGTCATCGCTCCCTCGCTGGCGCTTCGGGTTAGTTTCGCTGCGAGCCAGCTCGTCAGCACTTCTTCGACCTCGATCATCGACGCGAAGCGATCTTGTGGGTGCTTGGCCATCATGCGGCGGCAGATCAGGTCCAGACGCGGGTCGAGGCCCGGGCGCAGCGATGACGGTAGCGGCGGTTCCTTGGTGGCGATCTGCGACAGGATCGACAGCACTGAGCCTTGGAACGGCAACTGGTTGGTCAGCAACTCGAACAGCAACACGCCCAGGCTATAGAGGTCGCTCCACGGGCCGATCTTGTCGATCTCGCCGTTGGCTTGCTCCGGCGGCATGTACGCTATACACTTGAAAGCACTACAATTAGCGGATAAAGTGCGTTTCCAATCGTGGAACTTATTCCACGAAATGAAAGGAACCGCACATGGCTCGCAAAAAGAACGTCATCCCGTCGTATTTGTTGCACAAATCGTCTGGCCAAGCTCGTGTCAGAATCGCCGGGAAAGATCACTTGCTCGGCATTTACGGCAGCGACGAAAGCCGCCGCAAGTACGGCACCTTGGTCGCGAAGTTCGCTTCGGGTATCGCGATCGACCCGCTGTCCGAACCAAAGCCTGGGACGACCGCTGATGCCGGTCCAAGCATCGCGGAACTGCTCGTCAGCTTCATGGCACATGCGGCGAAGCACTACCGCAAGAACGGCGAAGAGACCAGCGAGATTTGCTGCCTCAAGTCTGCCTTCAAGCCGTTGCGGGAACTGTACGGGTTGACCCCAGCCGCGTTGTTTGGACCGCTGATGCTCGCAGCGGTACGGGCCAAATTTGTCGAGTCTGGACAAGCTCGAAACACGGTCAACCGCAGCGTGGGACGCATCAGAAGGTTGTTCCGCTTCGGTGTCGCGAATGAGATCGTGTCGGCCGATGTGCTGGCAAAACTTGTGACAATGTCACCGCTCTTGGCCGGTCGCACGACTGCCCCCGACCTGCCCCCACGTCATGCAGTCGATCAAGCGAATATCGACGCCGTTCGCAAACTGGTGAAGCCGCTCGGCAGAGACTTGATCGACCTGCAATTGTTGACCGGAAGTCGATCCGGCGAACTGGTGATGCTGACCACCAGCATGATCGACCGCTCCGGCAAGGTCTGGGTTGCGAAGCTCGCCGATCACAAATGCGTTCACCACGGAAAAACTCGGACGTTGTTTTTTGGACCTCAATCGCAACTGATCCTCGCCAAGTATCTCGCCGCCGATCCCGACAGACTGCTCTTTGGCGTCACCGTGCGAGGGTATTGGTCATGGATTTATCGAGCCTGCGACAAGGCCGGAATCAGCCATTGGAGTCCGCATTGGTTGCGGCACACAGCGGCAACTCGAATCCGTGAAAAACTCGGCATTGAGTCGGTCCAAAGTCTGCTCGGTCATTCGACGGCCGAAATGTCACGGCACTACTCCGACAGGATGGATTTGCTCGCCGCAGCAACGGCCGCAGCGTGCGGTTGAACGATTACACTAACTCGCTTCCGCGTTGTTTCTCTTTCAAGACATCCGGCAATCAAGAGGCCGACCATCATGGCGACGACGCAACTTCAACTTCTTCGGTCTGTGGACCGATTTGTCGATGCCTGTCGGCGATTCTTCCTCGTCGCAGAACGATGGTCAGAAGGACCGACACAAGTGCCGATGGATGGCGTTGATTGGAAGGCAACTCAGAAGTTCGAGCGGAGCGAGATACAAGTTGCACTTCGATCAATTGAGTCAGCGGTTGACCGGTTGCTGAAGGCTGACGACGTGATGGACGCAACACTTCCAGAACAGTGGCGCATCGTCATTCGCTCCGCCGCACATCTCGGAAGATTCGCTTGTGATGAAGCTCGCAAAGAAGGCTGGTTCGATGACCGATTCGGCGTCATCCAAGGAGCGTATATCACACGTTGTTGGCGTAAAGCTGTGGGATGGTTGTCGTTCCTGTCCGACGTGATGACCCACGGCCAGCGCGTATCAAAGTTGTTGACCTGTGAGGACTTCCGCGAGGAAGTCGTCGTTCCAGCCGGCGATTTGCATCTTGCCTCGCAGACTTTCTTTGAGCGGATGATGCTTGAGTCGCGTGATGGCAAAGCGTCGTAGCCA
>CAMDDX010000480.1 GCA_945893075.1 Planctomyces sp. SH-PL62 | reverse complement strand
CTCAACTGGGCGGCTACAACAACCGAGCCACCGAAACTCCACCCGGCCCCCAACCCCTTTGGATCGGCCTCCGCAGAATGACCGACTTTGCCACCGCCTGGCTCGCCTTCGGTCCGAAAGACTGATCGCGTTGTGTATAAATGACAGGGCGAGTCATCGACGATTGAAGAGGATCTGTCACTGGACCTGCTGCATTGTCTCCGGCAAAGTTACCACCAACACGAGAGAGGAACGAGACCCATGACAATCGCAAAAGCGTGGCTTGGAAGCGTCGTCGTACTTCTGGGGACTTTTGTGTCGCTCCAGGCGGCCGAGCCGGTCACTTTAGAGAACTTGGTGGCACCCCAGCCCAACTCGGCTGACGAGCCTTTCGCGAAGGAATTCTCGCTGGGGAAGGCGGCTCACTTTCTCGATTCGGCGTCGCTTGATTGGCAACAGTCGTGGCAGTGCTTCACCTGCCACACGAACATTTCTTATTTGATTGCCCGGCCGTCGATCTCCGCCGACGCGCCGGCTCATCGCGAAGTCCGCAAGTATGCTGAGGCACTCATCAGTTTGCGGTGGGAGGAAGTCGGGCCGCGGTTCGATGCCGAGGTGGTGGCGATCGCTGCGGCCTTGTCGCTCAACGACTCCGCCACGACGAAGAAGTTACATCCGCTGACACGCACGGCCCTCGATCGGATGTGGACGGTGCAACGCGAGACGGGCGACTGGAAATGGCCGACTCGATGCGGCTGGCCTCCGATGGAATCCGACGAGCATTACGGTGTCACGTTGGCCGCGATCGGCACCGGTGCCGCGCCGGACGATTACGCCAAGACGCCGGCAGCCCAAGCGGGTTTGGCGAAGATTCGCACATTCCTCAAGAACAACCCACCGCCCGATCTGCATCACAAGGCGATGGTCCTCTGGGCCTCCACTTACGTCAGCGGCCTGATGACCGCCGAGGAGCAGAAGGCGTGCATCAAGGAGTTGCTGGCTGCCGAGCGACCAACCGGCGGCTGGGCTTTTTCCAGGCTCTATCCGTGGAGCCGAGCTGACGGGAAAGATCAAGACCTCGAAACGAGCGACGGATACGGCACGGGCTTCGTCATCTTCGTTCTACGCCGGGCCGGAGTGGCGGCCAATGAGCCGGCCGTCGCTCGCGGCGTTGCGTGGCTCAAGAGTCATCAGCGGGAGAGCGGTCGCTGGTACACACGCTCGCTGAATAAGGACAACGAGCACTTCATCAGTCACGCCGGAAGTGCGTACGCCGTGATGGCGCTGGTCGCTTGCGGCGAGAAGTAATCGTGCGAAGCCGCAGATACGTAGCCGTCATCGCTCCGCGTGACGAGCCGAGGAGTCCCAGCGGCTGCGAATCTCATAGAATCGGTCGGTTATTCAACATTCGGCTCGTCACGCGGAGCGGTGACGGCTACCTAAAATCAACGATGTAGGGAACGATCATGCGACTGATTGCCTGGTTGATCGTGTTGGCATCATGCTGCTCGGTATTCGCAGATGAAAAACCTGTCAGCGAGCTGGAGAAGCTTCAAGCCGAGGCGGTCGAGGCTCGCAAAGCCGCTGCCTCTGATCCGATCATCAAGAGCGCCGAATCGAAGCCGGTGGTGGCGTACCTTATCGAACAGAAGCGGCGGCGGTTGGGCAGCATTGCCGGGTTGCGACAGCGGATTGAAAAACTCCAAGCGGACAAGAGTGGAGAGAATCTCCTTCCGGTTCTCAAAGAGCAGCTTGCCGAACTGGAGCGCAAGCCGCTCGAACAAGTCAGTTTCGATTCGGCGTATGGTTATCCACCCATCACGGGGTTGGTCGGATATTCCAAGAAGGTGCGTTTGATCGAGAACACCAGCGACGGCAAGTCGGTCATCCTGGTGGATAACACGGCGCTGATGATCGAAGGACTGGGAACCAGTCAGTATTCCAGCGGCAAGTTCTTTAATGTCGAGAAAGCGATTCTGATTGGCGCTCAAGGTGAGGATCGACCGTTCCAAGGGACAATGAAGAAGTCCTACGCGGCGACGCTGGTGGATTTGGAAGCGGTGCTGAAGATCCCTAATCGTCCAAAGGTGCCCGGCACGTTGCGTCTGAATCTCCGCGAGCGGCGCGATGATCCGGTGACCGGGCTGAAGGTCATTGAACGCAGCGTCGAGTGGCAAGCGTCCGAGACCGCCATCATTGTCTGCGATATGTGGGACGACCATCACTGCAAAATTGCCGCCCAGCGCGTCGGCGTCATGGTTCCGCGGATGAACCAGGTGCTGACGGCAGCTCGCGATCGCGGCGTCATGATTATCCATGCTCCCAGCGAGACCATGAACGTCTACGCCGGCACGCTCTTCCGCACGCGCATGGAACGAGCCAAGCCAGCCCAGTCGCCGGTGCCGATTGAGAGGCGATGCGTTCGCGATCCGAACCGCGAACCGGCGACGCTGCCGGTCGATACGCAACTCGACTGCGACGATGCGGAACTCGGCCCGGTGGTGCGCTTTCACACTCGGCAACATGCGGGCCTCGGCATCATCGGCTTCGACGGCATCAGCGACAGCGGCCAGGAGATCTACAACTTCTGCCAACAGGAAGGGATTAAGAACCTCGTGCTGATGGGCGTGCATACGAATTACTGCATCGTCAATCGTTCGTTCGGCATCCGCCAGATGGCGCGAGTCGGCATGAACGTTGTTTTGGCTCGCGACCTGACCGACGCGCTGTACGACCCGCGTCAACCGCCGTTTGTCAGTCACGCGCGCGGCACCGAGATCGTCGTCGAACACATCGAGAAGTATTTGAGTCCGTCGATTTTGAGCGTGGACCTGACGCACGTGGTCGCCGGGTCTGATGGGCCGGTTGTGGAGAAGCCGAAGGTTCGTCCCGTGAGTGAGAGCAAGTCATCGGCCGCGAGCGGTCAGGCTTCACTCGCCGAAGGGTCGGGCCGGAGTCCCAACCTACAGAGCACGACATCCGCAACGGCCGACGACGCTTCTCCACTGCGACGCATTTTCGTCGCGGGGGGCGGCATCATGGGGAGCAATGCTCCCTATCCGTTGATGCGTTACATCCTGTCTTTGACTGGTAAGCC
>CAMDDX010000479.1 GCA_945893075.1 Planctomyces sp. SH-PL62 | reverse complement strand
GGCAGGGAGGCCCGATCGTTCCCGATCCAACCATTGGTTTTTCGTTTCTGAATGCGGCCGGAGGTCACACCGGCAACGATCAACAGCACGCTCCCACCCGCCGCTGGACCGCGCCGCTGGCCGGCACGGTTTCCATCACCGGCAGCCTGTATCATCCCAGCGAAAACGGCGACGGCGTCCGCAGCCGAGTCGTCTCCAGCCGCAGCGGCCTCGCCGCCGAATGGATCGCCGAGCACAAAACCGTTGAGGCGAACGTGGCGGTGATCGAGGTCCAGCCGGGCGACACGCTCGACTTCATCACCGATTGCCGCGAGTCGGTCACGTCCGATTCGTTCGCGTGGTCGATCACGATCAAACTCAAACCGGCCGACGGCAAAGAAGTCTCGTGGGCTGCTGACAAAGGCTTCCCTGGTCCAACGCCTCCGCCGCTGGTCAATCAAATCGCGATCGCTTGGCAAATCGCTTATCACCGGCCCATCACGCCTGCCGAATTCGCCGCCGTGTGCGGATTCTTCCGCCAGCAGTTCGCGACCTTGTCCGCATCGCCCGCCAAGGCCGATCCTGAATTGCAGGCGCTGACCGACCTCTGCCAAGCGATCCTGAGTTCCAACGAGTTCTTGTACGTGGATTGAGGAATCAACGATGTTCGACAACGCCCTGAGTCTTCGACCGACGCGCCGCGAACTCCTCGTGAACAGCACGCTGGGGATCGGTTCGGTCGCGCTGTCCTGGCTGCTGAACCAAGAGAAACTGTTGGCGGTTCCGCCGACGGTGAAGCTCAAGCCTCAGTCGTTCGACTTGCTGCCGAAACGGCCGGCGGGTCAGCCTCAGGCGCGAGCCATGATCTCGCTTTTTATGCACGGAGGTCCTGCGCACATGGACCTGCTGGATCCAAAACCGGAGCTGACCAAATACAGCGGCACCGACTACTCCGGCGAGGTCATTTACAGCTTCGTCAATCGAGCCAGCAAGAAGCTGCTCGGTTCGCCGTGGCAGTTCGCGAAGCACGGTGAGTGCGGCACCGACGTGTCGGAACTGCTGCCGCACACGGCGCAGGTCGTCGATGACTTGTGCGTGATTCGGTCGATGCACTCCGGACACAACGGCCACGAGGTTTCCATTCGCTATTGGCAGGCGGGGATTCCGGCGGTGACAGGCCGGCCGACGCTCGGAGCTTGGTTGACCTACGCGCTCGGCAGCGAAAGCCAGAGCCTTCCGGCCTACATGGTGCTGAGCGATCCCGGCGGGCATCCCGTTGACGGCGTGTTGAATTGGTCGAACGGGTTCATGCCGCCGCTGTTTCAAGGGACGGTGCTGCGCGCTCAAGAGCCGCGCATCCTCAACCTCGACCCACCGCCCCATTTGAAGGGAGCGTTGCAAGCGCAGAATCTCGACTTGCTGCGGACGCTGAATCGCCGGCATCTCGAACTGCATCCGGGCGAGGCGGACCTCGAAGCGCGCATCCAGTCGTATGAGCTGGCCGCGCGTATGCAGACGGAAGCCAAAGAAGCTCTCGACTTGTCGCAAGAAACCGCAGAGACGCAGAAGCTCTACGGCCTCGATCAAGAGGTGACTCGCGAGTACGGCGCACGCTGCTTGATCGCTCGGCGGTTGATCGAACGCGGCGTGCGCTTCGTGCAGTTGTTCATGGCAGGGCAACCCTGGGACACGCACACCGGCATCCGCACCGCACTGCCCGCGATCTGCAAGAGGACCGATCAACCCGCCGCCGCGCTGGTCACTGATCTCAAACGCCGCGGCCTGCTCGACACGACGATCGTGCATTGGGGAGGTGAGATTGGCCGTCTGCCCGTCACTGAAGGCGAACCCGCCACCTGCGGCCGAGACCACAACGGTCAAGGCTTCTCGACGTGGCTGGCCGGCGGAGGCATCAAACCCGGCATGACCTTCGGCGAGACGGACGAGTTCGGTCATCGCGCGGTCAAAGACATCGTCACCGCCAACGATTTCCAGGCGACGCTGTTGCACCAGTTCGGCCTGGACCATGCCAAGCTCAGCTTCCTGCATAACGGTCAGGAACAAACGCTGACGGCCAAACGCGATTGCCGTGTCGTTCGCGAGATTCTGGCCCGCGCGTGAAGAAGCCCGGCTTTTCTAAAAAGCCGGGCTTCTGGTTCGTTCATTTCGCTCGACCACACGCGGGGTGTTGTGAGAGATTTGGCGAGCCGGGTGGCGTCACGGCCGCGTGATGGTGATCGTGTTGCTGCCGGCTCGGTTGCCGGTGCTGAGGACGACGTACAATTTCGCACTGATCTGGTCGCCCGACGCCGCCAGACCAAAGGTCGTGCTCACGCTCAGCGTTCCGGGGGGCAGGTTGGCGACGACGGTCGCCGTCGCGGCGTCGAAGGTGGGGCCGATGCAGACTTGCAGTTCAAATTCGACGATCGTCGGCTCCGTCGAGGCGGGCCAACTGAAGTCGGCCTGCGCGGTGGCGGGGTTCCAGCCCCCGCTGAGCGGCACCGGGGCGGGCGTGCTGCCGGGCGGCGGAGTCAAGTCGGGCAAGGTCGTGGTGAAGGGATGCAGCGGCCCGTATTCCACTCCGATCGCCTGCCGGTACTGCACGAAGCGATCGCGCAGCGGGGCCAAGAGCACATCCCGTTTGCCGCGGCCGATCCGCGCGTCATTCTCGGCGGTGGTCACCGCGTTGTAGTCGACCCGCAGCAGCGCCAACTCGGCCTGGAAGGCGGCGACGGTGAAGTTGCCGCGCAGCAGCAGCGGCGGAGTAAAGTTCGGCACCGTGGCGTCCGCGTTGATCCGCACCCAGACGCTGGCCATGTCGTCCAGCGCCCTGATGATTTTTTGCTCGCTGGCGTTCAGCGCCGGCGTGTCCGGCAGCGCCCGCACATAGCCCGACCCCGGACACCGATACTGCACGGTGTCGCGGAACTCGATCAGCCGGTCCCGCAGTGTCCCCTTGCGATTGTCCCGATTCGTCGTCGCCAGGGCGAAGGCGTTGTCCAAGTCCTCCTGGCCCGTGATCGCGGTCGCGACGACGGCGACACCGGTCGTCAATGTCCCCAACGAATACCCATCGATCAGCAACAAAGCGGTCCCGCCCCCCGCCACACGATCCGCATT
>CAMDDX010000478.1 GCA_945893075.1 Planctomyces sp. SH-PL62 | reverse complement strand
TCGGTTTTCGCGCCAGTCGCGGTAGAAGCGATTGAAGAAGAAACCACTCACGCCGACGCTGTAGGGCGTGTCCATGAAGTACGGGTCGGTCCAACTGACGAGGTAACGACTGACGATATTGCCGGGGACTGCCTCCAAGCGGAATTGCTGACCGGCACCACGGAAGGCGGTGCCGTTGCGGACATCTTCAAAGCCACGCGGGAAGCGCTTGATATCGAAATTGTTTTCTTCCAGGACGATTGAGCCGACGACGCCAGAGTTGCTGTTCACGCCGACGCCGAAGGAGAGCCGGCCGGTTTGCGCCTCGGTGACAAAGACATTTCCATCCGCTTGACCAGGGGGCAGGATTGTCTGTGCTTGAGGATCAGTGGCTGTTGCTCCGAACGGATACTCGGGCGGGGGATTTTGAGCCAGCAGTACGGACGAGTTGGGGTCGACCCAATCGGAGTCGGATGAGGCCGGACTCTGGCCTCGCACCACGGGCTTCGTGCCGAAGATCAGCGAATCGGAAGTCAAACCTCTCCAGGTGATAATCGCGGGTTCCTGTGTCTCATCGGGCGATTGTCCGCGAATGGTGTTTCCTTGCGCGAGTTGCCGCCGATTGGGAATCGGCTTCTCGGGCACTTTGGAGAGCTGAATGCGCGGAGCCGTAGGACCAGCTCGATCGAAGATTTGGTTTTCCAAACGTCGTTCGCTCTGCTTGAGCTTCTTGGGATCGGCCAGGTCGCCGGGGTGCAGCAACATGCGGTTGCGGACCACCGACTCGCGTGTGTGCGGGTGGTCGCCCTGGATATGCACGTTGATGTGTCGAATGGTGTAAACGCGGTCTTCGTCGACCTGGTAAACCAGATCCATCTCGCCCGTCTCTTCCAGGAACCGGGGAATCGGTTCGACGTTTGCGAAGGTGCGGCCCAGCTTGCCGTAACGATCCTTGATGGCATCGACGTCCTTGTTCATGAACCGCGAGTTGTACGCGTCTCCCGACCGCAGCTTGAGGTCGGCGGCGAGTTCCTCGTTCGAGAAGATCGTGTTGCCTTCCAAGATCAGTTTGCGGATTGTGAATCGCGGCCCTTCCTTGATGCGGTACGTGATGAGGGCCTGAGCCACGTTGTAGCTCAGCGGGTTCCACGGACTCTCGTCGATGGCGACTTCCTTCTCGATGTTGACATCAAAATACCCCAGGCTGTGGTAGTACTGCTTGAGCGCGGCCACATCATCGGGAATCTGCTCGGGCTTGTACTTGTTCCAGAACGGCAAACCGAGAAACGCCGGCTTGAGCGACAACTTGGTCTTCAACAGGCCGTTGGAGAATGACTCGTTGCCGACGAACGTGATCGGGCCGGTGATGACCTTCGGGCCTTCGTCAATCTGAAAGACGACCTGGCGATCCTCTCGGCGGTTGCCCTTGTCGAGCGTGACTTTCGTGTACGGGAAGCCTTTGGATTTGTAGTGCTCTTCGATCCGTTTGATCGCCTCGCGATTGACGCTGACGTCGAACGGACTGCCCGCTTTGAGGCCGGTGAGCTTTTCGAGGTATTTCGTTTTGATCCGCTCGTTGCCGCGGAACTCGACGCTCTCGACCATCGGCCGTTCGATCACTCGAAAGACCAGGACGAGTTCTTTGTCCTTGCGGCGATAACGCGGCTCGACGGCGAAGAACCAGCGCGTGCTGAAGAGCGCGCGAACGTCTTCACGAATTTGCGACTCACTCGGCGGCCGGCCAATCGCCGAACGGATCAACTTGCGGATCGCGGTCGTCTCGATCGTGTCGTTGCCTTCGATGGCGATATCCGCAATCGGATCGGTCAAAGCGTCAGGATCTTCGTCGCCCAGCGGCGACACCCGTTCGTGGAATTCACCGGGATCGAGTTCTTCGTCCGGAGACGGATCACCAATTTTGCGAAACGGACGACGCGCAGACGCCGCCGATTGATTGAAGCCGGGCGACTGGCCGCGAATCATCGGCGACGATTGGCAACCGGACATCCAAAGTGTGAGACCGCACAGAGACACGCCGACCCAAGGGGCCATGCGGACCTCGCGCTGGACACGACAGGTGCCGTCCTTGACACCGCTCATCTGGTTGGATTTCCGGTTGGAGAGTCGGAGTTGGGAAGGGATCTGAGAGGAGAGGAAAAGTCCTCTGCGGAAGGGAGCGGGGATGTATCGCAAAGCCCGAATCGAGAGCAAGACGTGTTTTTTGTTGTTGGTCGAACGCGACGCACTTTGCGTGCGAGCCGGGGTCAGGTGTTCTGATTTCTGTTTTGCCCCCGCGATCAACCCCAACCTTGGTTTCCAGACAGTCACTCAATCAACGGTTCGCTCTCGATCACAACAGCAAAACAGAAATCAGAACACCTGACCCCTCGCCGGTTCTACTTAAACAACCCCAGCGAACCGGTTGAGGACAGTGCGCCCTCCGGTGGCGGAGCTTCCGCCTCGGCGACGTGCGGCAGGATGACTTCGGCCAGCCAATACTGTTTGAGTTCTTTGACCAGCCACAAGAATTTTTCCAGATCGACCGGCTTCGTGAGATACGCCGCAACATCAAAGTGCTCGACGTCGGCCCGATCAGCGGGGTCTATCGAGGCGGTCAGCACGACGATGGGAATGCCGCTCAGATGGGTGTCGTCTTTAATCGCCGCCAAAACATCCTTCCCGCCGATCCCCGGCAGTCCCAGATCGAGCAAAATCAAATCGGGCCGCGGAGCACGCGCAAACTTGCCGACGCGACGCACAAACTCCAACGCATCTTCACCGGTCTTCACCCAGGTCATGTGATGCGCAATTTGCCCCTTGGTCAGCGCCCCCATCGTCAACTTAGCGGCGGTGAGACTGTCCTCGACCATCAGCACTTCCATCGGGCGGCCGACCATCTGGCTATCGCTTGTGTTGACCATCACTCATGCCCTCGATCAGAAAGTCTGCGCCGCGATTGTTCGTCGGAGAAGTCTATTCCGTCGTAGCCGCGTTTCGCCAGAACGCGGGTCGGATACGTGTCGCAGAAATTAGCCGCGCGGCGCTAGCCCCGGTTACACGGCATGAACCGGGGCTAGCCTGAATTATTCATGGCGCATCAAACAGCCGCCGAAGGCCATCGGCAAGCGAATGCCACGAGTCACACGTGCTGGGTGTGGGTGGTTGAGTT
>CAMDDX010000477.1 GCA_945893075.1 Planctomyces sp. SH-PL62 | reverse complement strand
CTGATCGACGGTCCACGAGTCATAATTGCATGGCTCGTGGACTGTTGCGTTTCTGGACTACTTTCAGAGATTCCCTTTTGTGGCGGTGTTTGTGGCGTTTTGTGGAGGGGGAATTCTCTGAAAGGCTTCCCTCATGGCTCAGCACACGTCGTTTCGCGTGGGCAAAGTCCGCGCGGATTTACGCAGCAAGGTTTGGTATCTGACTTATTTTGAAGACGGACAGCGGCGACGGCCGCGCGTCGGGGCGAGCAAAGATGCGGCTCGGCAGATGGCCGCGCAGATCAATTCGCAGTTGGAGGTCGGCGCGCCGGCAGCGCTGAGTTTTGACTCGGTCTCCCTCGAAGAGCTTCAGACTCGCTGGCTACGGCATCACGAGCAGGTGTTGCGATCGTCCGTGCAGACGATCAATCGATACCGGACGGCGACCAAACATCTCCTGGACTTCGTAGCCAAGGCCCGTGTGCCTCGAACCACTTCGCACTTCCGGGCACCGCACGCCGAAGAGTTCGTCCGCCATCTGCGTACGATTGAGGTCGCTCCTAACGGCCATGCCAATTCGAAAAAGCGGCCGCTGCTGGACAAGGGAATCAAGTTCATCCTGGAGACTTGCCGGGCGATGATGAACTTCGCGATCAAGCGTCGGCATTTGTCGCCTTACGCCGAGAATCCGTTTTCGGTGATTGATTTGGATCGAATTCCGATCGAGACTCGGCGTCCAATTCTGATGTTTTCGGCGAACGACGAACGTCGCTTCTTTGAAGCCTGCGATGACTGGCAGTTCCCGATTTTTGCCACGCTCGCGATGACCGGAATGCGGCCGGGTGAACTGGCTCACCTGCTATTGCCCGATAACTTGGACCTGGAACACGGTCTCTTGTTTGTGCGGAACAAACCCAAACTCGGTTGGCAGGTGAAGACGCGCAACGAGCGCGAGATTCCGATTGCTCCGGCGTTGCGAGAAGTCTTGCAGGTCGTGATCGGAACTCGCCGTGACGGGCCGGTGTTTCTGCGACGGCGATTTGCCAGCGGAAATCATCCGCAGTTGGTTGAGACAACTCAAATTCGTCTCGAACAAGAACTGGCCAATCGTGTCGCTGTGCAAGAAGCGGAGCGACGGCAACCGCTGGCTCGGCAAGAGCGACTGGCGATGGCTCGAATGGTTTGGTCGGATGCCGGCGCGTTGAAACCTGACCGCCTTCGCAAAGAGTTCATGCGGTTGACTCGTACCATCGGCCTGCCGCATCAAACCGCCCCGAAGTTGTTCCGGCATTCGTTTGCCACCAGCCTGCAAGACGCGAACGTCGATCCGCTCATTCGCTGCGAGTTGATGGGCCACTCGACTGGTGCGAATTCCCTCAGCGGGAGCGGCCTGGGGATGACTGCCAACTACACTCACACCAGGCCGGAAACGAAACGAAAGCAAATGGAAGCGGCTTTCGAAGGTCGCACCATCGTTGAACTTGCTGGAGCCTGGGTGAGCCGGATTAAGTCGCCTCGCAAAGCGGAGGTGATCGTGTAATCCAAGTGGGATGGCGAAGCGAATCCAATTTTCTCAACTGGTTGGGCATGGTGATGAGCAACAGAATGCGGGCTGCCGGTCAGAAAGGGCGTGAAGCGCTGGAAGGTCTCCACCGAATATGAGCCACCGGTGGCGATTCACTGGGATGGAGCGGCTAGGTTCTATCCGGGTCGCAAACTGAAGCAGCCTGTTTCCGACACGGGCCATTTTACTCCAGCGATGACGGCGAATTGTGCAATCAAGGTGAACGGGCTAGCGTGAATGCGGCATCGGCCATCCGGTCGAAACTTGTTGAATCAATTGTCCTGTTCATGCCGCCCTTCATTCGAGACTTCTCGCAATTGGAAAGCTGTGTTCCACGATGAATCTCATTCTGCAACCTTGGCAATTGTTGGTCGTCATCCTGGCGAATTGGGTCAATCGGCAGCAGCAACAGGTCATCGAGTATCTCCGAGCCGAGAATCAGATCCTTCGCGAGAAGGCTGGCAAGAAGCGCATTCTGCTGAACGATGACCAACGGCGGCGGCTGGCGGTCAAAGGGAAGGCGCTGGGGCACAAACTCCTCAAGGAATTCGCGACCCTCGTGACGCCCGATACGATTCTGCGTTGGCATCGTGAACTCGTCGTGCGAAAGGTGGATGTTCCCAGCCAACGAAATGCGGTTGGTCGGCCCAGAATCTCGCCAGAAATCGTCGATCTCACACTCAAGCTGGCCCGTGAAAATCCCATGTGGGGCTGCGACCGAATTCAAGGAGCGCTCGCCAATCTTGGCCACACGATCTCGGACACTTCGGTCAGCAAGCTGCTCAAGTCACACGGCGTTGAGCCGGCTCCGGATCGGCAACGGCAGACGACCTGGGAGACGTTCTTGAAAGCTCACTGGGATTCGCTGTTTGCGATCGACTTCACCACGACCGAAGTCTGGACGCTGCGAGGATTGGTCACGATGTCAGTGCTCGTTGTGATGAGACTGAAGACACGCCATATCGAAATCGCCGGCGTCACCACCAATCCCGATAGCGTTTGGGTCACTCAAGTGGCGCGCAAGCTGACTGATCCGAAGGAGGGGTTCCTGCGAAATGCCTCGCATGTGCTGATGGACCGCGACACCAAGTTCTCCCCACTCCGCAAATTTCTGGAGGCGGGGACCACAACCAAAGCCACCTTGCTGCCTCCGCGAAGCCCAAATCTCAACGCCCACCTCGAACGCTTGATGCGAAGCCTCCATGAAGAGTGCCTCGACCGAATGATCTTCTTTGGAGAAAAGCCGCTGCGACACGCGCTGTCTGAGTTCCAGACGCATTATCACTCCGAACGCAATCACCAGGGACTCGACAATCAGTTGATCGACCCTGATCAGGAAGTTGGCCAATCGAGCGGCATCATCGACTGCCGCGAACGGCTCGGCGGATTGCTGCGCTACTATCACCGCCGCGCCGCATGAATTTTGCCACCAACGTCGCCTTCAATTTCGTACGCCATGCGAACGAAACAGACAGAGACAGTGCGCACTCACGCTCCAAACTCGCCCGAATTCCGGCGGGCTATTCTCGAAAAACAACCGGCTCCAGCGAGCAGTCGCCCGATTTTCTGCACTTCCAAATCATTCAACACCCAATTGCCAAACAACTTCTTGCACGGCCGAGTTTGTTGACACTACGGGCCGCGGCTGAGATGCCGCGGAGCGG
>CAMDDX010000476.1 GCA_945893075.1 Planctomyces sp. SH-PL62 | reverse complement strand
TGGAAATCCAATTTTCCGGCCAGCCAATCGGGTGTCGTGAACGTGAACGTGTCGGACGCCGCTTCCGAAATCTTCCACTGCAACGCCAGCGAGTAATCGACCGCCGTGTCCGAGACCGTCACCAGCGAGACCGCATCGGCCGACAGCTTCGGCACCGCGCGAGCCAAATCAAAGCCCAGCACTTCCGGCATCACCACGTTGGATGTGAAGACAAACTTCGCCGGCCGGCTCAGCTTGGTGCGGAGTTCCTCGCTGCAATGTTCCGGGTCCGAGGTCTTCCAGCCGTTTGAGGTGTTGACCGTCGCTTGATACGCCGGATCGAACCACACGGCCGCTTGTGTCACCAGCTTGCTGAGTTCCAACGGTGTCGGCGCGGTGATCTCGGCGATCGCGTCTTCCGGTTCCTTCGCGACGTTCCCTTGCAGCACGACCTCGACCGCGCCGATGCGCGGTTCCGTGAATTCGACCGTCAGCACGTTGGTCGCCGGATCAATGTGCCAGTCTTGCAGAGCGGTCGCATCGACATCGACCGGCAACCACATCGGCGGCAACTGCACGCTGACGCTCGATCGCAACGCTCCCGCCAACTCCCAGCGCAGTCGAGACGACATCCGCACCTTGCGACGCTCGACGACCAGCGCGTGCTCGGCAAAGCCGGTTGATTCCGGTGCTCGCCGTTGTGCCGAGAAGCTGACGTCAAACGGCCGCTGCGTATACCGGAACGCGCTGAGCGGCGCGGCGCTGACGTGACTGAGCGCAACCGGCGATGCGAACTGATTCGCGTTGATCTGCGTCAGTCCCTTCGTCGCGATGTTCTTCAACGCGAACTGCGGTGCGGCGAACAGTCCGACGACGCCGAAGTCGCGCGAGACCGCGAGCGGAGCAAATGCCGGCAGCTTGATGGCGACCGATTCATCCGCGATGTGAGTCTCTAAGAACAATTCAAACGCCAGCGATGTCTGATCGCTGACTGCTCGACGTAAGAAGACACGCAGCACGCGGCCATCGACATTCTCGCCGAGTTCCCAGCCACCGACATCCGGCCCGCTGATCGAACGGACTTTCAATTCCTTTGGCAGCGAGAACGACACATCGTTGATCGCTCCGCGCGGCACCTTGAAGAGCCAGCCGGATTCGATCCGCACGCCGGCATCCTCGACTTGCACTGCCGTCGCCGAATCGGATTGTACGATGGCATCGACCGCACCGGCCGCCTGCTTCGGTTGCCACGCCAACCGGATGTCACCACCCGCGCTGATCGGAACCTCAAAATAGGTGATCTCGCCTTCCGGCAAACCAACCCGACGCGCAAGCGAGGCCGGACTATCGCCAGCTTTCTTCGCCGTATCGCCTTCGCTTTCTGAAAGACCTCGCTCGCGCGTCGGGTTAGTGTCGAGAGCCACCTTTCCCTTTCGCGCCCGAAACGAATTACTCGCCCCGTTGACTCGAAATGTCACGTCCTCCGTCGGCGGCACGAACAACAACTTCCCGCTCGGCAGCGGATCGACGCCGATCACCAATTGCCCAGCCGGGCCTTGCTGATTCACCGGCACCTCGGCCGTCAGGTCGAGCACATGCAGTCCCGGCTTGTCGATCACGACATGCAATCGCGTCGTGCCGTTCTCGTCACGCACGACCAACGCCGCCGGAGCATCATCCAACTTTGCTTCGCTGAGCGACGCCAACCGCAGCGGGATCGGCAGCACGATTTGTTGTTTGCGAAAACTGAACAGCGTGATCCGCGCCGTCACCTTCGCCGTCGTATCGGCTCCGTCCACTTTCTTGTTCGGAGCGACCACGACCAACGCCTCGGCCACGAGTCCGTCCTGCGGCGCGGGGGGAGCGACTCGCGATTCAGGATGCGCCGCGTTCCAGAGTTCCACGAACTTTGCATGCGGCAGATACACCCGCTCGGCCGCGAGCGGATCTTTCGGATCGTCGAACGGAAAAATGATCGTCGGCCGCATGGGGATGTCGGCATTCGCATTCACCGGCGGCGTGACCGCCGGCCGTTGGACTTGCGGCGCTTGAGCGAACGCGGAGTTGGCCGCAAGAAACGCGAAAAGACACAAAGAGGCGAATGCCACACGACACCCAACATCTCGGATCACGCGACACCCAACACGGCACATGACTTGAAATGCGTGCGACGCCCTCTGCGGTTCAGCCCCAAAGGGGCGCAACTCGACAGCCCAGGGCAACGCCCTGGGTTGGCGTTCGACACGATGCTTCCAGCCCTGAAGGGGCGACACAACGGACGTTCGATTCGTTGCGGCAGGGTGTCGCCCCTTCGGGGCTTCAGGAATGTTGTGATTGCCAACCCAGGGCGTTGCCCTGGGCTGTCGAGTGACGCCCCTTTGGGGCTGATGCAAGAAGGCCATTGTTTTTTCCACTCTCAACGACATGTGACTCATCCGAATGTGACTCATACAACCTATGAGACTCATGTGTCCTATCCAACTCATCGGAAACTATCCCACCATGCGTCGCGTCAGCGCTCGTGTCCAAAACGATTTCGGTTTCAGGCGCGGCCACGCGCTGGCGAGCGACTCGCCCGCCGCGCGGAGCGTCCACAAGGCGATTGCGGCGACGGTGCCGAAGAAGATTCCGTCGAGCGTGTTCTGCCACGCCAGCGGCGCGATCGCGGCCAGAGCCAACGGCAACGTCAGCCCCAGCGCGGCCCAACTGGCTTTGAACGTCCGCCGATTCGGAGGGAGCACCCACGCCAGGAACGCCAACGCCGCGATCCACACGCCCCGCCCGGTCCAACCGGTCGCGCGATTCTCGTAAACCAGATCCAACCCAATCCCGCTCGCGGCCGTCTCCGTGCCGAGATACCGAAACTTTTTGGTGGCCGCCCCGTCCTGCGATTCCATCGCCATCGTTAGCGACAAGAGTCCGCCACGCTCGCCGCGCGCTGCGACCTCTTGCGACTGCCTGATCATCAAGCTGAGATCTTTGTCGTTGCCGCGCGCGATCAAGACATCGCCAAGCTCTTCGGCGGGAACATCTCCTTTCAAAGGACCACCCACTTTGCCACGGCGACGAGTAGTGATGTCTTTCCAATCTTTGCCGTATCGGACGGGACTGCGGTCATCGAATGGAACTGCGGACTGTTCGACGGAATCGAACTGAGTCGCAGAGCCGCTTGTCATTGACGCCTTGAGCTCCGCCATCATCCTCCGCACCGAGTCCTCGCGGTACTTCTGCAATGCTTGGTCAGAGACACCCTTCCGCTTGAG
>CAMDDX010000475.1 GCA_945893075.1 Planctomyces sp. SH-PL62 | reverse complement strand
AAGAGCACCCGCGCGCCTTTCGGGCCGTTCGACAAATCGTGATCCGGGTGCGCCTTGATGAACTCTTCAAACTTGGTGATGCCGGTGGCGAATTGCGCCTGCTTGATCTCCTTTTCGGCCTCGGAGAATTGACGTTGAACTTGTTCGCGGACATTCAAGAACCAGAAGACCAAGGCCACGATCGCCATCAAACCGCTGCCGCCAGCCAGCGCCAAGACCAGCGGCGAACGCATCACCGTTTGCTCGATGAGCCGTTCGTTCTTGGAGAACATCGTCCGCAGCGAAGTGACCGGGCCACCTTCTTCGGTGTCGTCGTCCTGACTGGGTGGCAGGTCCACCGAATCGAAGTCTTCGTCGGCGGCATCCGGGAATTCGTCAACCGTGGCCTCTTCGATGAGTTCGGCCATCGTGAGTTCGGAAGTCGGTGGCGAAGCCTCGAATTCGAGGTCCGAATCGCGCGGCGGCACTTCACCCGTTTTGATCGCTTGTGATCCCGGCTGGAGCCCCGATCCTTTCGCGCCGGATTGGCGGCGACGTTCGATTTGTTCCAGCTCTTCGTGCAGATCGTCCAATTCGATCGGCGGATCGGACGGCTTCTCCGACTTCAGAGCCAAGCCGGAACCGGAGCCCGATTTCTTGAGCGGTGCCGCGGGTTCCTCAATCAAGAACACGATGTCGTAACTGCCGACGCGGATCGTGTCGTCATCTTCGAGGGTGCGTTGTTTCACCAGCGTGCCGTTGACCTCGATCCCGTCTTTCCCCGCAGCGGTCAATTCAAATGCCGAGCCGTTCCAACTGATGCGGCCATGCAGCGACGCGACACCGTCTTCGTCGATGATGACGTCGTTGGTCATGTGCCGACCAAACAAGGTGGGCTGCGTCTTGGTGAGGTCGCGCACAAAGACGTTGCCGTTGACGTCGTGAATTTCAAGCTTCGCGAGAGCCTGCGCCGCGACGTGCGGCTTGGGAAGTGAAAACACGCTGCCCACCCGGACGTTCGCCGAAGGATCGAAGTCCTCGTCGTCGACAAGCTGCTCGCGGGGTGGTTCTTCTTGCTCCTCGGAGGTGCGGAAGGCGTCGAACGCGGCCTTCGCGAACGGATTGGCTTGAGGAATCGGGGCAGGTGATGCGGCGTTCGCTGATTCGAGATCGGCAGCGGCGTTTGCGGTCGAGACGTCATCGTCCGCTTTGACCAGCGTTTCCTGACCACATCGCGGACAGCGCACGGTCTTCCCTGCCATGCGGCTGGAGATGCTGTTGCGTTTGCGGCACTTCTGACACAGAAAACGGATCGGCATCGGTGAGTTCTCAAAAGAGAGGCTGGCCAGCCAACGGCGCTAGAGAGGCCACAGGAATCTATCCCACAGATTTCCGAAGCGAAACCCTGTTGGAGCCTCACGACCGACAACTTTCTTCACTCGCCCCTTGATTCCGCACGCCGCGGCGGATACGCCTTTGCCAACTGACGCGAAGCCGTGCTCAGGTTCGCGAGACAGTTTTTCACATCGCTCGGAGGATTCCGCTCCATGAACATCAACGCTCTCTTCCAGAATTTCAGCCACAGCGACGCGAGCTTCATCACGCTGGCCGCCGGTGGCTTCGACATCAACGACCTGGCCCAGAAGCTCGGCGATGCCTGCTTTCTGTTTCTGGGAATCAACTTTTTCTGGGGTCTGTACTGCGTGATCCTGTCGTGGCGACGGGCGAATCAGTTGCGGTTCCGCAGCCATCAGGATCAGGAAGAGTTCATCAACGAACTGCTGCCGCGACTGAAGTCCGGTGCGTTCGATGAAGCCACGGAATTGTGCGAAGCCAAGTCACTGCGAGCGCTGCCACGGTTGGTGTTGACCGTGATCGCGAATCGTCGCATCGGCTATGACGCCCTGCGTGAGCAAGTTGGCGAACTGATCCAGCGCGACTTGATGGGACCGCTCGAACAAAAGATGAGCTGGGTGGCAACGACGATCAAGAGCGGTCCGCTGCTGGGCCTGTTCGGCACGGTGTTGAGCATGATGGCCGCGTTCGGCCGCATCGGCACCGGTGAGAAAATCGCACCGCACATGATCGCCCACGACATCAGTATCGCGCTGATCTGTACGGCAATGGGTTTGGCGACCGCCATCCCCTTCAGCTATCTGCTGGCGAACCTCAACATCAAGACGAAAGAACTGCTCGAAGGAGTCAGTTCGGGCATGACGCACGTTCTGAGCACCTTCCGTCCGGCCAAGAACAAGGTTGTCGCCAATGCACGGTGAATCCGCTGCAAAACTTAATTCCAAATTCAGCTCGAGCCTGGGCGGCTCGCGCGGCACGGTCGAAGACCCGGAATTCGACGTCACCGCGATGGTCGATCTCGTCTCGCTGATGAATATCTATTTTCTCGTCGCCTGGGTCATGGCGATGCAGAACGAAGTGAATCTTCCCGCCGCGAAGAACGTCGTCCCCGGTGATCCCGATTTGTCCGTGATCGTGGTCGTCAAGACCAACGATCAGCGTGGCATGGAAGTAAAGATTGGCGAAGACAACGACGGCGAACCGCTGACCGATCGCGCCGAGATTCTCAAGCAAGTTGAAGCCGCCGTGAAAGCCGGCTCGAAAGAGCGTAAAGACACGTTGCTGCTGAAGGCTGAGAAGGAAGTCGCGATGAAAGACATCTCGTTCATCGCTGGAGCCGCCGCCGCCGCCGAAAACATCAAGCTGCGATTAGCCGTGTTGGAGAAGGAAAAGAAATAGTGCGGCGAAGCCGCAAAGTCGCCGAGTCACTCCGTGACTCGAATCGAGTGACGGAGTTTTCTCATGCCGGTGCGAGTCCTGTGTCCAGAATGCGGAAAGCATTTGCGCGTCGGCGACGACCGCATCGGTAAGAACTCGACGTGCCCCAACTGCCGCACCACATTTCCCGTCCAAACCGAAAACGAGTCTGCCGCAGAAGTCGCAGAGTTCGAGGACGACGAGGACGAATCCGACGGCGGTGGAGGAATCGTTCTGCCGGCCGGTGACGACGGAAAGTATGAAGATCTGGTCGACATGACGGCGATGGTGGATATCGTCTTCTTCCTGCTGATCTTCTTCATGATCACGACGGTTTCCGGAATCCTCTCGTGCATCGGCATGCCGCCGCCGAAACAAGATGGCGCGCCGGCCGCCGCCAAACGAGCCGCCGATTTCGATCAAGACAGCGAGTGCGTCACCGTCCGCATCGACGAACAGAACCGCATCTTCATCGACGACGTCGAATATCCCACC
>CAMDDX010000474.1 GCA_945893075.1 Planctomyces sp. SH-PL62 | reverse complement strand
AAGAGCACCCGCGCGCCTTTCGGGCCGTTCGACAAATCGTGATCCGGGTGCGCCTTGATGAACTCTTCAAACTTGGTGATGCCGGTGGCGAATTGCGCCTGCTTGATCTCCTTTTCGGCCTCGGAGAATTGACGTTGAACTTGTTCGCGCACATTCAAGAACCAGAAGACCAAGGCCACGATCGCCATCAAACCGCTGCCGCCAGCCAGCGCCAGCACCAGCGGCGAACGCATCACCGTTTGCTCTTTCAGCCGTTCGTTCTTGGAGAACATCGTCCGCAGCGAAGTGACCGGGCCACCTTCTTCGGTGTCGTCGTCCTGACGGGGTGGCAAGTCCACCGAATCGAAGTCTTCGTCGGCGGCATCCGGGAATTCGGCAGCGGTGGCCTCGTCGATGAGCTCGGCCATCGTGAGTTCGGAAGTCGGCGGCGAGGCCTCGAATTCGAGGTCCGAATCGCGCTGCGGCACTTCAACCGCTTTGACAACTTGTGATCCCGATTGCAGTCCCGATCCTTTCGCGCCGGATTGGCGACGGCGTTCGATTTGATCCATCTCGTCGTGCAGATCGTCCATGTCGAGCGGCGGATCTGCCGGCTTCTCCGACTTCAGAGCCAAGCCGGAACCTGTGCCCGATTTCTTGAGTGGTGCCGCGGGTTCCTCAATCAAAAACACGATGTCGAAACTGCCAACGCGGATCGTGTCGTCATCTTCGAGGGTGCGTTGTTTCACCAGCGTGCCGTTGACTTCGATCCCGTCTTTCCCCGCAGCGGTGAGTTCAAACGCCGAGCCGTTCCAACTGATGCGGCCATGCAGCGACGCGACCCCGTCTTCGTCGATGATGACGTCGTTGGTCATGTGCCGGCCGAACAAGGTGGGCTGCGTCTTAGTGAGGTCTCTGACAGTGACGTTGCCATTGGCGTCGTGAATTTCGAGCTTCGCGGGAGCCTGCGGCGTGACGTGCGGCTTGGGAATTGAAAACACGCTGCCCACGCGGACATTCGCCGAAGGATCGACATCCTCTTCATCAAGGAGTTGCTCTTGCGGCGGCTCGTCTTGTTCTTCGGCGGTGCGAAAGGCGTCGAACGCGGCTCTGACGAATGTATTGGCTGCCGGATTGGGAACAGCGGGTGCGGTGTTCGCTGATTCGAGATCGGCAGAGGCGTCTGCGGTCGAGACGTCATCTTCCGCTGTGACCAGCGTTTCCTGACCACATCGCGGACAGCGCACGGTTTTCCCCGCCATGCGGCTGGAGACGCTGTTGCGCTTGCGGCACTTCTGACACAGAAAACGAATCGGCATTGGGTGAGTTCTCAAAAGAGAGGCTGGCCAGTCAACGGCGCAAGAGAGGCGACAGGAATCTATCCCACAAATTTCCGAAGCGAAACCCTGTTGGAGCCTCGCAACTGACAACTTTCTTCACTCGCCCCTTGATTCCGCACGCCGTGGCGGATACGCCTTTGCCAACTGACGCGAAGTCGTGCTCACGTTCGCGAGACAGTTTTTCACATCGCTCGGAGGATTTCGCTCCATGAACATCAACGCTTTCTTCCAGAATTTCAGCCACAGCGACGCGAGCTTAGGCACGTTGGCCGCCAGTGGCATGCAGATGAATGATCTCGCGCAGCAGTTGGGCCACGCCTGCTTCGCGTTCTTGGGGTTCAATTTCTTCTGGGGGCTGTACTGTGTGATCGTGTCGTGGCGACGGACCAAGCAGTTGCGGTTCCGTAGCCATCAAGATCAGGAAGAGTTCCTCAACGAGTTGCTGCCGAAGTTGAAGTCCGGCGCGTTCGACGATGCCACGGAACTGTGCGAGGCGAAATCTCTGCGGGCCTTGCCGCGACTGGTGCTGACCGTGATCGCCAACCGCCGCATCGGTCATGACGCCTTGCGCGAGCAAGTCGGCGAATTGATCCAGCGTGACCTGATGGGACCGCTCGAACAAAAGTTGGGCTGGGTGGCCACGACGATCAAGACCGGACCATTGCTGGGATTGTTCGGCACGGTGTTGAGCATGATTGCGGCGTTCGGTCGCATCGGCACGGGCGAGAAAGTCGCGCCGCACATGATCGCGCTCGACATCAGTATCGCGCTGATTTGCACGGCGTTGGGCTTGGCCACCGCCATCCCCTTCAGCTACCTCCTGAACAACCTCAACATCAAAACGCGCGAATTGCTCGAAGGTGTCAGTTCCGGCATGACGCACGTTCTGAGCAGCCTCCGTCCGCCCAAGAATAAGGTCGCCGCCAATGCACGGTGAATCTAATTCCGAATTCAGCACGGGGTTCGGCCCTAAGCGAAAAGCGGTCGAAGACCCGGAATTCGACGTCACCGCGATGGTCGATCTCGTCTCGCTGATGAATATCTATTTTCTCGTCGCGTGGGTCATGGCGATGCAGAACGAAGTGGACCTGCCCGCCGCCAAGAATGTCGTTGCCGGTGATCCCGATGCGTCCGTGATTGTGGTCATCAAGCAGGGTGACCAACGCATGGAAGTGAAGATCGGCGAAGATAACGAGGGCGAGCCGCTGACCGATCGCGCCGAAATTCTCAAGCAAGTCGAAGCCGCGGTGAAAGCCGGCTCGAAAGAGCGCAAAGACACGTTGCTGCTGAAGGCCGAGAAGGAAGTCGCGATGAAAGACATCTCGTTCATCGCCGGCGCGGCCGCCGCCGCCGAAAACATCAAGCTGCGATTGGCCGTGTTGGAAAAGGACAAGAAGTAATCTGCCCAGAAACTTCCGAAGTCTCCGAAGACTTCGGAAGTTTGAGTTTGGTGCGCTCCACGTGGGCGACGTGACGGAGTTTTCTCATGCCAATGCGAGTTCAGTGTCCAGATTGCGGAAAGGATTTGCTCGTCGGCGACGACCGCATCGGCAAGAACTCGACCTGTCCCAACTGCCGCACCAAATTCTTCGTCCCAGCCGAGCACGAATCCGCCAACGGGACCGACGATTTCGCGGAAGACGACGAGAACGAATCCGGCGGCGGTGGAGGAATTGTTCTGCCCGCCGCTGACGATGAAAAGTATGCAGATCTGGTCGACATGACGGCGATGGTCGACATCGTCTTCTTCTTGCTGGTCTTCTTCATGATCACGACCGTCTCCAGCGTCATCTCGTGCATCGGCATGCCGCCGCCGAAACAAGATGGCGCGCCGGCCGCCGCCAAACGAGCCGCCGATTTCGATCAAGACAGCGAGTGCGTCACCGTCCGCATCGACGAACAGAACCGCATCTTCATCGACGACGTCGAATATCCCACC
>CAMDDX010000473.1 GCA_945893075.1 Planctomyces sp. SH-PL62 | reverse complement strand
CCTAGATCGCAGTATGAAGTGGGCCGCTCAAACACACTCCTCAAGGCGAAGCTGTTTTTGGAGCTGGATGCCGAAGTCGCCGAGCAACTCGCTGGCCAAGGTCGGCATCGCGGCCGGATGGGCGCGCTGCTGGTCCAGCTTGCGAATGGACTCCGCTTCAACGTGGGCACTGGCTTCACTGACGCCCAGCGTGAGACTCCACCAGCGGTCGGCAGCGTCATCTCTGTCCGCTACCAGGAACTCACCGATCGTGGCGTGCCCCGCTTCCCATCGTTTGTGCATGTACGTCGCGACGTGACCTCGCTGGTTCCCGAGTGACGGCTCTGCACTGACTGCTACTTGCATCACAGCCGCCGCGTGGCGGCTCGTTTCGTTTCAAGCCCCATTCACATCCCCAAGGAGCCAACATGACCACTCGACGCTTTGAGTTCATCGAAGGGACTTCGCGCAAGTTCTGGGAGGTCTCCATCAGCGGCAACAACGTGACCGTCCGCTACGGCCGCCTCGGCACGAACGGACAATCCCAAACAAAGTCCTTCACCAGCCCGGCCGCCGCGGCGCAGCACTCCGACAAACAGATCAACGCGAAGCTCGCCAAGGGCTATCGCGAGTTGGCCGCTGTGTAGCACTCCCGCCAAATCTGCTTGGCCGCATGGAGGCGGCCCGGCGGATTCGGAGTTCTTTCTCAATTCATTCACCAGGAGACCTTCTATGCCCCGCGTTCTTATTCGTCCCACCGCGACCCGGCCACCACGCACGCCAGCCGAACAGCTTCGATTCACGATGGCCTCGCTCCGCGTCAATTTCATGTGGTTCGGCGTTCGTAAGTCGCTGACGCCGGAACAACGCTCGCAGGCCGCCGAGAGCTTCGGGGCTGAGGGTCAATTCCTCTCGGCCGGTAAGAAGCTCCTCGACAACAAGCACCCCGCACTCCGTGCCGTCAATGCGGTGAAGCACCAAGTCATCACCTATTGGCGGGGCGTGAGCTTGCCCTTTCCGGAGCCCGGCATCCGTCTGATCCGCCAACAGGATGTCAGCGCTGTCCAAGTGCAGCTCACCACGCTCAAGGCCGAACTCGTCGAGGCAGTCGAACAACTTGACCTGCAATTCGATGCACTCAAGGCGACCGCTCGCGAGCAGCTCGGCACTTTGTTCAACCCGACTGACTATCCGGACTCCCTGCGCAGCTTGTTCGATGTGACATGGGAATTTCCCAACGTCGAACCGCCGAGCTACCTGCAACAGCTCTCCCCTGACTTGTACCGGCAAGAATCCCAGCGTGTCTCCGCGCGTTTTGACGAGGCGGTGCAACTCGCGGAGACTGCGTTCATTGAAGAAATGTCTCGCCTGGTATCGCACCTGACCGAGCGCATCAACGGCAGCGAGGATGGCCAGCCGAAAGTCTTCCGCGACACGGCCATCGAGAACATCCGCGAGTTCTTCCAGCGGTTTCGCGAACTCAACGTCCACTCCAGCGAGCAACTTGACCAACTGGTCGAGCAGTCCCAGCGCATCCTGAGCGGTGTCGAACCGCAAGCGTTGCGTGACACGGCTCAACTCCGCCAGCGCGTGGCCGGCGAGTTGTCAGCGGTGCAATCGGTGCTCGACGGCCTCCTCGTGGATCGCCCCCGCCGCAACATTTTGCGGCGGCCTCGCTGAAGGAGGTTGCCATGCAACTGCTCATTGATCCTCAAGGTAGCGTGCGTTGCGTGTACGACGAGACGTTGCCCTTGGCCGAATTGGGTCCACTGACGATTTCACGTGGCTCAAACGTCGAACCCGATGAACAGGGCCACTGGCTGGCCGATTTGTCGCCAGTCAGTGGCCCGCAGCTCGGCCCGTTCGCCACGCGTTCGGCCGCGCTGGAGGCTGAGCGCGCGTGGCTCGAACGGAACTGGCTATGCCCCGGATGACCCGCAGAGCGAACTCGGACACGCGGGAGCATTCCCTGCCTTCATCCATGTGAGCTTCTGCCCCTCCGGGACTTGGCCTCTTTTTCTCTCGCGCCTCGCGTGTGCGGGGCGGTTGCTCTGTGTGCGACCGCCCCGCTGGGGGCTGTCGTTTCTTTTTCCCAGGAGAATCTGACATGTCTCAACGTGATTTGAACCGTGCCATCGCCCGCGCCACCGGCGAAGACCTCTCGACCATCACCGGCATAGGCTTCGTCGAGTTGACCGCCATCCCATTTGAACGCGAACCGCTCATGGTCGATTGGGACGAGCACGACCTCGACCACAACGTGGCCGTCATCCCGCAACGCCGTCGTCGCCACGTGGCGGCGTGAAGTCTGTCGGCCCGACCGTGGACCGCCCCACTCATTCTTTTCATTCTTTCTGGAGACCCTCCTTTGATCACTATTTCGCGCTTACTCGCCAAGCAAATCCGCGCGGTCTTCCGCCGCGCGTTGCAGCTCTCCGCCAATCAGACCGACCAAGTCGTCTGGCTCTTGGCTGACAACAGCGGCCTGCGAATCCGCGCCCAGAACAAGCAGGCCATCATCGAGTACCACTTGCCCGGCCTGGTGACTCCTGACGCGGTCCCGATCACGATGGATGCCCTCGCCGCGTGCGAGGGAACCAAGGCCGATCAGTTCGTCAGCATTGAACGACAATCCGATGGTCCGGTCGTCCTGCGATGGGACGATCGTGCCGTCCCACAGTCGTTCGTGTTCGACGCTCAGAAGGTCAAGGCTGAAGCGTCTCCGGCCCCACCGGAGGCGTGGACCACCAATGCGCCGAGCTTGCTCAGCGCGTTGGCCGACGCCATGCGGATTGTCCCTGCTGAGGCGACCCGGCATTCCCTGAACTGCGTTCATCTGCGTCCTGGAGGCGGACGGATCGCCGCAACCGACAGCCATCAACTGTTGGTCCAATCGGGTTTCACATTTCCGGGGAGCGCCGATCTGCTCATTCCCCGCACGACGCTGTTCGGCAGCCGCGAACTCCCCACCGATCAGCCGGTCGAGGTCGGGGCCACGGCCGATCACGGCGTCTTCCGCATCGGGCCGTGGACCGTGTGGCTGACGCTGGAAAAGCAGGGCCGTTACCCGCGTGTCGAGGACATCATCCCCACCGCCGGCTCAGCGAAGACTCGGCTGACTTTGTCCAAAGAGGACCGAGTATTCCTGTTGGACGTCGTCCCGCGACTTCCTTCCGTGACCGACCAGGAAAACCGCGTGACTCTCAACCTCAATGGGAGCGTCGCGCTGCTCGCCCAAGGAGATCCTCCGTCGCCGGTCACGCAGGTCGTGCTCCGCAACTCACACCGCAT
>CAMDDX010000472.1 GCA_945893075.1 Planctomyces sp. SH-PL62 | reverse complement strand
GCCGGAACGATCGGCTCGATAGCGCGGGACTTGTCCGGGTTGCGTTCGTCGCCGCGAATGTGCAGAAAGGTCGGAGCATCGAGGTTGCAGTCGAACGCTCGCGGGAGGCCATCTTTCTCGAAGTCGATCTCGCCGGGGAGGGCATCGGTGCGGACTTGATACGGCTCGAAGATCGCGCGAATGCGGTAGTAATCGACCTGCGAGAACGGGTCGTACTTGTGATCGTGACACTTCGCGCAATTGAAGGTCAGGCCGAGCATCGACTTCGCGGTGTGCTCGACGGTCTCGTCCAGCCAGCTCGTGCGGTTGAACTTGAAGTATTGCCGGGCAAGGAACCCGGAGCCTCGCAGCTTGTCGAGGTCATTCGGATAAAGCTCATCGGCCGCGAGCATCTCGCGCAGCATCTGGTCGTAGCCTTTGTCCGCGTTAAGCGACTCGATAATCCAATCCCTCCAATGCCAGATGTGCTTCTGCGAGTTACGGACCTCGGCCCCCAGCCCCCACCAATCGCTGTACCGCCAGATGTCCATCCAATGCCGCCCCCACCGCTCACCGTACTGCGGGCTGTCGAGCAACCGCGTCACGACTTTCTCGAACGACTCGGCTGATTGATCGGCAACGAACGCATCGAGTTCCTCGCGCGTCGGAGGCAGCCCGGTCAAATCGAGCGACACACGCCGCAGCCAGACTCGTTTGTCGGCGGCAGGCTGTGGTTTCAGTCCGAGTTTCTGATGCTCAGCCGCGATGAAGGCGTCGATTGGATTTGAGATTTCAAATTTGAGATCTGAGATTTGAAATTTGAAATTTGGAACACGTGGTCGCACCGGCGTCTTGAATGCCCAGTGCTCGCGCGGATCGCGTTCGGGTTTCTCATCGGGCGGAGCCTTCGCTCCCTGAGCGATCCAATCTTTGAGCAACTGAATCTGCGCGGCGGTGAGCGGCTCCCCTTCCGGCGGCATTCGCTCAGATTCGTCTTTGGCCGAGACCCGCGTGATAAGCGGGCTGGCAGCAACCTCGCCCGGCTTGATGGCCGCTCCGTTCTCGCCTCCCTGGATCGCGAACGCCGCCGTGTCGAGCCGCAGTTTCGATTGCTGCTTGAGCACCCCGTGGCAGGCATAGCACCTCGCTTGCAACAGCGGCTTGATCTGCCGCGTGTAGTCCACGGCATCCTCCGCCAACGCCGGTGTGGCGATGAGGAGATAAACGATGATCGTCCGACTGAGCCTCATGGTCTTGTCCCGATGTCTGCCGCGATTGGTCGCTGCTGGAGTTGGGCTCATTGGACTTGCTCTCGTGGTCTTTGCACAAGTCGGAGGGGCTCTCGAATGACATGCAGTGGTTGGCCACGAGAAACACGAAAAGGCACAAAAAGGAACTGGGATTGAGAGGTGGTTCGAAGGCGGGCTGGCGGAAAATGAAGGGCGAAAAATAAAGGCGAGAGACGCCGAGATTGTTCTATTTTCTGCCCTTCATTTTTCGCCAGCCTTCTGCCGGAGATCTCTCGTCTCCGAAACTCTTTGTGCCTCTTCGTGTTTTTCGTGGCCATTGGCTGCCCGTTGTGTTGTCGGCGGATGAACGACAATCATGTCGCAGGCCGCTCCTTGATCCGCCACTGGCGGACGGTACGGTCTTCAATCGACTCACGACGAAGGTGCTGCCATGAATCGACGGTTTTTCTCTCAACTGCTGGCTCTGGGGGCGGGGTCGCTCGGTCTGTGGCAAGCTCGCGCGCGAGGCGACGATGAACTCGCACAAGCACCGGCCGACGCGCAGCCGAGCGCTGTTGGCGACCCGAAGAGGGCAGGGCGGAAGACCGAGCCGGTGAACGTCGCGGATTTTCAGGAGTTGGCCAAGGCCGCGCTGCCACCCGCGACTTACGACTACATCACGACCGGCTCGACCGACGAGGTCACGCTGCGAGACAACGTCGCGGCATTTCAACGACTGCGGTTGTTGCCTCCGTTGCTCACTGGCGTTGCGGACGTTGATACGTCGACGACGGTGCTCAAGCAGCCGATTGCGTTGCCGATCTTGTTGGCTCCAGTCGCGGGGCAGAGTTTGTATCACCCGCAAGGAGCTCTCGCGTCCGCTCGCGCAGCGGCGTCGGCGAAGACGATCATGGGAGTCAGCAGCAGCGTCGGCCACAGCGTCGAAGAGATCGCGGCGGCCAGTTCCGGGCCGAAGTGGTTTCAGCTCTACATGCCGAAGGACCGCGCGGTCGCTAAGCGGTTGGTTGAGCGGGCGGAGCGATCCGGCTTCAAAGCAATCGTGCTGACGGTCGATCTTGGTGAGCGAAAGGATGCCGACAAACGGAATCGCTTCGCGCTGCCGGAGAACACGCTGCGAAAACATCTGCGCGACATCGGCTTCAACATCTCCGACCGCATGACCTACGCGCAGTTGATGGCGTTCAACGATCAAGCGTGGGATCTGACGATGTCGTGGAAAGAATTCGATTGGCTGCGTTCGATCACGAAGCTGCCGTTGCTCATCAAGGGAGTGCTCCGCGCGGAGGATGCGAAGAAGGCGGTGGCGATCGGACTCGATGGCATCATCGTGTCAAACCACGGAGGCCGGCGGCTCGACGGCGTTCCGGCCAGCATTGACCAGTTGCCGACGATCGTCGAAGCGGTCAATGGCCGCGCGGAGATCCTCTTGGACAGCGGCATTCGACGCGGCACCGATGTGTTCAAGGCGATTGCACTCGGAGCCAAAGCGGTGCTGATCGGTCGCCCTTACGTCTGGGCATTGGCTGCGGATGGCGAAGCAGGGGTCGCGAAAGTTCTGGAACTCCTGCGCGAAGAACTGGTCAGCGCGATGTTGGCCTCCGGCTGTCCGAACATTGCCGGGATCAAACGCGATCTGGTGATGTCGTGAAGTTGCTTGTTAGTCACTCGGAACGATGCGACATCTGAAACTCTTCCCGGCCTTCGCGCCCTTCTGTTCCTTTTTTTGAACAGAGGGGCGCGAAGGCCGCGAAGTGAGAGCATGAAGGAAGGGATGGCTCAGAGGGGGGCATGCGAACCTTGCCTGGCTCAGCGTTTGCCCTTCGAGTTGTTGTTGGATTTGTTCCCTTTGGTGCCGCTGGTCAGGCGGCTGATCGCCTGGGCTTGGTTATTAAGATCGGTCTTCTGGCGATTCAGCGCCTGCATGTTCTGCTGAATTCCGTTGGCGGCGTTTTGGGCTTGAGCGAGTTGCTGGTCAGCCTCCTTCAAGGCGGCATTTGTGCGGACAAATCCGATCTTGGCCGACCCGACCTTGGGGTCATTCT
>CAMDDX010000471.1 GCA_945893075.1 Planctomyces sp. SH-PL62 | reverse complement strand
CTGCTGGATTTCTCGATCGACTTGGCGGCGCGCGAAACGAAACGATTGACTCTGCAATGCAGCAGTGCCGTCCGACGGGCTCCGGTTGCGAATGGCGTACGAGCCGTATCCAGGGACGATGCGGCCGTCATTGAAACTGGCCCCATGCGAGTTGCACTTTCTCCAAAGAGCTTCCGTCTGCTGGATGATGTGCGGCTTGATCGTGACGGCGACGGCAGCTTCTCCGATGCAGAAAGAGTGACCACGAGTGGTACTGCCGGGATCGAGCTGCGCAACCCAGACGGAGAGATTTTCACAGCCGACTTGTCGGCGGCTCAGGTGACCATCGAACAGAACGGCCCGCTGCGCGCGTGCATCCGGCTGGAAGGGCAACACGGTTCGCAGCGCGGCACGATGTTTCGTTATGTTGTCCGCATTCATGCCTTTCGCGGGCAACCCTATCTAAAGTTGTGTTACACGTTCGTGAACGACTATCAGCCTGAGTTGATGGCACGCATCGATTCGCTTGCGCTGAGATTCCAACTGCGCGACGCGGAGAGTCCCGAGTACCTGACAGATGGTCGGCGGATGGACGCGGGGCGAGTGGACCAGATTGACGATCGATCCTACGCGATCAATGGCAAGCCGGCCGGCCAGCGTGCGCGGGGTTGGATTGCGCAAGGTAGCCAGCACGGCGGAATGTCCGTCGGCGTGCGGGAATTCTGGCAGAACTGGCCGAAGGGGTTCGAGCAGAAGCCAGGCGAGTTGCGGGTGGACATCTGCCCGGATTTTCCCACGGGGCGATATGACAACCAACCGATCACGGAAGAGTGCAAGCTGTTCTATTATCTGCGAGACGGCGTTTACTCGTTCAAGTGCGGTCAGGCTCGTACGCATGAACTCTGGGCCACCTTCTTCAACGGCGCACCGGAACCTGCCGGGCTCGACCAGTTCTTTCGCGCCGTCGAGACGCCGTTGCTCGCTCAGTGCGAGCCGGCTTACATCTTCGCGAGTCAGGCCGTCGGCTCGCTGTCGCCCGCGGGTGCAGACAAGCATCTCGCCTATGATGCCTTGGTTGACAATTACTTCGATCAGCATCTGGCTGACCGCGAACGGGTTCGCGAGTTCGGCATGTTGAATTTCGGCGACTGGTACAACACGAATTGGGACTCCTGGGGGAACTTGGAGTACGACACGGCTCGCATCTGGTTCCAGCAATACCTGCGTACCGGAGATCGGCGTTACTTCGACCGAGCCGAGCAGGCCGCTCGGCATTTCGAGGACGTGGACATTCTGCACGTCACTCATCCGGAAATCCGCAGTTTCCCGGGCACGTCCAACATGCGAGCCGGCCAGGTCTGGCCGCACCTTGTCGGCCACACGGGCGGCTACTACGGGCGTTACGTCAACGGGGAATACGAGGGGCTCGCCAAGCTCAAGCAGACCGGGGCCTATCAGGTGGGATTATGGGACCACGGCCATGCGTGGATTGGCGGCGTCTTCGATCACTATCTGCTGACGGGTGACCGTCGCGCTCTTGAAGTGGGAATCCTGGCCAGCGACACGATGGCCGCACTGTGTCCGACCCGTTACTCCGACCACATTCGGCAAGTCGGCTGGCCGCTGCACCTGCTGTTGAATGCCTACGAGGCGACCGGCGAGGAACGGTATCTGGCTGCGGCGGGCAAGCAGTGGGACGTACTCAAGAAGAACCTCGATCCACAGCGGGGTTGGGTAATCATGCTGGCCCACGGGCACTGTTCCGAAGCGGCGGAATCAAAGCGATGTCGAGGCAACAACTTCTACATGTTGGGCTTCACCCTCACGGCTTTGGCCCGCTATCACCGCCTGACGCAGGATCCGGAAGTACTCGGTGCCCTTTCCACCGGGGTCGAGCAAATGATTCGCGAGGCCTGGAGCGAGGAGCACAAGTCGTTCTTTCTGACATCGTGTCAGCATTCGCGCTCGACGCCGCCGGCGTACAGCTCCGCGACGTTCCATGCTTCAGAGGCTTTCGCCTACGAAGCCAAGCTGACCGGAAACAAGGAGCATAGCCGCATCATGCGCGACGCGCTGCGGACCGCGATCGCTGCCGGCTTGAAATCGCTGGAGGCTCGCGAATCCGTCGGGCAAACCGGTTACTATTCAGGGATCTTCCTGTTCCCGCCATTTGCATTCTCAGCCTTGGAAGACCAATGAGCCGACTCTGGAGAATGACGTGTACGTTCATCGGGTTGATGGGGATTGCCGTCGCCACGTTGACCTCGGCTGAGGAACCACAGACGGGCCAACGGTCGGTCGATCGCGTGCAGAGCAAACTCTTTCGGCATCAGTACACGATCTACGATCGGGAGTTCTGTGGCTCCGAAGTGTGTGTGGACTTTGACAACGACGGCAGGCGCGAATTGCTATACGCGTCGCGAGCGCCAGGGAAGCTGCAGATGCTCAATGCGGCTGACGGGAGCGTTCGCTGGAGCCGCGAGCTGAAGGGGCAGCAACAATCGACCTCCGCGTTCGATCTCGACGGCGACGGCCGGTGGGAGATCCTGTACACAGTCTCGGATCCCGGTGTGATGTACGTCTGCGATCAAAGCGGCAAAGTTCTGCGCCAGTGGGATTCGGAAGATGGCAAGCTCGGCAACTCGCCGGTGATTATCGACGGAGATGGAGACGGAGTACTCGACGGCTATCTCGGCACCCGGTCCCGCTACATGGCTCGTGTCAATATGCACGACCTGTCGCTGCTCCGGCGGCGGAGTGACTGGGTCCAGTGCGGCTGCTACACGTCGGCGCTGGATGTCGATCGTGATGGCCGCTGGGACTTGTTTGCCGGAAGCGGGGACGACTTCGCCGGGAAAGGAGTGCTGCACCGCTTGAATCCGCTGACGCTGGAGAGCGTGTGGAGTTTTCCGACGAACGACAACGCATCGAGTGCCGATGCCGTGTTGGTCGATCTCGACGGCGATGGCATCATCGAGATCATCAAGTCGGTCGACAACTACAAGCAGGACGATGCTCACGATGCCGTCATGGCGTTCACGATCGACGGCAAGCTGCTGTGGAAAGTGGAAGGGCTATCGGAAGAGGACTCGCCGAACGTCGCGGATTTGGATGGCGACGGCTCGGTCGAGATCGTCGGCATGACATTCGGCGGCGAGGTCTACTGCCTGGACGCGAAGGGCCGCTTCCAATGGCGGCGCGATCTGCGGCCGGAACTCGACGACGGCCAGCACATGTATATGACGCCGATCCTCTGCGACCTGAACGGGGACCGGCAACTCGAAATCCTCGCCATGACCCA
>CAMDDX010000470.1 GCA_945893075.1 Planctomyces sp. SH-PL62 | reverse complement strand
GCTCGCGACGGCACGCACGTCGCCCCGTTCAGGCCACCTTGCATGTAGGCTCGATCAAACGCCAACCCGCGCCGCACCAGCCGATCGAGATTCGGCGTCTGGATGTGCGAATTCCCCAGCGCCGCAATCGTGTCGGCCCGCTGATCGTCCGCGAATAGGAACAGGACATTCGGCCGGACGTCAGCCGCATGAGCAAGATTCGTGACCGAGCAGCCGACAAGCAACAACAGGCAAACAAACGCACGAGTCATGACGATTCCTTCAAACAAAGCATTGATCACTTACGGGGCAATCACCTGCACTTCTTGAAATGAAGTGTTCTCGCCGAGGGGCGTGATCGAGTGGACTTGCCACACAAGCCAGCGGAATTGGCCCAGTGGTTGATTCGTGGAAGATCGGATGCTCGTCGCTTGGAAGGGTTCGGCGGGGAGAGCCGTTGAATCCACTTCGATCAGCGGCGTGAAGAGCTTGCGGTCGCTGGTGTTCCAGCCGGGATCGGTTTCGCTCGTGCTGCCGTAGAGGCTGAAGTGTTGCGGGCCGCGGATTCCGTTTTGTTGGAACGACCAGGTGTTGATCGACTTGATGTCGCGGCGTTGGCCGAGGTCGACTTTGTAGAGACCACCTTCCACGCCGTTGCCGAACACCGGGCCGTAGTTGCGAGCCAGCTTGCCATCGAACAGCGACTGTGGCGGTTCGTTGTTGGTAGCGGACTGAGTCGTCAGCGCGGCGATCGGCAGCACGTCCTTCGTCGCTGCCAGCGGGATCGTCTTGAAGCCGTCGGCATCGGCGGACTCAGTGGTCGCGAAGAGGTAGTGATCGACGGCAATCCGATTGGGCGTTTGGGCGCGCACGAACCGAATCTCAAGTCGCTTGCCTGCCGCTGCGTTCTGAAGTCTCAGCAGGTCTGCAACGGACTTCACCGGTTGATCGTTGAGCGACTGAATGAGGTCATTCGATTTGAATCCATTGGCCGCCGCTTCGGAATCGCTCGGCATGGACTTGAGATGCACGCCGCCCGCATCCTTGGTGACGCCGAACGCCGAGAACTCATCGCCGGAGATGTTGCGAATGATGGCTCCTCGCCAGACGTGCTCGACCGCTGGTTGGGGTCGTCGAGTAATCGGACGCGGCGGCGGTTCGTTGCCCGGCAGCTTCGGTGTGCGAGCGACCTTCTTCAGCTCGGGCTTCTGCACTCCGAAGTCATCCATCGAAAAGTTTTGGAAGCCGAGTTTGATCGCCGGGGATTCGTCCTTCACGCGGTAGTCGCCAGCTTCGCGGTTCGTGAAGAGCGGATCGCCGGTCAGCGAATGAGCGTCGCAACCATTGGCCGCGAACTTCAGCCGGTCGGCCTCGGAGGTGGTGAAGAGATTGAAGTCGACCTCGCGCCCCCACTTGCCCGACGGCATGATCGCCGGCGCATGCGCTCCCGCCCAGATGTTGCGAGTGACTTCGTCGTTGCTGATGCCGTCGCCCTTGATGTGATACCAGACATGCGGATGGAAGCCGCAGCCGACGCCGATGTTGTTGGTGACTCGCCGATGAAAGCCTTCGCGCAGCTTCAAGCCGCCGTGCAGGAAGACGTTGTTCGTGATCTCGTAGTTGCTGGAACCGTCGTCGAGATCCACATCCCAACCGTGATCGCAGCGCCAACGATTGTGTCGCAGGACCGTCGGCTTCACGGCGTCGAGCTTCGCAAGTTCCGGCAGCGACTCGGTCGGCGCGTCCTTCAACCCCCAATAACGATCGCGGCCCCATGAGTTGAACGAGCCATGATCGCCGGTCTCTTGTACGGTATCGAAGACGTCGCAGTGCTCGATGAGATGCCCGCCCCAGCAGCCGTCGCCGATGTTGATGCCGGCTCGCGACGCGTCATAGATCGAGCAATGCCGGACGGTGATGCCCGATGACATGGCGATCTGCACTCCCGCCGCTTGCTTCTCGACCAGGCCAATGCCGCGAATCAAACAGTCCTCGACGAGACAGTCCGCGGGATGGCTTTCAGATGCCGGGCCGGCTCCCTTGTCGATCGTCTCAAGGCTCTGCCTCTGCCCATATTCAAAGAGCGGATTTCTCACGGCCAGCGAATCGCCAACGAAGGCCACGGCACTCGCTCCGGTCTCGCGGATGTCGCAACCGGCGATGCGGACTCGGCGGTTGTACTTGCTGACGAAGATCGCATTGCCGCCGATCTGATCGAACTCGCAATCGACGAGGCTGCAATCTTCGGTGCCTTCCATCCGCACGGCGCCCTCGCGAGCAATCGTCCAATCGCTGCGCAGCAAGGGCTCTTCAGTCTGCATGAAAGTGCGTGTGGCATGACGAAACGCCAGTCCGCGGAGCGTCACGTTCTTCACCGGCTGCTTCTGAGTTCCGTCGATCCGAATCAATCGGGAGGAGGTCGGGAACTCGACCGTGGCGTTTGCAAGATCAAGCCCTTCTGGCGGAAAGAAGTAGAGCGTGTTCGTAGGCCGGTCGTAGAACCATTCGCCGGGAGCATCGAGTTCCTCGAAGACATTCTCGACATAGCGATGCTGCTTGTGCATGCCGGACCCGCGGTTGTTCTGCCTGCCACCTTCCGTCAGCACATCGCCGTTCTTGTCTTTGCCCGTGATGACAAAGTGAACTCCGCCCCACGCGCCCGGATGCAAGGCATGCAGATAACCGCCGGCGGGATTGCTCCAGCGCGCCGCACGCTCGCGACTGACGGCGTCCGCCGCGAAGCCACCGAATGGCCGAATCTCCGGATCGAAGTTGGGATAGCGCGCCATCCTCTGCCGCTGACCATTCACGAAAAGCTCGTCGACCTGCAACTTGTATTGAAACCGTGCTTCTGCGGCCCGATTCGGGTGGGCGTAAATCTGCATTCCAAGATCGGCTTGCCAGATGCCATCGCGAAACGGTTGCCACTTCAGGTCGAGCTTGCGGTCGCTCGTGACATCGACCTTCTCACCGGCAGCCGCGCGGAACTCGCCCCCTTCATCCTCGTGAGTGAACTGCAACGGGCGTTTGAGGCGATACGTGCCACCGTGAATGACGACCGTCGTCCCGCGAGCCGTCCGAGCGAGCAACTGAGCGATCTGCAACGACGCCACCGGATTGGCCGCGCTCCCATCGTTCTTGTCGTTCCCTTGCGGCGAGACATGGATCTCACGAGTTCCCTGCACGACTTTCGACGCCGTCTTTGCAGGCGATTCCTGCGCGGCAACGATGCCGATTGCGGTGATGCTTAACGAGGCAAAGAGAACGACGGAGTGTTTCGCGAGCGTCATCGGTCGTTGGCTTTCCGTTGCGGAACTACGTCTGGCTTGTTCGTGGC
>CAMDDX010000469.1 GCA_945893075.1 Planctomyces sp. SH-PL62 | reverse complement strand
ACGATTTTTCGGATTTGGCCGGGCGCGACTTGGATTGCAAATGAAGCGTTGTTCCGGCCAAATCCGAAAAATCGTAGACCCGACCCCTGAGCCACCTTTATTTCTTCGCGTCCGCAGATGGCTCGATGGGTGGGCCGAAGCCGGGCGGCTCTTTGGGATTCGGAGCGGGTGCTTTGGCTTTGCCGGCGAGGACGTCAGACACGGTCTGCTGCAACTCGGCGGTGGTCCCTTTGAAGGTGCGGCGCAAGTAGATCTCGCAGTGCGTGAAGGCCCAGCGGGTTTGGTCGCCGTCGGTTTGGCCGAGCACTTGGAACCACGTCCCATTCGTGAAGGCCAGCAGCATGAACTTGCCGTCGTCCTGCTTCTTGACGCCAACCACCAGCGGCAGGTCGAGGGCGATTCGCTTTAACAGTTGGGGCGTGTGCTTCTGCTTGTCGCCGGTCAAGTTGATCGGGATGCGCGTGAACGGCGCTTTGCCTTTGAGATGCTCGCCCAGCACCAGCACGGCGGACGGCTTGGCGGGATCGACTCGTTCGACTTTGGCCGTGAAGAGGAAGTCGCTGTCGTCGATGAACTCCTGCAACGGAAACAGCTTTTGGATGAACGCGACCGCCTCGTGAGTCAGCAGCAACGCGGCAAGCACCGCCACAAAACACACCGTGGCCCAATTCCTCCGTTGCATAACGAGTCTCCCGTTTTGTGATGTCGTGATTTTTCCAAAGTCACCCAAAGCGTCAGCGAGGGCGAAGGCTCCAAAACGCTCCGTCACAAATCAAGTCGGCGATGCGTTCGCCGGTTGTGTCTCATCCGCAGTTCGGCTTTGCCATCCGCAGGCAGTCTGAATTTCGGAGACTGCCTGCGGATGGCAACGCCGGACTGCGGATAAAGAATTCCGATTTCGTTTTTCGGTGACACTGTTGATTGACTCGGCGATTCCGGCATTCCAATACTGCCCGCCGCTTCCATCAGCCGTGGCTGATCGGTTCCGAGTCGCGCACCACGCGGCCCGCCGATCGCTCGACACAAGAAATTTTGACCTCGGAGACTTGTGATGCTCTGCACTCGATCGGTTTGGTCCCCACGCGGTTGTCGAATGGCTCTTCTGGGACTCACGCTGATCGGAGCGGCTTTTCGCGAGGCCCCGTGCTCGGCCCAGACCACGACGCTCAAGCCGGAAGAGCTGGCGGCGCAGGTCATCAACGCCGCCAACAAGGCGTTCAACGAGAAGCAATACCCCGTCGCCGTCGAACGCTATCGCGAATATTTGAAGACGCATGCCAACCAGAAGGACGCGACGCTGGCTCGCTACGGCTTGGCGTTGTGCGCGCTAGAGCAGCCGCAGAAAGATTTCAAGGTCGCGATCGAAATGCTCAACCCGATCGTCGGCGTGCAGGAGTTTGCCGACCGGCCGCTGATGTTGTACTACCTCGCGTTGGCCTATCGTGGTCAGGGGCACGACGCGCTAGCTCAGGCGATCGCGAAGCCGAATGAGGCGGCTCAGCATCGCAACACGGCGAAGGACCAATTCACGCAGGCGAATCAACGCTTCGAGGAAGCGATCACGTCATTCCTCGCCAAAGCCAAGACCGCTCCGCCGCCCGCCGCCAACGAGCTGGCCGTCGATCTGGAATGGGCCAATCGAGCTCGCTGCGATCAAGCCGAAATGCTGCTGCGAATCGAAAAGAACAAAGAGGCCAGCGACCTGCTGACTCCGCTGCTGGCCGACGCCACGCTCGCCAAGAGCAAGTACCGGCCGCAGATGTTGTACTTGCACGGCCACGCCAGTTTCTTGCTGAAAGATTTCATCACCGCCGGTCGTTCGCTGAGCCAGCTTGTGCCGTTCGCCGATCCGGTCTTCGGAGTTCACACGCGGTATCTGCTGGCTCGCGTGCATCACATCGCCGACGAGCGTGAAGAAGCGACCGCCCTCTACGACGCGGTCGTCAAAGGCTACGACAAGCTGAAGGTGGACTCACAGAAGGCTCTGCAAAACCAAGCGGCCTTCGCGAATCAGGCGGAGGAAAAAGCTCGGCTAGAAGCGTTGATCAAATCGCCGCCGGACTACGTCAGCCGCGCGAGTTTCTACTGGGGCGTCCTCTTGTACGAGCAAAAGAAAACCGGCGAGGCACTCACGCGCTTCACTGAATTCAATCAGAAATATCCGCAGTCGCCGCTGTTGCCGGAAGCTCAACTGCGAGCCGGCATGTGTCAGGTCGAACTGCGTGCGTTCCCGCCGGCGATCGCGTTGTTGCAACCGCTCGCCGCGCATCCGCAATTGGGCGACCGAGCATTGTTGTGGCTGGGACGTGCGCAGTTCGGAGCGGCCGATCCGACGCAGCCGGCACCCTATGCTCAAGCTCTCACCGCGGCCATCGGAAGTTTGACTCAGTCGGCCGACAAGGCGAATCAGCAGATCGCTCAAGACCCGGAAGCGAAACTGCGCCGAGCGGAAGTGCTGCTGGAACTCGGTGACTATCAGCAGTTGGCCAAGCAGTTCCCGCCAGCGGCGGCGACCTACGAAACAGCGTTCAAAGAAAACCACGCTCCCGACCGTAACGAGCAATTCCTGCAACGCCGAGCGACCGCACTGCACTTCGCGGCTCAGTTCGACGTGTCCGATCAAGTCTGCGCGCAGTTCGCGCAAACGTATCCGAAGAGCACGCTGCTGCCGGCTGTCTTGTTCCGCTCGGCCGAGAACGCTTACGTCCGCGCGGCTGCGATCGAACCGAACAACCCGGCCAGCAAGAACCCCGACATTCCGAAATGGTTCGGTGAGGCCGTCAAGCGGTATCAACTCGTCCTCGATAAGCACCCGGAGTTCGTCTATGCCCCGCTGTCGCGCGGACGGTTGGGGCTGAGCCAGTATCGACTCGGCGACTACCCAGCCGCGTTGAAGACGCTGACCGCAGTCCCGCAAGCCGATCAATCGGGCGAACTGGCGGTTGTGCCGTATTACCTCGCCGATTGTTTGCTCCGCGCGATGCCGACCGACACGAGCGATGCACTCGCGGCCGGCCGCCAACTGGAAGTTTTGTCGGCGGCGATCAAGTCGCTGGAGAATTATGTCAGTGGGCAAGGCAACGATCCGGCCAAGGCCGCACCGCAGACACCCGATGCGTTGCTGAAGCTCGGTTACTGTTATCAACGAGTCGCCGCGCAGATCGCCGAACCTAAGGAGCGAAACGAACGACTCACCACCGCTCGGCAGGCGTTCGAGCGGATCAATGCGCAGTACGCGGCGAGTCCTTCTGCTCCGACCGCGTCGCTCGAACGAGCGAATTGCATGGTCGAGATGAACGACGTCAACGGCGCGATCAACGAACTCAATCGGTTCAAAGCCGATCCGTT
>CAMDDX010000468.1 GCA_945893075.1 Planctomyces sp. SH-PL62 | reverse complement strand
TTGGCTACGACGCTTTGCCATCACGCGACTCAAGCATCATCCGCTCAAAGAAAGTCTGCGAGGCAAGATGCAAATCGCCGGCTGGAACGACGACTTCCTCGCGGAAGTCCTCACAGGTCAACAACTTTGATACGCGCTGGCCGTGGGTCCCGACACCACAACAAACTAAGAATCCAGTCTCCAGAAATCAAAAGTAAAATCCCCCATTTTACCCAAACTGGTGATGAGCGCCAGAAAGGGGGCCAGCGTTCAACGCGTCTCAGTACCGCTTCCGGATTGTAGAATGTCATCCACGGTCAGTTCGGAGCACCAGTGGTCCATCCAGTTCTGAATCGTGTCCAGCGGAACGCGGTGTGTGGCTCGGCTCAAATCCGCGAGTCGCACAGCCCATTCGGCGAGCTGCGGGTTGGATTGCGGACGAGCTCGTAGCAGGCGTTTGATTTCAAGCCACCATTCGGAGTCCGGCTCTTTCAACTCGACGTGGTAACCGTGATCGACAGCGTATTGGGCAAATCGGCGAGTCCCCTCGTTCAGACCATTACCCCGATCCAGCACGATGGGCGAACGACCTTCCGCGATGGCTTGCTGAAATCGCTCAAAGACCCATTGGCGAGCGGCTGGAAGTTGATCGTCACGGTAGTCATAGATCGTCGCACCGGCCGAGTCTTGCCGAACAAAGAATTGATCTGTTTCCAAGACCAGTCCCCTGACTCCGGCAAGGCGTCGCGCCCTGTGGCTCTTGCCGCACGCGGGCAGACCGCGCATCAAATAGACAAATCGGGATGCCATCGTCCAATCCACTTCCAGCGACAAGAAAGACACAGAGAAAACACATCGTGAGTCATCTTGAATCACGCTGAGTTCCAGAAACTCCAGACTGACAGATCGGTTTTATTGGATGTCTCGTTGCCCGCTTTGTCAAAGATCAGATCCCGCTGTCCCCATTGTTATTGAGGAAGGAACTGGCGCATCATGAAGTTTATGAATCGCGGACGGGCGCTCGCGCGAGGCTGTTCGAGTACATCGACGTGATTTACAACCGCGAACGCCCGCACTCGTCGTTGGGCGACATCTCACGAACCGACTTCGAGTCGGCCGCCAACCCCTCAGACGCGCGGCCAAATTCTCCGAAACCGATTCCGTGTCAAACCATCAGTCCCACTTCTAAAGTAGCGCACACAAACCTTGGGCAAGTTCAGCCCGCAGAAATCATCGTTTTTCCGGAGACGAACCATGACGAGATCCCTGTGTGTTTGGATTCTTCTGTCGGTTGGCACTGTATCGCGAGCGGCGTACTCTGATTGGAGGCCGGTGACCAGCGACCTGTTGCAGCAAGAAAAGACCGGCTTCGGCGGGTTGTGTGGCGTGGTCGTCGATCACACGAGTGGCGACCTGTTCGTGAATCTGAGCGACCGCGAGATGTTTCATTCCGGCGATCAAGGTCAAACCTGGAAGCGCGTCAGCGACGCGCAGCCCAAAGGCCGCACGGAGACTCCCGGCTGCTGGTTGCTCGATCCCAGCGGGAAGAGCAACCGCATGGTGACAGCCCTAGTCTACGGTTCGCCGATCTCGGTCAGCGGAGATCGAGCTGCCACATGGAAATCATTGGACGGCAAGTCCGGCCACATCGACTGGTGCGCGGTCGATTGGACCGATCCGGAAATGCGGTACGTGCTGGCACTCAAGCACGAGGCGGGAGGCTTGATGTTGGCATCCAGCGACGGCGGCCAGTCGTTCACGGAAGTCGGCAAGGGGCACGGCACCGGATGGGTCTTCGACAACCAGATCGCTGTCGTCGCGCAAGCCAAGAGCAAGGAGCAACCGAAGCCGCATCTAATGCGCACGACCAATCGCGGTCAGACATTTCAATCCTGCGGTGAGTTCAGCCCCGTGGGGCGTGAGAGCGCTCAAGCATTGCCGAAATGGCGCGACGGCACGCTTTATTGGTTGGTGGACGGCGGTCTGATCGCCACCACCGACAAAGGAGAAACTTGGAAGAAGATCGGCGAGATCAAGGACGCCCAATACGGCCCAATTTTTGGCAAGGATGCGCGACATCTCTTCGTCCTGACAAAGGCCGGTCCGGTCGAGAGCACCGATGGCGGCGTCAACTGGTCGCCGCCGCTGGCTCCGCCGAAGGAAATGAAAGGCATCGGCGGCCTCAGTTGGCTCGACTATGACCCCCAGCACGACACGCTGTATCTGATGAAAATGGGCAGCGACCTTTATCGTTTGACCCGCGCGAAATGAAGAACCGTGAACGCGCATCGGTTCGCAGGTAAGCATCTTGTTTACGTAACAGGAAGCGTCTAAGTTGACTCTCCCCGGCCCGGTATGGGCCAGACAGCCCACCGATTTTGCCTTCCTGATTCCTCGCTTGTGGACACGACTCATGGTTGTGAGCCAGCCAACCCGCGGCTCTGTTTGCTCGGCGAAACTGTTGCGAGCCGGGGTGTTGCTGGGCTTGGCCCTGATCGTGACCCCGATCACTCTGGCTGCGGAGGAATTGCCGCCACGCATTGATGCGTTGATTGCCACCGCCGTGAAGGATGCTCCGCTCGGCACAGCTTGTGATGATGCGACATTCGTTCGCCGAGTTTATCTCGATCTGGCCGGCCGCATCCCCTCGTGGCAAGAAGCGGCAACGTTTCTCGATAACAAGGATGCCAACAGACGCACGCAGCTCATCGACACATTGCTGGCCAGCGGTGACTACCCGCGCCGGATGCAGGACTTGTTTCATGCGATGCTGATGGAACGGCGCGGCGACAGTCCCGAGTGGACGAAATTCTTGCAGGTCTCTTTCGAGGCCAACAAGCCGTGGGATCAATTGGTCCGCGAGATCCTCGATCCCGATCCCAACAACGAGGCGATTCGCGGCGCGGCGTTCTTTCATACCAAGCGATTGGACAAAGTCGGCCAACAAGAGACCGACTATCCGGGGCTGACTCGCGACGTCGGCCGATTGTTTCTGGGCATGGACCTGCAATGTGCTCAGTGTCACAACCATCTTTTCATCGAGAGCTACAAGCAGGTCGATTTTCAGGGGCTTTACACGGTCTATCAAAACACGTTCATTCGCAACGACCTGAAGTTCCCCGCCATCGGCGAGAAGGTGCTGACTAAGAAGGCGGACTTCAGTTCGGTGTTCGACAAAGTCGCGCTGACCACCGGCCCGCGCGTTCCCGGCGGCAAAGAGATCGAAATCCCGACGTTCGAGAAGAACGAGGAGTATCTCGTGCCGCCCGACAAGAAGACCAACTTTCCCGGCACGCCCCGTTTCCGAGCGATGCAGTTCCTCGCCACGGAATTGCCGGTGTCCGGCAACAAAGCGTTCGGCAACAACATCGCGAATCGGTTGTGGTTCGTGATGATGGG
>CAMDDX010000467.1 GCA_945893075.1 Planctomyces sp. SH-PL62 | reverse complement strand
CAGCCCCGAACTCCGCCAACGCTGCATTCGCTCGCGCCAACGAGCTTCCACCGTCTCACGCCCCATGACAGCTCTCCTGATTGCGGGTCTCAAACCAACCGCATCAGCTTACCACTGCCACCAAGAACGCATTCCGCCGGACGCTTACGCAGTTCTCCCTCCAAATCCCACCACGATTGGCCGAGTTTTCCATTGCTCAACCCCGTTGCAGATCAAACTGCCAAAGAACTTCCAACGCGGCCGAGTTTTTTGACCACACGCGATTCGGATTGCTTGCTCGAAGTCATCATCGGGCAGTTTGGGATTGATGACGGTGTGGCCGTGCTGGGTCAGGTAGGACGGTTTGACGCCACCGGAAATTGACTGCCAGCCGTGGAGGAAGAGGATGAGCATGGGAATGGATTGAAGCCGTAATTGCTCAGGGCGTTTCCCAATCCACAACCAGCAGTCCCGGCACTCGACGGAATTCGGAGACGTTGTGGGTTACGAGCGTGCAGCCGTTTGCCAAAGCGATGGCGGCGATTTGAAGATCATACGGACCAATCGGAGTCCCCTGCATTTCCAAATAATGTCGGATACCGGCGAAAATATCGGCGGCAGCTTGGTCGAATGGCAGACAGCGAAACGGCGTAGCAAACTGATCGACATCCACTCGATTCTTAACCGGCTTCGCACTTCGCAACACGCCGCAATACAACTCCGCCAAGACCAACGAACACAAGCAAATCTCGTGCGTCGGGCAGGACGACAATTGCTGCCGAATTAGCACATTCTTGCCTCGCAAATACTGCACGCAGACATTTGTGTCGAGCAGAAACATCAATCGAACTCCACGGGTTTGGGGAGTTCTCCTTGAGGCGGACGCACGAAGCTGTCGTCGTCAATCGAACCGAATGTTTTGTCAAAATAACCGGGCGGCCAGCCTCGTTCCTCTGGCGTCGATCCGACCACATTCGGTTGCACGACCACCAACACTTCGTATTCCTCTTCCGGCTTGCCCAACGGAATCCGCAGGGACAGCGTGCCGTCCTTTCCGGTTTTTTCTCGGACCAAAATTGTTTGCATGAGAGATTCCCCCGTTTCAATGGGCAGCATTCTAACCAGCAATGGCCCGCCACAAGGCGCAAACCTCATTCTTCAGGACCGGAATCTCTGCTTGTCGTCACTACCGAGCGGGTTGTGATCTTCTTCACAAGTGTGGAAGACTTCCAAGTGGATCGTGCAGAGGCCTCGTTGATAATTTCGACAAGTGGCATGACAAAGCTACAAAAATCATCCAACCAAATTTGGTGAATGGTCAATCAGTTCGTGAGAGACGACAGAAAAGAACCGGAGCAACGTAAGACGATCATGGCCAAACGGAAGGCAACAAGTGGCGGAATCGGCGACGAAGTGCGACCAGTCTTTGAAGAAATCGCCGGTCTCGTCGATGCGTTCTGTCGGGATCATCTCAGCGAGGAATACGCCATCGTTTGTCGTCGTATGACTGAGAAACTTGCCCGCAAGCGACCATCTCCATTGGTCAGCGGCAAGCCAGCAACGTGGGCCTGCGGCATTGTGCGCACGATTGGCTGGGTCAACTTCCTCGACGACAAGACTCAATCACCCCACATGAAATTGAGGGACATCGACAAAGCCTTCGGCGTCGGAGAAAGCACCGGCCAAGGCAAGTCGATGTTGATTCGCAAGATGTTCAAGATCGGGACGTTCGATCCTGACTGGATGTTGCCGAGCCGTATGGACGACAACCCCTTGATCTGGATGCTGACCGTGAATGGCTTCCTGATGGATATTCGTGATGCTCCGAGAGAGGCCCAAGAGGTTGCCTTCGAGAAGGGTTTGATTCCGTACATTCCCGACGATCAGGCTGACGACTGAGCCATGCCGAAGAAGTCTACGACAAGCAAATTCTTCATCGGCGTTTGGAACATCGTTTCAATGACGGTATCGAACAGCTTCGCAACGCTCGCCCCGAGTTGGTGATTCAAGCACAATGAAACCAAATCAGCAGCCCTGCGCGACGAGCCGGGATGATTCACGGATGCAATAAAGTTTCGGCAGTGTGTCGTAGGCAATCAGGCCCATTCCAACAGATGGCGGCCGTAGCACAACGGCAGCGGGCGGCCGGCGTTGTCGGGCAACTCTTGCGTGTAGTCGATTCCCAGATGGTGCAGCAGAGTCGCACGAATATCATCGGGATCGAGCGGCCGATCGACGGGATACTCGGCCTTGTCTGTTGAAGATCGCAGCTCGGTCGTCATACAAGGGAAGCACTTGAAGTTAAATGCTCGACCGGCGCGAGATCGTCGACCGGCGAATGACTTCCGTCGAATTCGGAGAACAGCATGATCGGTTTCCGCTCGTTGGTTCGCTGTCACATATTTTTTGTGCTCGTGGTGTTGCTGATCGCCGCGACAAGCCCGGCTCAAGAGATCGCTAAGTGGACGGCTCGGCCGGCGGAGTGGCAGGGGGCGGTAGTCACCGACGGCAAGGTCGCGATGACCGCCGATAAGTGGAGCTTCTTGATCGCGCCGGACGAGCACACTCACATCGAGTTGTCGGCGAACGTCACGATTGCCGAAGCGGCGAAGCAGTTTCAGTTTTTCGGCAACGGTTGGTCCGCTTGGCCGCCGGCCGATTGGGGGGATCAAGGTTTCGAGGCGGCGTTGCTCGTGCGCGGTGCGAAGGATTCGGGATTTCGCGTGCAGTTGTCGCACAAGCAGCAAACGATCGGGCTCGTGAAATATCCCGATGGCGGTTATCTGCGAGTCGTGCCGTGCGACGTGAATCTCAATCAACCGCACGCGGTCTCGGTAACGGCGCAGGGGGATGAGATCGTCGTCCGCGTCGATGGGCGGGAGCGAATTCGGTATCGCGATTCGTTCTTGCCGCTGACATCGGGTGGGATCGGCATCGGGACGAGTTCCGCGGCTCGCGTTGTGTTTGACCAAGTCGTCGTGAAGCCGCTGCCAAACGTGCCGACGAAGAGCGTTGAGCGGCCGCATGTCGCGAGCTTCTCGGTTCGCAAGTGGCTCGGCGAACGGCAGTGGGTGTTCGATGGCGACGAACCGATTCTCGAACTGCACAACGAGCACGATCCGAGTTGCTTCGCGAAGCTCAAGCCCGGCTACAAGCCGCAGCTCACGTTTGATTCGCATTGGGGGCTGGAAAATCAAGGAGCCTTCCCCGACGCGGCCAGCAAATGGACGGAGCCGGTCGTCAGCAGCGGCGGTGAATCGCTGAAGGCGACGTGGTCGGCTCGCAACGTGAAGGATCGGTTCGTCACACGCAGCACCCTGGTCGTCGGGTTCGACTCTCGCCGCGGGACGTACACCTACGACATCGACAGCGAACTGGAAGTCCTCCCCGGCGAGCCGTTTCATTTTCGGTACGGCTTTGATTTCGAGCATCACACGCCGCTCGATCCGTTTCGCTGGCAGTATTTGATCGCCAAGCGAAA
>CAMDDX010000466.1 GCA_945893075.1 Planctomyces sp. SH-PL62 | reverse complement strand
CCGCCGCCGCTGAGGGCCAGCGTGCTGAGTGGCGCCCAGTGATCGCGGCCGGCGTTGCGGTTGATCTTCGGAGTCCGACCGAACTCGCCGGAGATGACCAGCAGAATGTTGTCGCCCAAGCCGCGCTCTTGCACGTCTTGCACGAACGTTCCAACCGCGTGGTCGAGCATCGGGGCACGACCTTTCATGCTCTGCAAAATGTTGCCGTGCATGTCCCAGCCGCCGTAATTCAGCGTCACGAACCCGCAGCCCTTCTCGCACAACCGGCGAGCGATCAGCAGTTGCTCGCCGAGGCCCTTGCCATACTGTGAGACGACCTTGCTGTTTTCCTTCTTGAGATCAAACGCATCGGTCGCATCGCCGAGCACGAGATTGAAGGCTTGCTTCTCGAACGCATCCAACCCGGTCATCAAGCCGGTGCGGTCTGCGTCACGTTGGAAAGTATCAAAGCCTTCGAGCAACGCGCGACGGTCTTCGACTCGTTCGAGCGACGTACGCAGCGTCATGTTCGTCTTGGCTTGGTTGTTCGTGCCAAACGGCGCGTAGGCCGTGCCGAGAAACGCCGGTCCATCCGCGCCGATGCCATCCAGTCGCACATAAGTGGGCATTCCGGTTTCTTTGTGATTCGCTCCGCGCACGCGCGCGGTGATCGAACCGAGCGACGGACGATTGGGCTGGCCGCCGTTGTCAACCATGCGATTGTCGTAGCCGGTCATCAAGAAGTGCGTGCCGCCGCCGTGACCGCTGTTGGTGTGCGCGAACGAACGGACGAAAGCGAAGTGTTCGGCTTGCTGGGCGATCTTCTCGAACTGGCCGCCGATCGTGACTCCCGGCACTGAAGTCGTGGCCTCGCCGGTGACGCTGCGATATTCGACCGGAGCGGACATTTTGGGATCGAATGTTTCGACGTGCGTTGGGCCACCACCCAGCCAGAGCCACACGACCGATGTGTCTTTGACTTTCCTGCCGCTCTTCGCCGCCTGCTCGCGAGCGGCCAGCAACTGCGGCAGTCCGAAGCCGCCCAATCCCAAGCCACCGATCTTCATGAAGTCACGACGGCCGATGCCGTCACAGTTTGGGTGAGCATTTTGCGAAAAAAGCGTCAGCATGGCGGGCTTCTCCACTTGAACAAGGAGGCGGGAACCAACCGATCTCCAAGCCGGCCGGCAGGAAGCGGGCATCAAAGTACGCTGATTTGTCTCATCGGTCAACCAGCAAGTGCCTCCGCACGCCGTCTTTCCGCAGACCTCGACTGTCACGAACTCGACCGCCAGAATGCCGCCCCGTTTCCCCGGACCACCATATTTTGAGGACCGTCACCTTGAACTCGCATCTGGCTCACATGGTTTATTTCACGTTGCATGATGCTTCCCCCGTCGCTCAGCAGAAGTTGATTGACGAGTGTCACAAGTACCTCAAAGGACATCCGGGCGAGGTCTATTTCTCCGCCGGTACGCTGGTCCCGGACCTGGCTCGCCCGGTCAACGACCGAACTTTTCATGTGAGCTTGAACGTCGTTTTCGACAGCCGCAAAGCTCAGGACGACTACCAAGCGGCCCCGCGACACATCGAGTTCATTGAAAAGAACAAGGCCAATTGGGCACAGGTTCGCGTGTTCGATTCCTACGTCGGCTGACCATTCTCACTCGCCGCGCGGTGGACGTTGCATGAGTGACTCGGTGGCGGCGGCCGGGAATTTCGACTCGAACAGCACGGCGAAGACTTCGCGGGCGATCGGCATGTCGATCCCTTTTTGCCAAGCCAGTTCGTGGATGCTGCGAGCGGTGGTCACGCCCTCCGCGACGGCCGTCATGCTGGCGAGGATGTCCGGAAGCGTTTGGCCGAGGCCGAGCCGTTCGCCAACTCCGCGATTGCGACCGTGACGGCTGACGCAGGTGGTGATCAGGTCGCCCAAGCCGGCGAGTCCGAAGAACGTTGACTTGTCGGCCCCCAAGGCACTGCCGAAGCGAGTCATCTCGGCAAGGCCGCGCGTGATGAGTGCGGACTTGGCATTGTCGCCGTAGCCGAGTCCATCACAGATGCCAGCGGCGATCGCAATCACGTTCTTCAACGCCCCCGCCAATTCGACGCCGAGCAGGTCGCGATTCGTGTAGACCCGGAAGCGATCGGTCGCGAAAAGTTTTTGAGCCTGCGTGGCGAACGCTTCATCCTCGCTGGCGATGACGACGCTGGCCGGCATTCGGCGAGCGGCCTCTTCCGCGTGACATGGTCCGCCGAGCGCGGCGACCGGTCGCGCTCCGAGGACGCTGGTGATGATCTGCGTCGGGCGAGCAAACGTATTGTTCTCCAATCCTTTGATGACACTCAGGACCGGCACGCTGGCCGGCAGTTTATCGGCGATGTCGGTCAGCGCTTGTCGGAGGAAGGCCGTGGGGATGGCCGCGATCAGCACGTCTGCTCCGACTGCCGCCGACGCGACATCAGACGTGATTCTGATCAGGTCAGGGATGCGGACACCGGGCAGCAGGCGATCGTTGACTCGCGAGGTGGCCATGTTGCGCGCGTACTCGGCGTTGCGCGCCCAAATCGACACGTCGAGTCCAGCGTGCTCGGCAAGCACAATCGCACAAGCCGTTGCCATCCCGCCACCGCCGAGGATTGTGATCTTCATGCTCGCCTTGAACCGATGTCGAACGATTGTTGTCTAGTTCAGTAGTCTGGCCTCGGAAAGGCCAGACGACGATGGGCGGAATGGAGCGTGTTCCAGTTGTTCGGGACGCGCCAGTGGGAAGGATTCCACGGAATCCGCAGCCAGCGACGGCCGAGGGGCCTGAATTGCCCCGTTCCATGCGAAGCCGATTTGCTCGACCGCCTCGCGTGACCTAAGTTTTCGGTCGAACACTTGAGGAGCCATGCTAATGTCCCAATTACTAGAGCAGAAGCCGGTCACGTTCATGGACCGTCGCCAAGGCGATGACGGTCGCCCCGAAGAAGGGCACGAGCGTCGCCAATTTCGCGACTCGCACAGCCTGTTGAATGCGGATGCTCAAGAGTTGGCCGAAGCGATCGACCAATAAAAGCTGCTGCATCGCCGCCGCTTCATCACCTACGAAGAGCTTTACAATGTCATGGTGAGCCTCGGCTACCACAAGTAGTCGTCGGCTCACTGTGGCACCAAGTCACAAGAGCCTGGTCGCTCGATTGCGAGCGACCAGGCTCTTTTCGTTTCATCGCACGCTGCGGGGCTTGAGCCGAACCATCTGACGTCCGCCAAAACGTCGAATCCCGCCAACCCGACTCGCACTTCTTGCCGAATGGTGTTGACCGATTTCGCGATCTGTGCCACAACCGCCATCCCATTCGGATCCCGTTTGTGTTTCGGCCTTCCTCTCCCACCTCTGGCCGAGACTTGGCGGTTCAACTCTCCCCCTCTTAACGCAGGTTCTACCGTGAACACCTCTCTGGTTTTCTGTGTGCTCGCGTTGTCGAGTTCCTGGACTCCTCCCTCCGCTCCGGACAT
>CAMDDX010000465.1 GCA_945893075.1 Planctomyces sp. SH-PL62 | reverse complement strand
GTGAACCTCAAGAAATACCAATCACACCCGCGCGGTCCCAAGAAGCCGAAGCCCCAACGCCGCTACTCAGGGAACGGAAAGCATGTCGCCACAGCGAGGATCCTCTGTCGATGACAACAACAAAACAACACATTCACTGGGCTGCCCCTTACCCCCAACGGACACGGTCAAGCTTCTCACCGACACGCACACGATTGATGGAGTGACGGTCCAACTGACTGCGATGGCCGGTGCTGGAAAGGTGAGTTACCCAATCGCAATGCCAGCGGCGAACCGTTGGCAAGGCAATCCTGATCCGAGCCAATCCGTCCGTATCTTTGATTCGTCTCCGAAACTCGAAACGGAAATCAGCGGCTCGACCAATAAGATCCACGTCGAAGCCGATTGGCCGAACGTCGCATTTGAAGTGAGCGACACGCAAGGGCAAAACGTACTCATCAAGGCCCGCGACAACCAAGGCCGAGAAGTGCCCACCCAACATTACCCCGGCATGGGCGCGCTACGAACACGAATCCTCTTCTTCAAGACCGAACCGGACGCCAAGTCGCTGACGCTGAAGATCATCGTGCATCGCCCCCGCGAGTTTGAGTTCTTCATCAAGCCGCCCGAACTGTCCGAAGAGAAACCGCTGCCCTAATCCATTCCTCTGGCCCCATTCGTCTGCCAAGACTTGCCAGACGAATGGGGCCAGAGGAATGTTCTGAGGAGAGTTGATGTCCCCGTTCGCACAGACTTTGCTGGCCACGTTGGCGGTCGTGTTGACGACGCTGTTCGTGCTGTGGTTGCTCAGTGTTGCCAAGCGCGACGCCAGCATCATCGATCCGTTTTGGGGGACCGGCTTCGTGCTCGTGGTGTGGACGGCATTCGCTCTGAATCGACACGAGCCGCCTCGGTCGCTGCTGCTGGCAGTGCTGACCACGATTTGGGGAGCGCGGTTGTCGCTGTTCCTGCTGTGTCGAAACTGGGGGCATGGCGAGGACCGCCGCTATCAGGCGATGCGTATCCAGCACGGGCAACGCTTTTGGTGGGTCAGTCTGATCTCCGTCTATCTGCTGCAAGGGGTCATCTTGTGGTTCGTGGCGTTGCCGATTCAAGTGGCGCTCGTCACTGCGTCCGATGCGCCGCTGAGTTGGCCGGATGCAATCGGCGTCGCGTTGTGGACGATCGGTGTGTTCTTCGAGACGGTCGGTGATTGGCAGTTGGCACGCTTCAAAGCCGATCCGGCGAACGCGGGGCGAGTCATGGATCGTGGACTGTGGAGATTGACTCGGCATCCGAATTACTTTGGAGACTTTTGCGTCTGGTGGGGCGTGTTCCTGATCGCGGCGTCGAGCGGTGCATGGTGGACGGTGCTGAGTCCGCTGGTGATGTCGGTGCTGCTGCTGAAGGTGTCGGGCGTGACGTTGCTCGAAAAAACCATCACCGAGCGGCGGCCGGATTACGCGGCGTATCAAGCGCGAACGAATGCGTTCTTTCCGGGACCGCCAAAGTAGACGAGTCACTCCGTGACTGGAACGTTCGAGTCACGGAGTGACTCGTCTACTTTTCCCCACGGGTCGCAGCACATGCCAGTCGGCGAACGCGGCCAGCAGGATGAGCACGATGCCGACCAGGATCATCCACGTCAGCGGTTGATCGATCTGAAAGCCGCCGAGCGACGACGTCTCTTCTTTCGGTTCGCGGCGGCCGGGACGAAGGCCAGTGAGCGTGGATTCGTCCGCGTCGTAGAAGTTGACGGCGAACTCTCCGAGCGGTCGCTCGCCATCGAGGATCGTGTAGACTGCGGCTTCATCCAGCGGCGGGACTTCCACAATCGTCGCTCGCGCGAGCGGACGCTTCTGATTGCCGTGGACCAGCAGCAGCGGACGCGACGCCGATTCATTCGAGTTGTCAGCGGTCTTCGCAGCATCAGCGGCTGGGGTTGTTGCGGCGGGCGGAGCATCCTCGATCAAGCGGAAGCGGATCTCTTCGTTCAGCCGGTAATTCCAGCGGCGCAGACCCGGCAGGTTGTCGCGCCGGAGTTCAATCAGATTGCTGAGCAAGATCGGCCAATCGGGACTCTCGGCGAGGTTCGTGCGTGCGAAGTCCAGGTTCAGCAAGTAAGCCGTCGTGCGAGTGCCGTTTAGCCGCGACAGCAGTGGATGCTGTCCGGCAGTGATGATCGGAGCGACGTCCAGCTTCAGCGGTTGCACTCCACCCCAGACGACGCCGCTCAGCGTCAGGCCGTCGAGCAGCGGGTTTTGTTTTTCAAGGATGTACGGCCCGATCAAATCGGTCGCAGCTTTGCGAGCCGCTTCGCTCGAATCGAACGGCCCGATCCCCAGCCACCACAACTCGCGGCGCGATGGGGGTGATGGTTGAGCCGGTGCGATGATCAGCTCCGCGGATTCGGCGTCACTCAGCGACACATCAGGCACACCGCGCAACACGCGCTGCACGGCCTTCAGCGCGGGAGACTCTTTCGGCAGCGCGACGGCGACGTGCAGTGTGCGGACCTTCGGCTCGATCAGCTCAATGCGATCGTCCAGCGGCAGTCCGTCGCCGATCGCTTCTGTCTTGATCACGAGTCGTCCCAGTCCGCCGGGGACTTCGACTTCGAGCGGCGCAGCGACTCCCGCCGCTAACGAGATTGTCTGTTGAAAAATCGACTGCTCGCCGACTGCACCGGCGACGCGCACGTTGGCCGCGCGCTGACCATGATTCGTCAGCCGGATGAAGACGCGACCCTTCGCCGTACGCGAATCGAAATCCCACCGCGCGGCCGAGATCGACACGTTCTCCAATGCGCGGCCCACTGAGACGACCTCCATCAATTGCGGCACGGGGACTTTTTCGTCCGGCACCACGTCCGTCAGAAACAGCAACTGGCCGGTCTCGGCCGCCAACTGCGCGGCTAAGTCCCACGTCGGTTGAAAGTCATGCTTCGGCAGCGCGGGATGCCAATCGTCGAGCTTCGGTTTCGCTTCGTCCCACGCTACCGCCGGACCGGCGAGCATCTCCGGCCGACGACCCGTGCGCAGCAACGTGATGACGCTGCCGCGCGGCAAGCGTTGGACTCGCCGATCTAACTCGATCACCGCCGCGTCGCGAAACGATTTCTCGTCGAGTCCTGGCGGACGCGACGACATCGAGGCCGAGTTATCGAGTACTACCACCAGATGCACGACCTTGCCGACATCGCCCCAGCGCGGATCGGATAAGACCAGCGAGAGAATCAATGCCGCCAGCAATTCACAGATCAGCGACGGCGTGATTGGCAGGCGTTCGCGCGTGCGGCCGGCGGTGGTGGTGTGTGTCTCGATGCCCCACAGGTGCAGGCCCGCGACGAACAAGGGTGGGTAGCGCCCACGGCCAGCGCGCATAGCTGGGTAGTGTGGGCGAGCTGGCGCGATTGCTGTTTGTATGGTATTCCTCTCCTGGAATTCGTCTGCGTGAGTTTGCTGGTCGTGTGACTGCGGACCGGAGCGCAGGAAACCAGACCAGGAGGTGTC
>CAMDDX010000464.1 GCA_945893075.1 Planctomyces sp. SH-PL62 | reverse complement strand
AGAAGGGCACTTCAAAACCGTAGCCAAGGACGGCCCAACATTCCAAGACCAATCCTCGTCTGTCGGAAAACTACCAAGAACTTCCGACACGCGCCAACCGAAGGTCCGCGCGAGCAGCCGTCATTTCTCACTCGACAGTGCCATTCGTTTCTGACACCTTTTCATTTCAATCTGCTCATGGAGCGGGAGCGATCGCGGGAGTCTCTGCGGCAATCGTCGGTGCGATCAAGGGAGGCGGCGGAGGACTCTCACCGGACATCTCCAGCGCCGCTTGCATCCGGTCCAGCAACATGATCTTTTGCCAGATGTTGCGGGTGAGTCCGTTGGTCAGTGACGTGATCTCGTCGACGGCATCCAAGGCGACGGCGTCGGGAAACTCTTGCACGTAGATCGCGGCGGTCTTGCTGATCATCGACAGCATTTCACTGGAGTAGTCGAGATAGCGGCCCAGCTCGAACGGCGTCAGCTTGCGTTCGGGGGACGAGGGTGTGGACGGGCCGCCCAGCAGTAGAGGTTCCGGATCTTTGGTAAGTTGGTGCATATCGACGATGTGCGCCATCGACCGCAACTCGTGCAGCGCGTTGAGTGTCAGGCGGCGTTTGAATCGCAATTCCCAAGAGAACACAAACAAACTCACCGCACCAATCGCAGCCAGGCACGAAATCAGGCCGTCCATCGTTTGAGCGAAATCGACCAGGTCGAAGATATCTTTACTCCGCTCGACTTTCCGCACGAACCAAGCCACTAGTCCGAGGCCGCATATCACCAAGAGCCATTGCACGACTCGCATGGGAATATTCGGACGGCTGATGTGCTGCGCTCGGTCGGCGGCTTCGCGAGCCATTGCAGTCAGCTCAGACGCAACTTGACGCAGACTGGCATCCGGGAATCGTTCGGCGATGCGCTGTTCGAGAAGCTCAACGGTCCCCACAACCATATCGGGTTGCAGGCTGCGAAAGCGTTTGGGCATGGATGATCCTGTTACGCCTTGCGGACGATGATGCGGTTGCCGGTGACTTCGGTGACGACGATCTTCTGGCCGGGGTCGATGAAGTCCCCTTGGCTCTGCACATCGAAGACTTGCTCTCCGAAGCGAGCTTTGCCGGCGGGACGCAGCGTTGTGAAAGCTTCTCCCTCTTGGTGCAACAACCATTCGAGTCCGGTGGCCAACGATCCTCCGAGCATGTCGGGACGCAGACGCGGAGCACCGACGTCGGCTCCCGTGGGGTCGGGAGGAGACAGAATCAAGTGCTTCAAGAGGGGCATCTGCGGCAGATAACGGCTGATGAGCATCGTCACGCCGATGACGCTGACCAGCGCGACGCTCAGCGTGCCCAGCGATTTGGTCATCTGAGCCATCTCCGAACTGGTCGAGGGCAGCACGAACGTTTGGCTGGCCAGCACCAACGACGCCAGAATCGCCAACACTCCGGAGATGCCGAAGATGCCGAAGCCGGGAACGACAAAAATCTCCATCAGGATCAGGCCGACGCCGAACAGAAACAGCACGATCTCCAGCACATCAGCCGTGCCGCCGAGGAAGTGACTCCAGAAGAACAGCATGAAGCAGAACGCCGACGCAATGCCGCAGAACGACGTCATCGTGTGCAGTTCGAGATAGATCAGCACGCTGCCGGCCAGCAGCAGCAGGATCGTCATGCTCGGCGTGTTGAGCGTCCAGACGAGCGTATCGACCCAAGTGCGGCCGACCGCTTGTGGGATCTCGCCCTCTGGGATGCCGAGCCTCTGCCGCAATTCGTCTTCGTCGGCGACAGGAGCTAAGGCGAGCTTGAGTTCGAGTGCGCGTTGGCCATCCACGATCAGCAGGTTGTCCCCTTGGCATTCAGGGACGACGCGGCCTTTGATCCATTCGCCGTTTGAAACGGCGATCTCTTCGTCGGTCATAAACGAGACGCGGCCGTTCTCGCGATGCGTGACTTGGAAGACATCCAAGTCTTTATCGGCCATCGCCTGGCAGAGACCGGCCGGGCGGCCCTTTCGTTCGGCGAGCTTCTTCAGTTCTGTTCGCAGAAAGCTGATGTCACCTTCGGCCGCTTGCTCAAGGTGTCGTCCGGGTCGGGTCGAAATCGGAGTGGCGTCACCGATCGTCGCGCTATTCTGCAGAATGATCTCGTCGCAACCCAAGGCGATGATCGCCGCGCCGCTGCGAGCCGACTTCGGGACATACGCGACTGTCCGAATCTTCTTGCCGTCAATGTCCGCGATCAAGTTGGCAATCGACAGGCTCGGTCCAAGTTCACCGCCGGGAGAGTCGATCTCGAACAAGATCAGATTGACGTTCGAGGATCTCGCACGGCGAATTTCGCGCTCGATAAAACCTTCCAGGACCGACTCGATGGTTTCATCGATCCGGATGCGAACGACGCGCGGGGTTTCTCCAGCGGTCGCGTTCTCGCGCAGGAACTCGCGCGGGAAGTTGTAGAGATCGGCCAAATCGGTGCGAAGTTCCGCCGTCTGCGAAATGAGCACATCCAGCGCTCTGGCGCGGCGGCCGGAAAAGAAGCCCAACTCACCCGCATCTTTGATCGTAATCACGTCCTGCACGACGACTTTGTTGTCGAGCAACCTTCGATGTTCTTCCGAGGTCAGCACGCGGCTTTCGGAACTCTTGCGTCCCTCTGCGTCGGTCTCGAGCTTGACCTTCAGAATCGTCTTCTGCGGGTCCATCAAACCGGTGACGAGCCCGGAGCTCAGCTTGGGGTTCAATCGCTTCTCGACCAGCGACAGCACGAACTGCTGCTCTTCCGCGTCCAACGCTTTGCCTCGGCCGATGTCCCCCAGTTCGGCGTCCGGGTGCATCACAATTTCTTTGCAGGCCAGGGCGAGGATCACGTTGAATCCATCGATCCGCTTTTTGTCCTTCGGTTCCGGAACCCATGCGATGGTCCGCAACGAACCGAACTTCGCCGAGGTCAGTTCCTTCGCCAGATCACGAATCGATCCAAAGCGACTGGTCCCCGGTCCAATCTCCAAAATCAAGACGGCCGACCGGCCCTCGAGTTCGGCTTGCTGCTGCACTTTCCTGGCGGCGTTCAGCACTTTGGCTTGGACCGCGTCACTGACCGGGCTGCCCACGCTGAGATACATCGCCAACGGAAACTTCGTGGCGGCCGGGGCGGGCGGATCATTGGACTCTTCGGACCGGAGCGGCCGGGTCCACGGGCTAGGGCCGAGCAAACCAATGCTCGACAACCAAATGCTCATCCAACTAAGAGCTCGAAACCAATGCACGATGTTTCTCCGACAAACCTGATCCCGGCGATCATCCGGCGAAGTGGATTATAGGTCCGTCCAAAAATGACCGTCAAACCGCGGTGGCGAAGGTTGCGCCAGCCTAACGCAGCGCAGCCGCAACCCGTAGGTTAGAACTCCGTCCTGTCGTTTATACACAACTTGATCAGTCGTTCGGACCGAAGGCGAGCCAGGCGGTGGCGAAGTCGTTCATTCTGCGAAGTCCGATCCAGAGGGGTTGTGGGCCGGGTGGTAATTCCGTGGCTCGGTTGTTGTAGCCGCCCA
>CAMDDX010000463.1 GCA_945893075.1 Planctomyces sp. SH-PL62 | reverse complement strand
CCGACTCATAATCCTTTGGTTCTGGGTTCGAGTCCCAGCGGTCCCACTTGTCTCACAAGAGTTTGCGTCGATCCGGCGAGACAGTGTTTTGGTCGTTTCATGTCGGTTTCATGTCCAAGCCCGATTTCAGGCGGTCTCGTTGATCTTGGGGAGCGAGGGGACAAACAGGTTGTTGACTGGTTTCTGTAGCCGCTGAGCCATTGAGACATAGCCTTGCGTCGTGGTCAGTGATTTGTGTTGCATGAGGCTCTGTAGCTCGAACAGGTCCATTGATGCCGCGTTGACGGTCGCAAAGCCGCGCCGCAGGTCATGGAAGCCGTACCAGCCACCATTCTTGCCGGCTTTCGGCATCGGTGACTTGTCCGCCAGTTTCGCCGCCTCTTGGATGCGAGCAAACTCCGACCAGAGAGTTCGGCTATTGTGGTTCCACGGGAAGACGAACGGGCTGAAACTCGCTGTCAGGGGCTTCAAGTGTTGGATGACGAGCGGATGCAGCGGAATGAGTTGGTCTCGCCGTCCCTTGTTGGCGTCCGCTCGGCTGAGTGCGGTGCCGGCCTCGAAGTCGATGTCTTCCATCTTCAACTTCAAGGTCTGGCCGACGCGCCAGCCGGTCATGAAAAGCAGCACCAGCAAGCCACGCCACCAGTCAGCCGGCGGGACGTTGGGCAGGTCATTCGGCATCGTGGCGACTTCGCAGGCTTGGTACATCGCCGAGAAGTGTTCCGGCGGCACGAACGTCGGGAGCTTTTGTTGCAGCTTGAGAAATCGCACCCGTGGGACTTTCTCGATGAAGCCCCAGTCCGCCGCCAGCCGTAGAGCCGCGCGAATGTACCGCAGTTCGCGATTGATCGTCGCTGGTGAGATGGACCGCACCACGCCGCCGCGCGACTTCACTGTGATCGTGTTTTTCTTGCGAAGCCCGATGAACTCGTCCACTTTGGCCGTGTCGATCGACTTCAACAGTTTCGGCTTCGCAATCCGAGCGAACGTCTTGAGGGAGAGTATCCCTGCCTTGCGAGACGGAGCATCGTATCGGTGATCGACGAAAACCGTGTATCGCTCAAGAAACTGATCCCACGTCGTTCGTTGCGTGCCTTGATACGAGCCAGTCACCAATTGCGAATGGATCGTATCGGCCAGCTTGGTCGCGGCCGACTTGCCGATCTTGGTGGGTCCGCAAGACCGGCGGCACTGCTTGCCGTTCGGGTCCGTCCAAGAGACGTACCATGATGCCTTGTCCGCCCCTTGCTTCTCGACTTGTCCTTTGAGTTGATGAACCCAAGCTCGCTTGTCCATGACGTGCCGCCTTTCATGCCTGATGATCGGAGATGATGCTCAAACCAGCGTGCTCGACGTGGTTCGCACTGGGTTACTACGCGGGCGGACATCACCTCTCCCGAATTTCATCCTCGTTGCGTGTAAGCCAGTTTCCCCGAACACCCCGAACAGTTTCAGAACCTTTCCCGTGTGTGCGCTCCCGCGTAACGCAAAGATTGAAAGTTGTTCGGGGTGTTCGGGGGCGGGCATTTCTGTTCGGGGTCTGTTCGGGGTTGGCGGGTTTTCTGCTGGGTCTGTTCGTGAGCGGGTGTCAAAAGGGTTTGTCTTGTTTAGCCGTGAAGAGGTATTCGGGGCACGAGCGGTGATCGCTGTCGAACATCTGGCGTCGTTGGATCATCACGTCGTCGATGGCGAGTTGATCGTCACGGAAACAGCCGCGCATTTTTTTGCCGATGACGCGCAGCACTTTGCTGCGGGCGTCTTTGTCGTCGAGGTCGGTATCTGGTTGGACTCCCGGAATCTCCAGGTCAGCCGCCTCGGCAACTTCGAGGATTTGGTAGGTGCGGAGCCACTCTCCCGTTTTGCCGGACCGGGCGACGGCTAGAGCGACGTCGCGCAGCCAAGTGAGGGCGGGTGTGGCCATGCGTGTTTGCGTCTCGCGGTGTCCATCCAGTAAGGGCGGACACGCCAACAGATTTTGCACGATCCAATCGAGTGTGGTCGCCCAGCGGCGGAAGTCGTGTCGCGTTTCATTCGTGCGCGGTTTACCGGCTTCGTGCCATGCCTTGATGATCGCGAACACCGCTCCCAAGTACCGGGGCTGATTCGCGCGAACATGGTCGAGGATGTCCCCTTCGGGATACTGTCGAAACTGGAAGCCGTCGGGCTGTTTGAGAATGCGTTTGATGCCAGCACGATTGGCGAAGTCGGGAGTGATCTCGGCCTTGTTGCTGGTCAGCATTACGACGATTCGCCGGGCGTCGATTTCGACGTCGCCGCTGTACGGAACTCGCGCTTGGAAAAAGTCCTCGGTCATGAAACTTTCGAGGCATGGCAGGTCCACTTTGCCTCTCATGTTGTCCAAGGAAATAATCGGTGCCCCCGACACCAACGCTCCCGAAAAACTTTCCTCAATTCCACCGACTCCAGATTTGCGTTGAGTGATCGTCCGTAGCTTCATCCCGTAGACCGCTGACGTGAGCTTGTTCCCGTAACCCTTCCCCGCTTGGCTTTCATTTGCCTCGGTCAGATCGACCGGAGCGCGACCGCCGAGCAATCCGCCGGACACCAGTGCCGGCGTGATGAGGCTGGCGAAGTGTCGCGCACGATCCGACTCGCTGGTGTAATTGAATTCGGCGGTGATCTCGTCCAGCACAGTGAGGGCCTCGTCGATGCTGATGTCGTGCGGCTCTTCACCAGCGGCCAGGACACCCGATTCGAGGTCGTAGCCGGTGATCGTGATGAGTTGACCGTCGCGCTCCACGAGCACGGGACAGGGCACGACAACATGGATCGGCGGCAACCGATTGAGAAACACCCCGGCGCTCAAGATCAGCCGCGCGGTTGTTTCGGAGCATGTCGTCGGAACCTCTTCAAGATCGCCGTCCTTTGTTTTCTTGAATGCCACCAGCTTTGCGACTGACTCCATACGGGATGCGAACGCGGCGGGCTTGATGGGGCGGAGAATTGGCTGACCGTCTTGATCGTGAGCCAAATCGAAAACCGAATCGCGGCGGCGAAAGACGCGGCCAGTCGCCGCGAGCAAGTCACCAAACCGCGCCGCCGCCTCGGTGATCGTCGTGCTGCCGCCCGGTAACGTCACGGCGGGGAGTTGCGTCTCGTCGTGATCGTCTGGCGGTCCCCTATCATTCCGCGTCGCTCCACCGCTTTTTTGAGCGAGCACTTCTCCGAAACCGAGCGGCTTTAGCTTCTCATGCGCCTGATGAAAGTCGCTGCTGCACTCCAATGCCGCGAACAGTCCGAACGGACCATAGGCCCGACCGCCCTCTACACCCGGTGCCGAAGACGTGAAGCAATAGAACAACCGACCGTCCTTCAAGGTAGCACTGATGCCGTGATCCTTGCCCGGTCGCCGCCAACGTTCGTCATTTCCGTTGGTGCGAGTTATTGTCAAATGTTGTGGACGAGGTCGTGAGTCAGGCGGCGACTTTGGGGAGGATAATGCCGTCTTGGAACTTGGTGTCTTTGGCGACTTCGATGAGGTGCATTGCAGCGTCGAGGGTTCGCCAGTGGTGGGAGGCGGACTCGG
>CAMDDX010000462.1 GCA_945893075.1 Planctomyces sp. SH-PL62 | reverse complement strand
CGCCAGGGTAACGGCAATCTCACTGCCGCCGGGTCCGCTTGTCCGGTGTTCGCTACAGAGTGGCGCATGGCCCGGATGCGATCATACTGATAGTGATACACGCCGTTATGCTTCTTAGGCCGTTAAATGGACCTGACCCCTCCCCGTCTCCGAATTCGGCGAGAGGCGATTTGAAGGCATCCAGTCCAACGACCGGTGAGACTCGGCAGTGGTCTTTGCTAAGGCGGTGGCCTGCCCGTGCAAGAGTGATGCGGACGAATATAGACTGGGGCGGGCTTGAAGATTCTCAATGGACCATATCCTCAAACAAAACCATTCAGAGAGGCCAACATGCTTCACTCGCACAAACTCAAATCGATCTTGAGCGCAATCGCGATGCTGGCTGTCGTCTCTACCCTGCGAGCGGACGACACGCCAAAGCCGACCGCTTCCGAAAAACCAAAGGACGAATACGGGCTCGCGGTCGGCAAGAAGATGCCGTTCCATGTGGCCGACTTCTTGAATGGCCGTTACCGAGAAGGTTGCCCGTCGGTCATGGTTTCCAACGGCAAGTCGCGAGGCATCATCGTGTGGACCCGCGCGGACGTCGCAACAGTGAAACGGCTCGCAACGTCACTGGATGCGAACGGGGTCGATGGCGAGAAACTGCGCGGCTTCGTCGTCGCCTATGACGTCGCTTCGAGTGACCTCACGGAGCACAAAGAAGCTTGGAGCGGTCTCAAGCATGTCATCGTCGGCAAGGGACGAGGCGCGGCCAAGGATCAATATGAAAAACGGGGAGTCGAGGCCAAAGTGCAGACGCTCGTGTTCTTCCTCGACCGCAAAGACATCCTGGCGATGCGGAGCTTCGGCGCGGAGGAATTGACCGATGCCAAGCTCGCCGAAATCGCCGCCGACACCGCGAAGTTCGCCGCAGGCGAAGCCGTGCGGAAGGAATGAGTATTGGTCGGACAAGTCGGATTGGAAGTTACGACGTGAAGGCGAACTTCGTGCCACACGGCGATCTCCAAACACCGGCGCGACGAATCAACGCTCGTAGAATCTGGCCCTCGGAGTGAACGCCGTGACCTCCTTCGCGGACTTGCCGGGGAAGGTTTCGATTTTCAGCTTGCGGTCTTCGATGAGTTGCACCAGCAGCATTCCCTGCACACCGCGCATTTGCGGGCCGAGTTCGATGGGCGTGCCGTTGCTGTTGAACGGAGCATAAACGAGTTCGTACTTCACGATGCCGTCCTGCGCCGAAGTCTTCGCCGGATCGGGGCCGTTGCCGACGACGCCGAATTGTCGCGGTCGGCCGTCGAAGTCGCCGATCGAGACGATCACCACCGACGGCTCGACGTGGTGGTAAGCGAACGCCAGATGTCCCAGCCAATAGCCGCGCGGATCGCGCCGATCGCCCGGATAGCCGCCGCTCCCTTCACGGAACCAGTTGCCGACCAGCCGGCCATCGACGTCATAGTCGATCTTGCCGAACCGCGGCGCGGCCTTGCGGGCGTTGAGCTTCAAGAGCTGGCTCTTCAGCGGCTCGTCGAAGTAATCGAACGGATCGACCACATGCACGCGCCAGGCGTAGTGGCCGTAAAGCTTCGGCGAAAGAAAGCCTTTCAATTTCACCTCGGTGTTGATCGTCGCGATGTCGAGCGACCGGCCGCCGACCTTGCCGACAACTTGCCCGGCTTTGACCGGGATGCGAGTCTGAATCGGCGGCCCCATCTGCTTCCGAGCAAAGCGGTCGCGCGTCGCTTCATCAAGCTGCTTCAAGATCGCCGGATCGAGCGACGTGAGCAGATCGTAAAACGTGTAGACGGTCGCCGAGTGTTCGATGTGCAGCGCGTAGTCATCGTACTCGCGCTGCCGCTCGGTCGAGCCGGTGAGTTGTGTCCGATGGCCAACCATCACCACGAAACCATCCGCTGGCGCGAACACATCGAAGTGCGGCTCACCCGGCTTCAGCGGCTTGGGATAGAAGTAGCCATGATCGATCGGACAAACGTGTCCGCCAATCATCAGCCCGTACGGCGTGATGCGCTCGATGTCCTCCAGCCGCATCGGCGAGTGCGTGTATCGCACCGGCCCTTTGCCCTCGGCGCGGCCGCGACTCCACAGTTGGTTCAAATCGAGCGTGCCATCCGGCCGCATACCCGATCCGACTTGATTCCCTCGCGGCCCATTCCGATCCGGTTGCTGACCGACGGCGACGGCCGCAATCAGAACCAGCCCCATCAATAATCCAAACATTAGTTGCTCACGCATGATGAATTCTCCGGAATCGTCCACTGTCGAACTCGCCAGACTGCGGACCTACTTCGGTCTCGGGACGATCGTTCGTGACCGAGCTGCAGCGACCGACTTCGACTTGGTTGGTTCATCGTGGTTTGGTTCACCCAATTCGATGCGGCCGGTGATTCAGTTCACAGGAGCGGTCGAATTGGTTGGCCGCGATAGACGTGGTAGGGGCGGCCGGTGGTGTCGTGGAACTCGCGATCGGGGCCGATGCCCAGGCAGTGGAAGATTGTCGCGGCCAAGTCTTCCGGCGTGTATGCCTCGGTTTCGGGAAGGCCGCCGTGCGAGTCCGTGCGTCCGATGATTCGGCCGGGCTGAATGCCTCCGCCGGCGAAGAAACAGGGAAACACATCGCCCCAGTGATGACGACCGGGAGTGAATACCTCGCCGAAGACATTTTTTCCGTTGGGAGTGATCGGTGAAATGCGCGGCGTGCGGCCCATCTCGCCGCACATCACGATGAGCGTATCGTCCAACAAACCGCGCTCGGCCAAGTCATCGAGGAAGCCGCTCAGACAAAGGTCGAGCGACGGCAGCAGCTTCCCCTTCAAATCGCGGAAGGCGTTTTGGTGAGTGTCCCAACCACGGAGATTGACTTGCACCATCCGCGCTCCGGCCTCCACCATCCGGCGAGCGACCAAGAGACCTTGCCCCCACTCTTGGCGACCGTACAAGTCGCGCGTGCGATCGGATTCCTGAGTCAGGTCGAAGGGATTCTGCTTGCCGGGTCGCGACGCGAGAACGAACCGCATCGCCTGCTGACGATGAGCGTCCCAAGCCGCCAGCGTTCCGAGTTGCTCATCGCGATCGAGACCTCGCCGCATGTCGTCCAGTTGCCGGAGCAGTGCGGCTCGGTCTTCCAACTGCGCGAGCGACGTCCCCGCCGTGCGTCCGAAATCAGGCAGGTGGAAGTCTGCGTTGCGGCAGCTTGAATTGTCCCACCACGCTTTCGGAGCACCGGGCAAACGATCGGGAGCAGAATTCGGATCGGCATGTCGAAAGCAATTGGGGCACGCGCCCCCTTCCGCGCCACACTTCGGAGCGAGATCGACACCGAATCGATCAAACTGTGGGCCGAGGATTCCCGGTTCGCGACCGGGGTACTTCATCAAGTTGGTTCGCGGCAGCTCGATGACGGCGGGCAAGCCAACGGTTGCAGCCGTCGGCGCGGCGTAGGCCAGCATCGATCCCATCGAGGGCCAACTGATCCGTCCCGCTCGCGGCTGAGCAATCGAAGCGTTCGTGTCGCCGACGGGAAGTTCGGTCGTTCCGGTGTGAATCAAGTACGAGCAACTGTTGTGCTCGTTGCGAAACTGC
>CAMDDX010000461.1 GCA_945893075.1 Planctomyces sp. SH-PL62 | reverse complement strand
GATCAATCCCTTGCAACTCATCGACAATCCCTTCGCACATCAACTCGCTCCCTGCGTTTGTGGCAGATAAATCTTGCCTCAAACCATGGCGCAAATCTCATGCCGTTGCGGCGGCGGAACTGTCGAAGTTGTGTATAAAGAACAGGACTCTGTCCCGACCGTTCGATCAGGGTCGGGACGGAGTCCCAACCTACTCGCCACTACCGCAAGTCCCGGCTCCTGGAAATACGGCGGTTGCTTCCCTTGCCAAGTCCACAGCGTTTCGCCGGTGTCGCCGCGACAAACACGGATCACGACCGGCTCCTTCGATTCGAGCAGCACGATTTCGGGACGTCCATCGCCGTCGAGATCGCTGATGGTCGGCCGCTTGATGTCGGAGTCGTTCATCCATTTTCCGTCGAGCGCGATTGGTCCCCACAGTGTCTTGCCGTCGCGTCCGTTGTGAGCTTGCAGCAATCCTGACCACCAACCTTGCTGCGGGTCTCGCTTAGGCACGATCAGCACAATGTCGCGAGTGCCATCGCCGTTGAGGTCGGCCGACGCATCGAGTCGCGGCGCGACGTCTCCTCCCAGCAACCAACTTTCGCTGGCCGACTGATCGTGATACGGCTCGGCCCAGCGCAGCGTTCCGTCGCGACCATCGAGCAGCGCAGCGAAGAGTTGTCGTCGAGATTCGCGACTGCCGGTTTTGGTTTTGGATTGAGTGTCGTTCGACAGTGAGAACAAATGCAGCACTTCGCCGCGTCCGTCGCCGTCGAGGTCCACGGCGTCGGTCAAACTCGGCTGGAACCTGCCTGCCCAGAACACATGCCGCGACTGTGAGTTCTCGTCGGTGTCGGTCGGTCGAATCCAATCGGGCAACCGCAGCGCGCCGCCGCCCCAGATCCTTCGTCCAGTCTTGCTGGAGATGGCCTGAACCAGCAACGGTACTTGGCCACGCGCGACGACCGACTTCGAATCGAAGTCCGAGAATTGCGAAATGCGTGAGATCAACAAGTCGCTGAGTCCGTCGCCATCGAAGTCACCCAGCGGCGGCGCGAACGATTGCACGTCGCCGACCGTGAAGCTGCGCGGCGTTTCCGGCCACTCCGTTTTCCACTTCGACTGGATGCGGCCATCGCGTCCCGACGCAATCTGAATCGCATAGTCACCGCTGCCGTGATACCGCTGAGACAACTCCGCGAGTCCGTCGCCATCGAAATCCTGTTCCTCGACCCAGCGATCGAGCCGCCGAAACGCTTCCGGCGGCGAACCGCGCAGCACCATGAACTTACCGGTCGGACGTTCCGGGAAATTGTTCCCGGTCGCGAACTGTTGCGGATCGTCCGGCACGAACACCGCGAGATCGTCCAGCCCGTCGTTGTTCCAATCGACGAGTTGTGGAAACGCAAGATTCTCGGCGGAATGTTCCACGCGACCGGTCTCCGCCGACAGCACAAACAGCAATCTCGCTCCGGCATTGCCGATCCCGTCGCCCCCTTGATCCGCATGACGCCGCACCGGCAGCACGAGTTTGCCCCGTTGCGCGATGTAACCCGAAGCGTCAGCGAGGGAGTCCCGCGTCTGACCCTCGCTAACGCTTCGGGTTACATCGCCCCCCCACCACAGCGGCGTCTCCGGCGTTCCGGTCCAAGTCGAGAACTCGGACAGCCCCAACGGAATCCGCTGCCACCACACGCTCTGGCCGTCGCGGCCGGAGAAGCAATCGACGTACAGAAAATACTGCTCGCGCTGGTAGCCCATTCTCTGATTGACGACCTGCATTTGAGATTCGTGACGCACCGAGACCGTGAACAGCTCGCGCTGCCCGTCGCCATTGAGGTCCGGGCCGACCGCGTATTGATCAGCCGCACGATGCAGATCGGGACCGTACGCTTGCCGAATCGGGAACCGCCGCTCCCAGCGAGTCTTTCCGGTCACTCCGTCCAAAACGCGACAGCCGACCCATGCTGGAACGTGACTGATCGACCGTCGAACGCCACTGCCTCCGTCGCTGGGCAACACCACTTCCGGACGACCATCGCCATCCAAGTCCGCGAGGTACGGCCACGGCAGCGAAGACATGGTCTTTTGAAACTGCTGCGCGTCGATACCCACTTTCGTATCCCACAATGGCTCGCCACGGGCCACCGAGAAGACCACGAACTGCGGAGATCCTCCCGCATCCATGAGCGTCAACAACGCTTCGGGGAATCCGTCCGCATCGAGGTCGGCAAACTTCGCAGAGTACGCATAACTAGGGAGCACCTGCGCCGGACGCCGCGGCTCTCCCGTCGCCGCATCCAAGACCAACAGTTGATTCCCGATGACCGCGATGACGACCGGCTTGTCCTCCAATGTCGCCTGAGTCAGCAACGTCGTGGGAGACCTCTGTTCCGAACCTTGCGAGGTTCGAAGCATGATCGTCGTGCCCGGCGCGAAAGCGGTCATCCCACTCCGCCGCCACAACGATTCGCCCGTTTGCGGCGACACACCTTCGATCCAGATTTCCTCCGTGACGGCCGAACGCATCACGGCCACGATCGCTGCGCCACACCAGATCGGCTGCCCCAACGGCCGACTCGCATTGCCGTTCGCGTCCTGTGGACGAAACCACCACAACGGCTTGCCATCCTTGCCCGATGCCGCCACGAGCATCGCCGACTTCGGAGTCAACGGCCCCGGACCAAACGCTCCCGTCGCTGGATTAGATATCTGCGGCGCGGACCAGATCACATCCTCAACTCCGTCGCCATTCAGATCGCGCGCCGGCTGCATCACCTTCGGCGGCGTCCCATTCCGGAACCACCACGGATCGAACCACGCCAACACCTGCTGCCACGCATGCACCTCCCACTGCGCCGGCAACACCTTCCACGCCTCGCGATCGGCCGGCAACTTCAAGAACGAGATGATGTCGGGCGATTCAAGACTCCAGTTCGCCTCGCACAACGGCGCGACTTCGGCCTCGCGCGAGCCATCCGGCTTCCAACCGGGTTGCGAGTTCGCGGAGTAACTCCGCAACGTCGGTTTGCTGCTGTCTTGAGGACCGACAAAGAGAAGCGGCTCGCTTTGTTTGAGCGGCACGGCGCTAGCCGCCGGTATTTTCTGCCCACCGGCGGCTAGCGCCGTGCCGCTCACTTCAACACCCACCGGCGAACGGAGCGGGATCGCATAGCCGACCGTCTCGTTGACCAACCCGACTTCGTGCGTCACCGCAGTTCCGGCCGCCACGTCGAACAAGTACGTCTGACTGACCTTCGACGGCGCAGTGAGCCGCAGCCGATAGGCTCCCTCCGGTAGCGCGACCGGCTCTTTCGTCGGCAACGTGAACGGCGCGAGCACCGGCACATCATCGAGTGACAGAACCTCTGCGACTTCGGCCCGTTGATCTCCCTCGCGCGGCGTGTTGAGCGTCAGGTATCCGAGCCGCGACTGCCCGTGCATCTGCCACGCGATCAGGCTTCCAACCACGATTGGGTGTGCCAATTTTGGCTGGCGCGATGAATAAGGAGCTGTCAGAATGAGGTTAGAAATGTTCGGAACCTCTTTCTGGAGTCGATCATGGATGATGTGCCACAAGTGAAATCAGGGTTGTTGATGCCAGCGGTTCGGGAGCAGGTG
>CAMDDX010000460.1 GCA_945893075.1 Planctomyces sp. SH-PL62 | reverse complement strand
TTGGCTACGACGCTTTGCCATCACGCGACTCAAGCATCATCCGCTCAAAGAAAGTCTGCGAGGCAAGATGCAAATCGCCGGCTGGAACGACGACTTCCTCGCGGAAGTCCTCACAGGTCAACAACTTTGATACGCGCTGGCCGTGGCATCATTGCGGAACAGTTGGGCCGGTTGGCGATACGGAGCCGTCGGAGCTTCATACAAAACATGGCCATTGGCCACGCACAAATCCGGCCAGCCATCCAAATCAAAATCGGCGGCGACCGTCCCAAACCCCACCCACCGCCGAGATGGTCCGCTCAGTCCCCAGCGCGAAGTCACGTTCAAAAACCCACGCTTTCCGGTGGCCAGCAGCAAGGAATTATCTTGCCCGGCAAAGTTCGTGTAGAAGAGATCGGCATTCCCGTCGCCATTGAAGTCCGCGAGTTCGACTCCCATTGACCCCTCGCGCTCTCCCGTGGGGGACAACGCCGCTCCCACCAAGACCGCCCCCTCGTGGAGCGGCAGTTGCGCGGTTCCCCAATACAACTGATTTTCATGAACGTCGTTGACGACGAAGAAATCGATCCAACCGTCGGCATCGAAGTCACCCGCGACGACCCCCATGCCGCGCATCGCCGGAAGCAGTCCAGCTTGCTCGGTCACATCCTCGAAGGTGCCGTCGCGCCGGTTGCGCCATAACCGATCCCGCTGGCCGCTATACAACGACGGCGCGCACGTGTCGCGATATTTTCCGCCAACTCGGTCATGCAAGCAGATCTCCGGCTTCCCCGGTTGCCACTGGGCGTAATTCGCAACGTAGAGATCCAGCCAGCCATCGCGATCGAAGTCCGCCCACGCCGCGGACGTGGACCAATCCTCCGCTTTGAGTCCCGCCGGTTCCGTCACATTTTGGAACCGCTGGCCACCGTCGTTGTGCCACAGTTGGCAGCCGCCGTAACCAGTCACGATGAGGTCAGGGAATCCATCACGATCAAAATCTCCCACCTCGCAGCCGTGTGAATACAGCGCTGTCGTATCGAGGCCGCTCTCTGCCGTGATCTCCGTGAAGCGCCAGTCTCCGTCATTGCGATACAGTGCCGACGGCCTGCCGAACACCTGAATTGGATTCCCCTCGATTCGCCCCCCTCCGGTGATGAAGAGGTCCAAATCGCCGTCGCGGTCGAAGTCGAACAGCGCGACGCCCCCTCCCACCGTCTCCAGCAGTGTGTAGTGTCCGGCTTCGCAGCCGTTGCGGTAGCCGAATCGAATTCCAGAACGTTCCGTCACATCCTCGAACCAGTCGTCCGCTCGCGGTTCTCGTGGCCGCGGCGGTGCGGGGAGTTCCGCAGGAAGTTTGGCCACGGGCCACAAATCCGAGCCTGTCGTGGCCGTTGCAGGAAGTTGCTCCGCAGCGCGCTCGGACTTCAATCCTGGTTCCGATCCACAGCCGAGAACAACAGCCAAACTCAGGCAGAGGCAGTGCGTGAATTCGCAACGAAATTTCATAGGGTGCTCGGCGCTTCGGTCCCTGCGGGTTGTTGACGTTGCTGGAGAATCACCACCGAGCGCTGCCAGTATTCCACTTGCTCTGTGGCTCCGATGGATTCGTAGAGTCGGACTAACTGCAGTCGAACCGGCAAGTTATTCGGTTCCGCTTCGGCCGTGCGGCTCAAGGCATACAACTCCTGCTGGATCGTCAGCAGAATTCGATGACGGCTCAGCAAGTTCGTCGCCACGTCTTCGTGTCCGGCGCGGCGGTGGGCCTGAGCCAAGTGATATAAGGATTGAGAATCCGCCGGGCTCAGACGCCGAGCTTTCTCCAAATGCGGAATCGCATCCGCCGGACGCTCGGTCTGCATGAGCAGGCGGCCGTACAAGATCAGGCCGTCCGCGTTGTCGGACACTTTGGGCCAGACGGATTCGAGGCTTTCGCGAGCTTCCAGAAACTTCCCTTCGGCGAAGAGCAGGTTCGCCTCCAGGCTCGGCTCTTCCGCCATCACGTCCGGAGAGTTTTGGCGCAAGCGGTCGAATTCCTGCCGCGCTTCGGCAACGTTTCCCACCTTCAACAAAAAGCCGACCATGACTAACCGGTAACGAGCATTGTTCCCGGCCGTCAGCTTCAAGACGGTGCGATACGCCTCAACGACTTTCGGCCAATTGGACTGAGCTTCATACACAGCCGCTTCAGTCAACCACGGGCTGGGATCGCGCGGAGCTAATTGCGCGAGTTCCTGGCAATGCGTCAACACGTCCTCCAGACGGCCCAGATCGAAGTCGATCACGATCGCCGTTCGCAGCACCAATTCGCGAGCATCCAAACGCTGCAGTGCCTGCCGAATCAATTCGGACGCGCGCGGGAAATCAGAGATCCGAAAGAACGCCATCGCGGCTTGAGCCAAGTCCTCCGTCGAACAGTGACGCCAATCCGCTGTCTGCCACAAGTCATTGATTTCGTCCCCCCGATCTTGAAACGCCAAGCTGATTCCCAACCAGAGTCGCGCGGGATCGGCAAGGCTCGCTCGCGCTTGCAAGCAGTCGCGCAAGGGAGCCTCGACCGAGAATGCTCGTTGAAATCGCCGCCCCAAGTTCGGCTCGTTGATGACCGCGCGGAGTCCTTGCCGAGACTTCTCCAAGTCCTCCCAACGACCGAGGGACACGGAACGAATCCCGAAAAAGACTCCACCCAACAACGTCAGAAACACCAGCCAGCCCGTCGGTTCCCAGCGACGCGGGTCGTACCACAGGCGCTGATCACGGACGGTCTCGTCAGCGACGCGTTCCTCGACCTTCATGGAGCACATGCGTCTGCCTTTGTGCCAATCCCCCGAACTCCTCGACCAAACCGGACGGCCAATGGACGCTGACCGTGGCTGCTTGATCGTCGAACAGGGGCAACAGGACTCGCGGATCAAACGTGGAAAGATAACCGGAACCACTGTGAACCCAACGCACAATTTCACGGCCAGCAAGTTTCAACGTCACCTTCGCGCCCAGCCCGTCACGATTCGAGGCCGTGCCTCGTAGAAGTAACCGAACCCAGTGTCGCGCCGGCTGCCGATTTCGCAAGAGCGTCGCCGGCTCATTTTGATGAACAATGATCACATCCGCCGCTCCGTCATTGTCATAGTCACCGATCGCCAGACCGCGTCCGGGATGTACGCCCCGAAAATAGGTGCCACCCTTTGCCGACACTTCGGTGAAGCGCCCCGCCTGATTTCGAAACAACTGCGCCGGCTGCCGGTAGGGCGCTCCCTGGCTGAAATACTGCACATGCCCATTGGCAATGACTAAATCGAGCCACCCATCATGGTCAAAATCCGCGAACCCGGTCCCGAACCCCACCCATTTCCAAGAGACGCCGGCCAGTCCCATACCCACCGCTGATTCCGTGAAGCCTTGCCCCCGATCGTTGAGGTACAGCGCGTTGTCTTCCTCTGTGAAGTTCGTCGCCCATAAGTCAGGCCAGCCATCGCCATTCACATCCGCCGCGCCGACGCCCATCGAGCCTTGAGCATGCCCCATGTTCGAGAAGGCGCATCCCCAGAGTGCGCCGGTTTCTTGAAAGCGACCGGGACCGGTTCCCAAAAACAAGTGGTTCTCTTGCACGTCATTCGCGACGTAAA
>CAMDDX010000459.1 GCA_945893075.1 Planctomyces sp. SH-PL62 | reverse complement strand
CAAGAGAACCTGGAAATTTATTGGTGTGCGCACGGAAGCGGCTGGCCGATCGAGCGCGTGAGCGTGGTGCTCCTGTCGCTCGGCATCAACGAGGCCCGGCTGAGTCCGCTCGTCACGTGAGCGGAGTGCTCCAGCATGACGGATCGTGACGAGTCGGCCGAGGACGTGGGGCAGGTTTCCAACCTGCCCGTCACGAACGGGCAGGTTGAAAACCTGCCCCACGAAGCGGGACTCTTCTCCGGGCTGCGAATCGTCAGCCTCTGCACGCTGCTCAGCCGTGTGCTCGGCTTCATTCGCGAGACGGCGATGTTGGGGCTGTGGGGGCTTAGCCCGGTGACAGATGCGTTCGTGGGAGCGTTCCGAATTCCGAATCTCGCGCGGGCGCTGTTCGGAGAAGGAGCGTTGAGCGCGGCGTTTACGCCGCTCTTCGTGCGCGAACAAGAACAACACGGACGCGACGCAGCCATGCAGTTGGCGAGTTCCGTGTTCGTGTGGCTGGGCCTGTGGTTGACGGCTCTTGTGGCGGTCGCCGAGTTGGCTCTCGCTGCGACAATCTGGCTCGCACCGCTGAGCGCCGAGTTGCGACTGTGGCTGGTGCTCACCGCGATCATGTTGCCGTACCTGCCTCTGATCTGTTTGACCGCGCAGATGGGAGCAGTGTTGAACGCGCTGGGCCGCTTTGCTTGGCCCGCCCTGTTGCCGGTGTTGTTCAACGTCAGTTCGTTAGCGGCGATTTGGGTGCTGCAACGATTTGATCTGACCGCGAAAACTCAGGCCCATTGGTTGGCGGGATTCGTGGTGCTGACCGGCTTCTTGCAGTTGGCTGCTCCGTGGCCACAGTTGATTCGGTTGGGCTTTCGGCCGCGCGGCCATTGGCTTGCGGCACGAGAACGGATTCACGAACTGCTGCGAATGATGGCTCCGGTCGTCGTGGGATTGTCGATCACACAGGTCAACACGTTTTGCGACACGTTGATCGCGCTCGTGATGTCGCGGCCGGTGGACGTCGTGATGCCCGACTGGAGACCGCTGGAGTTCGGCACGGCATCCGCGTTGAACATCGGCCAGCGGTTGTACCAGTTCCCGCTGGGAATCTTGGGAGTCGCGTTGGGAACTGTGATCTTTCCAGTGCTGACTCGGCACGCGGAGCGCGGCGATTGGCAACGCCTGCGAGACGACCTTTCGCTCGGCCTGCGATTGGTCTTCGTGGTTGGCATGCCAGCGAGCGCGGGCTTGTGGCTGCTGGCCGAACCACTCGCGGTGGTGCTCTTTCAGCGTGGCCACGTCACGGAGGCGAATGCTCGACAGATCGCCGAGATGATCGCGGCCTACGGCTTGGGCGTGTGGGCCTTTTGTGGTCTGTTGATCGTGCAGCGCGGCTACTACGCGATCGGCGACCGCATGACTCCTTTGAAGATTGGATTGTTCGTGGTGCTGGTGAACCTCGTCTTGAACTTCAGCCTGATTTTCGTGATCGGTGGTCGCGGATTGGCCTTGAGCACGTCACTGTGCGGCATCTTGCAGTTCGGGCTGTGCTTGTTGTTCATTCAAGGCCGCGTCGGCCGGCTGCCGTGGTGGTCGCTGGCGAGCAATGCGGGTCGAGCGTTCGTCGGCACGGCGGCGATGACGGCGTTGGCATGGTGGGTGCTGCAACAGTTTTCTGAACAGGCCGTCAATTCCACGGGACGTTTGCTGCAACTCGGCGCGACGGTCCTGGCGGCGCTGGTCAGCTATGCCGTGCTGACCTGGATTCTGCGTCTGGATGAGTTTTGGATGCTGCTGCGCCGGCATCGCGAAGAGTTGTAGTCCGACTGTAGCCCGACCCCTCGTGGGTCGGAGGATTCAGAATCGTCTGTATTTTCAAAACATGTCGAATCAACCGACCCACGAGGGGTCGGGCTACAGATTTGCTAACACAACGAATTCGTCAGCCGTGCGAAAACCTGTCCCACTACTACACGTCGCACGGTTGGCTCGATAGATTGTTGGAGGCCCTGATGGTTCAAGGTTTGGCTGTGGTCCGCGAATCGCTCGCGGCAGCATCTCGTCCAACATCCGATTCGTTAGCCAAAGATCGACTCCATGAGCACCGACAATCCCGCGAATGACTCGGCCCCGAATCCCGTTCCGCCTGTGGTTGCCGCCACTGCGACTCAGCCGATCGTTGCAACCGCGCCGCCGGACAGCGACCGGGAAGAGGCTCCGAGTTCGATCTTTCTGGTCTCGTATCCGAAGATCGTGTTTCTCTATCCGACCTACATCGTCTCGATTCTGGCCTTGCTCATCATGCTGATCCTGGGCGATGCGGCGTTGCAGACCGGCGTGCGGCATCGTGTGGCGGAAAACTTCACGCTGTTCTTCCTGATGATGACCGCCGCAAACCTCGTTGTGATCTCGTTCGACTTTCCGCGGACAACGTCGTTGACGCTGTTCTTTGGCTTTTGCGCGATTGGGATGGGGGCGGTCCTGTTCTTCACCAATTACCCGGACACGGTTCCGCTCGTGAAAGACTTCTTTGAAGCCTTAAAGCCTTGGGCCAACGCACAGTTCTACGGGTTGTTCGTGGTGTTCTTGAGCTTGCTCTACATCATCGTGTGGATCATGGCTCGCTTCGATTACTGGGAAGTCCGCCCGAACGAGCTGATGCACCATCACGGATTCCTCAGCGACCTGGAACGCTTCTCCGCTCCGAACTTGCGGATCAGCAAAGAAATCAACGACGTGTTCGAGTACATGCTGCTCCGTTCCGGCCGGCTGATTCTGCATCCGACCAACGAGCCGCGCGCATTCGTGCTCGACAACGTGCTCAACATCAATCGCAAGGAGGCTCAGATCACCAAGATGCTCGGAGCCTTGCAGGTCGAATTTCGCACGGACGCTCCGCAACCCCCTAGAGCGTGAGCCGATCATGATTCCCTTCGATTGGATTTTTCCGCGTGGCCGAGCCGCTGCGCGTCCGCTGCTGTCCGCGATTGCGGCAGCCTCATTGTGTGTCACGTCGCTGAGCGTGCCGGCCACCGAGCCGGACTCACCGGGGACTGCCAATTCAGACGCGCTGCCGCTGATCACGCCGTACAACTTCGATCCATCCGATCCGGGCGAGTATTCGCGACTCCACGGAAAGATCGCGCCCGGTAACGTGGCGACTGGCCGAGTTTGGAATCGCCCGTTGCCCAAACTTCGCCGCGCGACAAAGTCGCTCGCGACAGTCGCTCCGGTAACGCCACCGTCGGCGGACCTCGTTCCCATCGAGCCGATCGTCGCTCCCGACGAACCGGCCTCGGTCATTGAGATCGTGTCGGTCGCGGCTGGCGAATCGCTGCGGCCCGGTGATTTATTGCCAGTCTTCGGACCGCAGACGCGGCAGTTGGGGAAGTCGGTGCTCGGACTGCCGATCGTCGGACACTACTTCGGCACGACTGGCCCGAAGACGCTGATCTTCGCCGCCATTCATGGCGACGAGGCCAACACCGCGTTTGTCGCGAACCAGCTCGTCGAACATCTGACCAAGAACTCGGAAGCGTATTACGGTCGCCGAGTGGCGATCATGCCGGTCGCGAATCCGGATGGACTCGCTCGCGGCACGCGGACCAACGCGCGTGAGATCGACTTGAATCGCAACTTCCCCGCGAAGAACTTTGCGGTCGGTAAGAAGGGACGCTACTTCGGCGGTGAAGAACCCGCTTCGGAACCG
>CAMDDX010000458.1 GCA_945893075.1 Planctomyces sp. SH-PL62 | reverse complement strand
TCGGCCGATTCCGGCAGCGAGAGCACATCGAGAACTTCCCAGCCGAGAGGCACTCGGCAGCGCGCGGCGAAGGACACACCGGAGTTCGATTGCCACAACCATTCGCTCGTCAGACGCCAGGTCGTCTCGCGCGCCGTGAGTCGTTGCAGGCCATGCGACGTCAACCGAGCCTCCGGAATCGAAATGTCCAAACCCAGCGTGGCGTCCGCCAGAAACTGTGTGAACGAGAGCCGCCGTGAGGTCGGTGAGGTCGCGTTGACTTCAGTCAGCCGCAGCCCCAGCGGACGCCAGCCGCGCCACACCAGCGGCATATCGACCGACACGTTCCAACGCCCGCTCGTGAACCAGCCGTTGACCAGCGTGATACGCGGCAGCGAGAACGACGGCTCCCATTTCGCCGTCGCGCCCCCCAGCAATTGCAACGCGCGCACGCGTCCGATTTGCGGCTCCGGCAGCGAGACTTCCACCTGTCGCGGTTGCCCAGCCACGCGCGGAAGTTCGCGCCAATTCAAGCGCGAGTCCCCGGCGAATCCAATCGTGTAAATCGACAATTCGTCCGGCACCGCGAATGTCAGCGTGGCTTTCGGCGTGTGAAAAATCTCCGCGTTGATTTCGCATTGAACTTCGACCTCCGCCTCGCGCAGCACATACGACGACGTCTGCTCGTAAACGACGACCGGCTCCGTCGGCGCAACCGCTGGCGAGTCGATGACCAACACCTCGCAGCGGGACTGACTGCCGAGATTGACTTGCCACAACCGCCAGCCCTCTTCACCGCCGGTCAATGGTCCGCGCAGCATCCCCGCGGCACACTTCAACGAATACTTCGCCGGCACACGCAGTTTGAGTTCCGAAACCGTCGCCGCCGCGAGCCGCAAGTCGAACTGCCAGGTCCGTTGCAGACGTCGCCCTTGCCGCGAGAAGCGACCTTCCAATCGCCGCTCCGCCGCATCGACCAGCAGCAGTGATTCTCCGGACGGAGCCGTCCCCCACACCGCGTCCCCATCCGCCCACTTCAATTCCGAGATCGGCAGATCCAATGGTTCCAGAGACATCAGCCGCGATTGCTTCTCGGTTCCGCGCACCTCGGCCGACCAACGGCCGTCCGTCAACACACCGCGCGCTGGATCAAACGTCGCCGACAACGACTGCCACTCAATATGCGCTCCGTGCCGAGCCGGACGCGACGGCTGATTCGACTCGCGCAGCTCGACGTATTCTTCAAACGGGAGCGGCTGACGGTCGCCGTCTTTCGGCCACAGTTCTGGCTTGTCGACGGGGACGAAGACGTGACGGATTCGCGGCGGGGGTTTGTCCTCGGCGTGCGTGGTTGACGAGAGCAGGAGCAACAACAGGAAAGCGATTGCAAATTGCAAATTGCAAATTGCAAATTGCGAATTGGAACGTGACAGCGAGGGGTCAGGTGTTCTGATTTCTGTTTTGGCTTCACCAAAGGAACCCGTCTCAGTTCGGACGAAGGACTCGGAATGGGTATCGACGGCAACCGAACGGCCAAAACAGAAATCAGAACACCTGACCCCGGCTCGCCTCAATTTGCAATTTGCAATTTGCAATTTGCAATCCGCCATCACGATCGTCCTCCTGGCCCGGACGCCGAAATCGGTTCGTTCTGCAAAACAGCCTGTGGCGGCGACGTCGAGGCCGAGGCCGCCATCCCCGCACCCGCGACCCGCACGCCCGATCCGGACGCCGCAAAGAAGTCGCTCGGCGACGTGAGTGTGACCAGCGGTGTCTGCGGTACACGGCGACCGACACGGTCGATGATCGCGGCGACGACAGCCATCGCCGCTCCCAGGATCGCCGGTTGCAGCAACACTTTCACAGGCTCGGAGAACCACAGCGCGGTGAGCGACATCAGGAATCCGACCACCAAAAACGTCAGCACATGCCGCGTCGCGGGCATACGAATCAGGACGAAGCCCAGCAGCAACGCCAGACCCGCGCCGCAACCCACGACCGCCGAGCGGCTCATCGTCCAAAACACCAGCGGCTGCGGCGGACCGAAGCAACTCAACGGGTACACGCTGCCGGAATCGCCGGCGGCTAAGGTACTCATGGGGGCCACTTCACTCCGGTTGGCCGCGGCTTCTTGAAGCACACGCTCGATGCGGTCGTAGCCAAAATTCGGCTGGCGAGTCCACAACAACAACGACCGCTGCCAATGAAATTGAGTGGCGTAATCGCGCGGCGTCGTCAGCAGATGCTGGTCCGACGGCAACACCACTTGCCAAATCGTTTGTGCGATCCACACCGTGCTCGCGAATTTGGGAGTCACCAACTCGTGGCGATTGCTCCAGACAAAGTTCGTCGGCTGTTGCGAAACGTAATCCCACCAGAGCGTCGTCTTCGGTTTGTCTTTCGACTCTGCCGCCGCGCGAGCCACGGTTCGCAGGACACTCGGCTGCCGCAAACGCACCTCCGTGCCCCCGGCCGAATCAACGCGCGTGATCGGCTCCACCTTCACCTCGACTCCATTCCACCAGACTTGGAACTTTTGCGAGGCAATTTCGGCCGGCAGCGTCAACGTGATTTCGCGGACGTCGCGGTCGAGTTCCAACAACGCTTGCGAGTGTGAGCGGCCTTCGCCGACGACCGTGCGAATCAACGCGCGATGCACCGTGAAGTCCTGCAAGGCCGAATCGCTCGCCGAAGCGACTTTGATCGCGACCGAGTTCTTCGCCCCGTTGGCTTTCCAGACGGATGTCTTGTCGCTGCCGAGTTCCGGTTTCCAGGCGGGATCGTCGAGCGTTGCGGTCCACTTCTCGCCGGTCTTCCATTGGACGCGCGTGGCGGAGAATTCCTCATCGGACGATTGCAGCACGGGAATGTGGACCGGTGCCGGCTCGTCGCTGATGTCGGCCACTCGCTCGACGTCGAATTCCGCGAGGACTTCAAACTTGCCGACCTGTGGCGGAACGAGCGGCAGCCGGCATTGCCGCGCTTGATCGATCTCCAACGCGGTGAACACCGGTGGCGGCAGCGGCTTCAATTGTCCCGCCGAGTCGCGCAGAGAAAAACGCACGCGGTTCTCGATCGCTCGCGGCACCATCAACCGCACTTGCGTGAGCGGTTCGAACGCCACCTCGTAACCGATGCGCTGCTTCACCGTCACGCTGCGAGCTTCGAGCGTCAACTCGCTCAACGACTCGGTGTGGATCGACTGCTGCTGCACTTTCGCCTTCGCGGCAAATGCCGGTGACTCTTTCTCCCAGCGCCAAGCCATGACGCTGCGCGTGGATTCCAAATGGTCGAGCATTTCCTCATCCGGCGTCGTCGGCCGCGCACGCGACTCGTCCTTCGGCGTCCATTCGACTTCCAGATTGCTGCTGGGAGCAACGATGACGTTCGAGGCCTTCTGGACGCTGGCCGCGACATACGGCAGCGACAGATCGAAGGCCGAACCGTCTGTCGGGATCACTCGCCGAGTAGTCAGCCGGATTTCAAACTCGCGGTCGCCGCGTGTTTTGCGATCGACCAAGCGGACGCGTAATTGCGGACCGCTCGGCGTCTCTTCGACGGAGACTTGCTCGACCACTTCGGGCGTGTCATTCGAGACTGCGTCCCAGCCTTCCGCTTTGAACCCCGGCCACGGCAACGCCAGATCCAGCAGCGATCCGCGAAAGACGCGAACGCTGAGCGTCGTTTCCAAATCGGCTCGACTCGTCGTCATCCGCACCAGATGCGATTGCTCCGCCGAGAAGTAGGG
>CAMDDX010000457.1 GCA_945893075.1 Planctomyces sp. SH-PL62 | reverse complement strand
GACGAACTGGCCGCCTCGTGGCGGTCCGGCAGGCTGCTCGATCGCGGACAAATGAGCGGGGTCGTGGAGGCGTCGCTGGTGCTCGACGCCAACGCCAAGCTGCTGGATCAAGGCGCGGACATCGGCCTGACCGCCGATCTGCCGGTGTTCGCCGGAAGCTGCGTCATCGGCAAGCTGCAACATGTCGGGCATTGGTCGAGCACTTGGGTGCCGCTCACCGACAAACGCTTTCGCGGCCGAGCACGTCTCGCGCGAGTCACTGCCGACGGCCTCGTGTTCGGCGCTGAAGGGATCCTGACTGGCGACGGAAAGGCTGCTTGCTCGCTGACCAAGATTCGTGCGACCGATCCCGTCAGCGAAGGGGATGAAGTCTTTTCGCTCGAAACTCCCGGTGGCTTTGAGACGCCGTTGTTCTACGGCATCGTCACGCACGCCGAACTCGCCGCCGGAGCCACTCATTGGGACATCGAAGTCCGGCCGGCCATTGATCCGCAATCCACGAAGTCGGTCAGCATCGTGCGGCCGACAGTAAATCCGAAACGGCTGGCGAATTAACCCTTTGGAGTGCGGTGTGTCAGCACCGCTTTGGATTTTGTTTTAGCAGAGCTTGGACCTGGTTGTTGAAAAAAAGGCGGCTGCGCCGCGATCGAAAGCGGTGCTGACACACCGCACTCCAAAGTATGAAACACCTCATCCTCCTCATCACGACGTATCTGGCCCTCGCGACGCAAGCGGCTTGCGGAACGGCGTTGTCGATTGGCGATTGCCGACCGCCGCTGATGTGGCTGCCGGTGGTGTTGGCATTGTCGTGGTTCACCGACGCACGTGGTCTCGCTTGGACATCGCTCATCGGTTTGCTGGCGGATGGGCTGTCGAGCGGACGATTCGGCGTCGAGATGCTGGCGACCACGTTGACCGCGGCGATGATGTTGTCGCTGCGGCCGGATGCAGACGTTCGTTCGCGCTGGCCGAGGCTGGTGTGGCAATTCTCCGTCATCGCGACGGGCCTGCTGCTGTCGCGAGGTTTGGGATGCGTCTTGTCCGAGGGCCCGGCCGTGACGTTGCAGTCAATGACGACGTTGGCTGGCCAGGCGGCGTATGGACTGGCGCTGTGCGCCGGCCTGAGCATATTCGGAGCGCTGCGAACCAACCGCGCGGCACGCTATCACCATGCGTAATCGACCCACTCCCCTGTTCGACAGCGGACCGACGCGCGGCGGCTCGGCGTTTGATGTCGATGCCGAGCCGGGCGTGCGTTTGGTCTGGTTGTTCGTAGCGATGGCGTTGCCGTTGCTCGTGGTGGCCGGGCGGTTGGTGCATTTGCAGGGATTCGTCGCCGAGGGTTTCGCCGTCGAGACTCGGCGTGAATCGGAATCGGTCGAGTCGATCCCGGCTCGGCATGGCCGCATCCTCGCGGCGGACGGGACCGTGCTGGCGTTTGACGAGGAACGCTATCGAGTGCTGGTCCATTACCGCTGGCTGGAAGAACCGCCCAATGAACGCTGGCTGCGCGACGAAGCGTTCGCTCGACTGAGCCGTGCCGAACGGCGAGACAAGTCGAAGTTCGAGCAAGCGAAAGCCAACGTCCTCACGCGACGCGAAGAGTTATGGCAGTCGCTCGCCGAATTGACCGAACATAACCCCGGCAAGTTGGCCGAACTGCGCGGCCGAGTGCAGCAGCGTGTCGAACGAATCTATCAGCTCGTTGAAGAACGACGTGGGGCAAAAGTAGCCGGCACACTCCGTGTGCCGAACGAAATCGACGGCACACGGAGTGTGCCGTCTACGATTGAGCACGCCTGGCAGGTCGTGAAGCATGAACTCACCACGACGCCGACGCGAGAACGGCGCGACCCGCTGCGCATCTCGGAGCAATCGGACTATCACCTGTTGCTGGAGGATGTCCCGCTGGAAGTCGTCGCCGAGATCGAGACGCACCCGGAGCAATACCCCGGCGCGCGGACCGACGTGACCTCTCGACGCATCTATCCGAACGGTCGAGTCGCTCCGCATCTCGTTGGTTATCGTGGCGAGATCAATGCCGACGAACTCCGTTCGCGCCAGGATCGCTCTCCCAACAGCGGGCCGCAGGATTATCAGGCAGGGGACACGATTGGACGATCCGGCATTGAACAGTCTTACGAGCATGTCCTGCACGGCGTGCGCGGCCAACGCAAAATCGTCCGCGATCATCACGGCACGATCGTGCGGACGGAAATCGTGCGAACGCCGCAGCCGGGGCGCGATGTCGTGCTGAACTTTTCGATGGCTTTGCAGGACGAGGCGACGAAGCTGTTGGAAGAGGTCGTTGAGAGTCAGGCTACGGGAGAGACATGTCCACCCGGTGGTTGCATCGTGGCCATCGACGTGCAGACGGGAGCGATCCTGGCAGCGGCGACCGCTCCGACGTTTGACGTCAACGATTTGCTGGGCGGCAGTGCCGAACTTCGGCAAGCTCTCGATGAAGACCCGCGCCGACCGCAGTTCTCGCGGGCGATGCAGATGACGTTGCCTCCGGGCTCGGTCTTCAAAGCGGTATCGGCGGTCGCTGTCTTAGAGAGCCGGCGACTCGACGCGCGGCAGCGCATCGATCCGGATCGGGAGATCGAATGTGTTGGGTATCTCAAAGATCCGAACAAGTTTCGCTGTTATCACAGCCATGCTCACTACGGCACGGACCTGACGAAGGCGCTCGCGCGGTCGTGCAACGTGTACTTCTTCAAAGCCGCTCAAACGCTGGGTCCGCAGCCGCTGGTGCATTGGGCGGACGAGTTCGGATTCGGACAACTCACCGGCGTCGATGTGCCGGGCGAGCGTCGCGGTCATGTCCCGCGTCCGCCGCGTCCGGGTGAGGGGTCAGGTGTTCTGATTTCTGTTTTGGCCTCGAATGCCCAGTCCAACGAGAATGGAAAGTCTGACTCCCCAATCAAATCAACCTCGATGGAAAGGCCAAAACAGAAATCAGAACACCTGACCCCGGTTCCGGCCGGAGATGATGCGAACTCCTTGAAGCCGGCCTCACCGTGGGAGAATGACGGAACCGCATCGACTGCGAAGACACGACGTGAACCGTGGTACGACGGCGACACGCTGGGTCTGGCGATCGGGCAATCGCGGCTGACGGTCACACCGTTGCAGATCGCTCGGCTGATGGCGGCGATTGCGAATGATGGCTGGCTGGTGACGCCGCAAGTTGCTCGCGACATCAGCGCGGCAGGCGAGGGCGCGGCGATGACCTCGACGATGATCGAACCAAACCGCCGTCGGCTGCCCGAACTTTCCGAAGGGACGTTGGCTCGCGTGCGTGAAGGATTGGAGCAAGTGGTCGCTCACCCCCAAGGGACCGGCTTCAAATCCGTCCGGATGAAGGAGGTCGCGATTGCCGGCAAGACGGGAACCGCCGAGATCGGTGGCGGTCGGCCGGATCATGCGTGGTTCGCCGGATATGTCCCGGCTGACCGTCCGCGGATTGCATTTGTCGTCGTGCTGGAACAAGCTGGTTCCGGTGGCAAGGTGGCGGGACCGGTCGCCAAGAAATTTGTCCAAGTCCTGTTGGATCAAGGTGTGATTCGTGCCGATTGAGTCGAGGGCATCGTGAAGAGCAGCGGTCGTGCGGTGGCTGAACACCGCTTTGAGCCAGAGCGGCTCCCAGAGACGTTGGAGTTCTTGAAACGAACTCGCAGCGAGCTACGGATGCTGCGCAAGGTGCGCGTGTCGCGTGAGTGGGTGCGGATTCTCGACGTCAACGGCGATTGGTTCGAGGTTTCCGGCGTGGGCTATGCCGATGCGGACGTCATCCCGATTCTGAATGCGGTCAACACACCGTTCAATCGGGACACGATCCACGAGCCGATCAACGCCGAATACAA
>CAMDDX010000456.1 GCA_945893075.1 Planctomyces sp. SH-PL62 | reverse complement strand
GAGACGACCAAATCCGAAGCCCGCACGACCGGAGCCGCCACCAAACGCGCGGCGGGGCCGGCTTGAGTTTCATCGGTCGCGGGTTGTTCCAGTGTCGTGTCCTGCCGTTTGAGCATTTCATCCGCACGGCGCACAGTCTCGACCGTCTCTTGAGGAGGTGGCGCGTTCAATGCGCTGCTGACCAAAAAGACGAACGCGGAGATCGCCAGGAACGCCATGCCTGCGGCGTTGAGGTTTTGTTCCAATAACGGACGCCGTTTCCAAAAGCTGTCGCTGAACAACCGCACGAGCAGACAGCCCGTGACCACAAACAGCCAGCCATAACCGATGTCACCGAACTCGTTGCGACGCAGCACCAGCAACAATCCCGGCGCGATCGACAACAGCAGCGCGAGGTCCAAGTTCCGCAACGAGAAGACTCGATTGAACCGGAAAAAGACCGCGAGGATCAGCAGTAGCGACAGGTAAAACCAAGTCGCGTCGTTGACCGAGTATTCGCGAAGAATGACATTCATACGCGATGCTGGCGGAGTTGACCGGCCGACCAACCGCCTCGGCCGGGGATCGGCCGCTGGGGTTTCTCAGCCACAAAACAAGCTCAACGCCAGGGAACTCCTACAGAGGGAAATCGCACGAGCCATCCACTGCTCGAAACGCGATGAGATTGATCCAGCACGGCTCCACACCGTGCTTCCATCGCCGCACTCAAGAAAGAACTGATTCACGGGCTGGAGGCACAGCCCACGGCTTCGACGGAGAACGCCCAAGCGGGCAACAGAATACGCCGCCAAACGCAGTCTTCCAACCAAAAAACCGCTGTGTGACCGTTTTCGGCTGATTGGCCGGTCGGCTCGCAAAACGGTTCCCGGCATCGGCAATGAGACCGTGATCCCTACAACCGGCGATGTTTCGTGCCGCGACACTGATTGTTATGCCTCAAGGCGTTGCAGAGATTCTCTGGCGCATGGCGAGGCTCTGTGATCGGCAAGGTGACGGTCTCCGCGCATGGACCCAGAAAGGGGACTTGCTAACTTCCCGCGATTCCATGTTTCGGCCTGCCTGTGATCGGTTGCGGGATTGCTTTCAAGCGAAGAGGGATCGACATGCACGTCGCGTTGATTGGAGCGAGCGGTCAACTCGGCAGCGATCTGCTGCCGCGATTACAAGCGGCCGGCCACGACGTCGTGCCGCTGCGACACGCGGAGATTGAGATCACGGACGGGACGAAAGTCGCCGAAGTACTCACTCCGCTGCCGCTGGATCTGGTCATTAACGCGGCGGCGTACAACTTGGTTGATCGAGCCGAAGACGAGCCGGACGTCGCTTACTCCGTGAATGCGTTCGGCCCCCGCAACCTCGCGAGGTTGTGTGAGGCACACGGCTGGAGGCTGTTGCACCTCAGCACGGACTACGTCTTTGGGGGCGCTCCCGATCCGCCAGCCCAACCGTGGACAGAGTCCGACGTCCCGCAACCGTGTGGCGGTTACGCCATCAGCAAATTGGCCGGCGAGCATTTCGTCCAAGCCGAATGCTCGCGGCATTTCGTCGTGCGGACCTGCGGGCTGTATGGGCTCGCGGCTCTGCGCGGAGCCGGCAAAGGCAACTTCGTGGAGACGATGCTGCGGCTCGGCCATGAGCGGCGACAACTTCGAGTTGTGGATGATCAACGCTGCACGCCGACTGCCACGGCGGACTTGGCCGATGCGCTGGTACGGCTGATCGCGACCGACGCTTTCGGACTCTACCACGCGACGAATTCCGGCAGTCTGACCTGGTGCGAATTCGCACGGGAAATTTTTCGGCTGGCGAACCTCCCTGTCGAAGTCGCCCCGATCACGACGGCGGAATTCGGGGCGAAGGCTCTCCGGCCAGCCTTCAGTGTGCTCGACGGTCGCAAGCTGGCGAGCGTCATCGGTGGCCCGCTCCCCGACTGGCACGAGGCCCTCGCCCGATACCTCGACAGCCGCGACACGTTCGTCTGAAAGGGAATGGTCTGGACTGCTGGCGAGCATCGTGCCTCGTGGGTATTCTCTTGCTCGAACCCCGTCCCTTCTCTCAGGAGCACTATCTATGACTACTCCACTGCAATCCCTGATCGCCTCCGGTACGAAACTTTGGCTCGACAGCATCGACCCCGATTTGGTGAAGATCAATCGCCAGCAAGGGGCCTCGGGAGCCACCTCGAATCCCATCATTGTCTCCGACCTCATCAAGACCGGCCGGTTCGATGATCGGATCGTCGCGCTGATCAAAGAAGGCTTGGACGATGAAGCCATCGCGTGGCAAGTCACCGACCAATTGGTGCGGGGCGCTCAAGAGGTGTTCCTGCCGGTGTCGGCCGAGACGCACGGCAATGACGGCTATGTGTCGTTCGAGCTGGACCCGTTGCTGGAAGACGCGGCTTGCACTTTGAGCATCGCCGAGAAGAGCGCGAAGTACATCGAGCTCGGCAAGAAATGGTCGGCCGGGCACACCAACCGGATGATTAAAGTCCCCGCGACGCCCGGAGGACTGGGAGCCTTGGAAGAACTGTGCGCGGCCGGCATCACGCTGAACGTCACGCTGATCTTCTCGCACCGGCAATACCTCTTGGCTCGCGAAGCGGTGTGGCGCGGCGCTCAGCGACGCAAGTCGCTCGACAAATTCAAGTCAGTCTTCAGCATCTTCGTCAGCCGCATCGACGTGTACACGAAGCAAAAGGTGTCGCAGCTTTCCGCCGCCGCTCAAGGACAGGTCGGCATCCTCAATGTGAAGCGCATCTGGCAAGACAACGAAAAGTGGTGGGCTGAGAAGAAGCTGCCGCTCAAGCAAGAGCTCATCTTCGCCAGCACCGGTACCAAAGATCCCAAAGAATCTCCCGATCGGTACGTTTCGGCTTTGGCCGGTTCGGACATTCAAACCAATCCGCCCGGCACGAATGCCGCTGTGCAGAATCTGACCGGCGCGACCTATTCGCGTACGATCGACAAGTTCCCGCCTGCAGACGTCGTTGCCGAGATCGACCGCGAAGTCGATTTCGCGAAGCTCGAAGAGACGCTGATGTTCGAAGGCTTGGCGAAGTTTGCCGACCCGCACAAAGCGTTGATCAAGTTGATCGCCGACAAACGCAAGAGCCTGTAAACCTCAATGCTCGATTGAAGGTTTCTCAACCGTACCGCGACCGTCCCTGACGGTCGCGGTATTTTTTTTGAACGGCAATCGCTGGCCTCCCGTAGCCGCACTCGCGCAGAGTGCGGGCCACCGGCGTTCTGGCGAACGCGGCTACGGGACGAAAAGCCTTGCCGTTTGCTTTACGAGCACTCCGCCAAAGCCATTTCGGCCAAGCGCTGCAGTTGCGCCCGCTGCTTCAGCGACAAAATCGAGCAGAACTCGCAGCCGGCGATGTAGCACTCTTCGGGAGTGCTCTCGACCCACATGATCTGTGCGGTCACGTTGAAGCCGCCGTGGAATTCGGACGTGACTTCGACCAGCAGTTGCTCGTTCTTGCGGACCGGCTGGTCGAGGACGACTCGCATACCGGTCAGCGAGGCTTCCATGACGTCGCCGTCGATGACTTCCGGGCCGTCGTCGGCGGCTCGCAGAAAGCGGACGCCGGCCGCGATTGGGAAGCGGGGCGAATCGCGGCGCTCAGTATCGCGACGTTCGGGATTGAGGCGTGCAAAGGTGAAGCGGCGTAGCGGTGGTTGACGGCGTTCGTTCATGGCCGACGGGTACTTTCCGAGGAGAGAGTTCATCAGGCCGCCAATGCCGATGTTGATTAGGTCCAGAAGTAATTAGGTCGCGATTTCGACAGCGTCAAACGCCGCCTGATCGAGTCGCTCAGCAGTGCGGAAAATCGGCCGGTGGCGACGAGCTGATGCCAATTCGCTC
>CAMDDX010000455.1 GCA_945893075.1 Planctomyces sp. SH-PL62 | reverse complement strand
TACCACGACTTGCCTGCCACTTGCAGTTTCAAGTGCGAGTAAACAACCGGGTTCTCGGCGACGCGAGCATGACCGATCGGAAACACGGGGCGATAGCCGCTCAATGCCTCCAGCGCCGCCGCCAGCGGAGCCACCATGCCTTGAGTGCTCAGCACCGTGCTGAAGCCACGACTGCCCGGCTTCAGCCCACGCGGCACCGACGTATAAAGAAGTTCTTGCATCACCACATTCCTCGCAGACCGAGTACTTCACCGACAGGGGTCAGGTCTTCAAATTTCATTTTTGGCCCCGCAATTCACCCCTGACTTTCATCCAATGTCGCCATTCCAACTCACGTCGCACCCCATTCGTGACGCCAAAAATGAAATTTGAAGACCTGACCCCGGATCGCGCTCCGCTCAACGACGAGTCACGGCCGGAATCAAACCCGGAGCCGAGCGGTACAAACCATACAAAAACGGAACGGTCGCCCAATACGGCTGCGCATCCGCCGGACGAATCGCCGGAGTCTTGTTGCGACGATCGAACTCGACCTTCCATCCCACGGCGCTGGCCGGCACATAAATGACGTCCTCGGCAAACCCTTCCGCCGCAGTCACGATTTCGGGACACAACTTCAATAACAACGTGCGAGCCAGTTGGGATTGGCGTTCAACGGCGGCAACATCCAAGCCGCACATCGACCCCGAAGAACCGTTGCCTTTTGAATCGGGACCACGCACTTCAAGCCACGGGTCATCCGGCGGATCGCTCCCCAGCAAATTCCACCACGCATCGAACTTGGTGAGGATCACGATCAAAGGACGGCGATGACGCTCCGACTGCCGCAGTCCAGCGTACCGCCGAATCCGTGCGGCGGCTTCTTGAAGAATTGGTTCCTGCCGCATGGTTCGCGCACTGCCGAGTTCCGGCTGCTCCAACTGACCTTGAAACCTTGTGTCTTGGGTGGGATCGAAGACAAAGAACAGCACCCGCGACTGCGCCATGTGCCGCGTCACCGGGTTCGCGGCCGAATCCTTGCCAGGCTGAAACGATTCGCCCGCGTTGTCATACAGCGTTACCACACGCCCCAATCGAGCCGCCTTGGCATGATTCGGATGCGACTGCTGCGGTTGCATGCTGAAAAGGAACGGCCGGGGATAGCTGACGATCTGATTGCCAAACGAAACCGCGTCGTACAAATCCCCTTGCTCTTCCGTCTTGCGGATCAGATTTCCGAGCGGGATCAGTTCGCTGTTAGTCGCTCCTGAGAAGACCGACTCCTCGTAGTCGTTCAGATTGCGATTCATCACGGGGTCCGCGTCCGCGAACGACGTCAGAAACGACAGCGGCAAAACCTTTCGCAGTTCCCATGTCATGGCCGCCAAGAAGTAGGACTTCCCACTGGCCGGTGCTCCAAAGATGGATAGGAACAACGGCTCCATTTCAAAGAGCGGCCGTGGCACGATGAGATGGCAATTCGGGCAAGCGAGTTGATGACACGGAAATCCCTTGGAATCAATCGCCTCACCTTTGACCGTGAACCGCGTGGGCAGGAACCGTTGCGATTGGTCCGGCAACCGGTTGTCACCCAGCAAGTCCGCATGTTCCGCGATCCACAGAGTTTTCTCTGGCGCGAACTGCTCCCAGCAGTGAGGGCAGGTGACGCGCTCAAGAATTCCCGTGGGTCTCGTTTTGTTGACCGCGTCCGCCATCGTCACGCTTTCTCAGTTGCCAGCCAAAGTTGTCTGTGCGTCGCTGATTCTGTTGATCGAGATCAACGAACAATCAAAGGCTTGTCACGCTTCAAATCAGAGCCACGCTGTGTGTTGGCCAGCGTCCCCAATTCATCCATGCGACGCTGCAAGTCGCTCGACATCTCGTGGCACGCCGCATCCTTGGGAAACGTCTGCACGGACTCCCAAGCCTTCGTCGCGAGTTCAAACGCCTGACCATATTCCTTGCCCGCCGCCGCCTTGTCGCTTCGTAGTTTCAGCGTCTGAGCCGTCGTCACAGCTTCGCCGGGACTACTCGGCTTTCCGGTTTGTCCTGACGGCTTTGTTTTGCCGCCCGCTGTGCCGCCTCCACTGCGCCCGCCTTCTCGCTCGGCCGAGCCAGTACCGGAACTTGGTTGGGCCGCACTTTCGCCCGTCGCTGACTTCGAGGACTTCTTAGTCGCTGACGAAGGATCTGATTCACCATCCGCAGTCGCATCCGAGTCGGCGGCGGCAGCTTCGCCCCGCGCGGCCCGAATTTCCGTCGCTGATTCATCCTGGCCGGCACGTCCCGATGCGTCACTTCGTTTCTCGGACGAGTCCTGTTCCGACGCAGGGGCCGACTCTGCTTGACTCGTCACCGGCGGCTTCGCTGGCGCAGTCTGCGACTCGCACCCGGAGCATCCTGGGAAGCAGACCAAGCCTGTCATCGCCAGCCAGTACCTCGCGGACTTCATCGAAAGTTGAAATGCCTCGAACATCAGCTCGTGCCCTTGGAAATCTGGCGACTCCACTGCCGATGCCTGAAACAAAACGCCATGAGCACTCATTGAATCAACGCGACGGCATCGCCACAAGCGGTCAACGAGTATCAGCTCATTCACGTAGGCTGCTTGCGTGAATGGCGACACGATGTGCTTCAAGCTCGAACGACTCTGAAGAAACGGCTGCGAGGCCGCCCGAGAGGACATCTCGCATCACGCGGGATTGCGGCCAAACGTCATGATGGTGATGTCATCATTCTGCGGCCGGCCGTTGGCGTGGCGGCGAACGTCGGCGAGCAACGCTTTGCCGAGTTCATCGGCCTTCTTCGGGCCTTTGAGGATGAACTCTCGCAAGCGTTCCATCGTGTAGAGGTCGTCGTTCGGAGCCATCGCTTCACTGACACCGTCCGTGAATAAGACCGCGAGGTCACCTGGCTCCAGTTTGAAGTCGAGGACGTCAAACGGATAACCGTCCACGACACCAATGGGCAGGCCAATCGACCCATCGGGGAACTCGAAGAGCGTCCCATCCGCGCGACGAATGATCGGCGACATGTGGCCGGCGTTGGCCAGCGTCAACTCATGGGTCGTCAAGTCGATGATCGTCAACACATAGGTCACGAAGCGCCCTTCAACGGCATTCGCGCACATGTGGTGATTGATGGCCTCGACGGCCGGCCCGACTTCTTGGACGAATTGCATCGTGCTTTGGCAACAGCTCGACATCCGCGACATGATCAGTGCGCCGGGGACGCCCTTGCCCGCGACGTCGCCGAAAGACAGAAAAATCTTGTTTCCGGGCAACATGCCGGCATCGTAGTAATCGCCGCCGACTGCCTGGGCCGCGTCATACGAAGCGTAGAACTCGTAGCCCTCGACTTTGGGAAGTTCGCTCGGCAATAGCGCGCGTTGTACGTTGCGAGCGATTTCCATTTCACCGTCTTGCTTCTTCTTCTCCATGAAGCTGACCAACAGCCGAGCACTCTCGTACGACAGCGCGGCTTGGCCGGCGACGGCCATCAGCAGGTCGAGATCTTCTTCACAGAACTGGCTGATGGGGTTCTGGGTATCGACGTTGATCACGCCCATCGGCTCGCCTTCGTGGCTGAGCAGCGGCACGCACATCATGGAGCGGATCGCCAAGCTGGAAATCGACTCGCTGGCGGAAAACGCCGCATCGTTCGCCGCGTCGGCCGACAGGATACCCGTCTTGTCGTTGAGCACCTTGTTGAGAATCGTCTTGCTGAGTTTGACGGTCGCGTCCTCATCGGCTCGGCGATGCTTCATCGCCCGCGACACCAGCTTGCCGTCTTCCTCCTTGAGCAGGATGCAGCCGCGATCCGCCTGCGGAAAAATCTCGAACAGCGTGTCGAGAATCTTCGGGCAGATGGCCTTCATATCGACGATCCCGGCCAGACTGCGCGTGATATCGATGACAGCCTTGAGTTTGA
>CAMDDX010000454.1 GCA_945893075.1 Planctomyces sp. SH-PL62 | reverse complement strand
CGGCGTCAGCCCCCCGGTGCATTCGCCGCCCAACCGGGGGGCTGACGCCGCCCCGCTCGCCAGAATCCAAAGCGCCAGAAACCGTAGTGATCGACCAGATATGCCGGCCGTGAGTCGATTCGGTGGCGCGGAACTTTCGCCCGGCGAGGACCAATCCCAACCCTGACTTGCCGACGCTGGAGTTCCCGACCAGCACGACCTTGGCGTTCCGGTAATGCTCGTCCTGGCGAGTCTTCAGGACGCCGTGTTTGCTACCGCCGCTCTTCGCGTCCCCCAACAGCACTTCGAGATCCAGGTCCCAGAGGTGGATCAGTTGGGATCGCTCGTCCTTCGGCGTGTCTGGTGCTGAGCCGGCGGTGGCCAGCCGCGGCAACGTGGGATGGAACGCGAGCGCGGGAATCCACCAATCAGGATTTGTTGGCTCTGGAATGACCGCGACGGTCTCCCAGGTCTCGCAACTCCAGACGCGGATGGTTCCATCATTGCTCTTCGAGGCCAGCAGCCGTCCGTCCGCAGAGAAGGCGAGGGCATCGACGCTGCCGGTGTGCCCTTCGAGCGTGCGGAGCAGCGTGCCGCTTTCCGCCTCCCACAGCTTGACCGTGTTGTCATAACTCCCACTGGCCAGCCAACCCTTCTGCGTAGCAAACGCCACGCTCATGACCGCGTTCGTGTGCCCTGCGAGCGTGTGGAGCAGCTTGCCACTTTCCGCCTCCCACAGCTTGACCGTGTTGTCAAGACTCCCGCTGGCCAGCCGACCCCCCTGCGCAGCAAACGCCACGCTATAGACCCTGTCCTTGTGCCCTGCGAGCGTGTGGAGCAGCTTGCCGCTGTCCGCCTCCCACAGCTTGACCGTGTTGCCAAGACTCCCGCTGGCCAGCCGACCCCCCTGCGCAGCAAACGCCACGCTCAAGACCAAGTTCGTGTGCCCTGTGAGCGTGTGGAGCAGCTTGCCGCTTTCCGCCTCCCACAGCTTGACCGTGTAATCATCACTCCCGCTGGCCAGCCGACCTCCCTGCGCAGCAAACGCCACGCTATTGACATCCCCGGTGTGCCCTTCGAGCGTGCGGAGCAGCTTGCCGCTTTCCGCCTCCCACAGCTTGACCCTCTTGTCACGACTCCCGCTGGCCAGCCGACCGCCCTGCGCAGCAAACGCCACGCTCATGACCGCGTCCTCGTGTCCTGCGAGCGTGCGGAGCAGTTTCACGCCCGGGACCGGTTGCCAGCCTGGTTGACCGGGGAGGCCCACCGACGGTGCTGACGCCGGAATGCTTGGTTGCTTTCGCTGCTTGCCCACAGTCAGCACCTCCACGTCTCAGGGATTCGGCGAGGGGTCGGGTGTTCGGTTTTTCGGAATTGGCGGGAGGTCTGCGTGATTTGCAATCCCAGCTCTCTTCCCGCCAATTTCGAAAAACCGAACACCCGACCCCGGACACGTTCGACACGACAAGCCTTTGTAAGACAAACATTCCAGGAATCAATCATCGACCAGTTCGCGAGGGATGCGTCATCGTTGGGGCCAGCCCATTGTTTCGCGGCTTTGCCCCAACGGGGCGAGACTCGATAGCCCAGGGCGCAGCCCTGGGTGACGGAACGAAGAACATCAACCAGCCCCAACGGGGCGTCACTCCACGGTGACATCGCCGGAGTTTCGCCCCGTTGGGGCTGACTGGATCTCACGGGTTCGTGACCCAGGGCTGCGCCCTGGGCTATCGAGTTGCGACCCTTCGGGCCGAAAGACAAGAAACAAATCCCACCCCAAGCAACAAATCCCGCCCGATGGCAAAGCCTCATCAACCTCAACTTGAGCAACACGGTCAGCATCACGCAGCCGTAGTCCCCTGGCGATTAGACGCCGCATCCTTCCAAATCGAGCCAAGACAGAACGCCGGTTCGCCATTCGTGAGTGTGATCGCCGCCTCCGTTGAAGCGCACACTCGCGCCGATAGAATCCCGCCGCGCGATGGCGTCGCACCAAATGCGGTTCGTCAAAGTCGCAGAGCAGGGATCGCCTTGGTCAGCCCGAGCGGCTGACTTCTTTTTGCATAATGGATCAACACGGATGTCGGAACTTTCGCTCTCAGGGATGCTGAACCAAATCCATCACGGCGATTGCGTCGTGGGCATGAATACGCTGCCGGCGGGTTCGGTGGATCTCGCTTTTGCCGATCCGCCGTTCAATATCGGCTACGACTACGACGTCTACGACGACGCTCGCGCTCGGCACGAATACCTCGATTGGTCGCGAGCCTGGATCGGCACGGTCCACCGTGTCCTCAAGCCGGAGGGCACGTTCTGGCTGGCCATCGGCGACGAATACGCGGCCGAACTCAAACTCATCAGCCAGGAAGTCGGCTTCCACTGCCGCAGTTGGGTGATCTGGTACTACACCTTTGGCGTGAACTGCAAAGCCAAATTCAGTCGATCGCACGCGCACCTGTTTCACTTCGTCAAAGATCCGACGCAGTTCACGTTCCGCTCGGACCTGTTGGAGAACCGCATTCCCTCCGCGCGGCAACTGGTCTACGCCGACAAGCGTGCCAACTCCGTCGGCCGCCTGCCCGACGACACGTGGATTCTGCGCCCGCAAGACTTGGTCGATTGTCTGACTCCCGGCGAAGACACTTGGTACTTCCCGCGCGTCGCCGGCACGTTCAAAGAACGAGCCGGCTTTCATGGCTGCCAAATGCCCGAACAACTTCTCGGCCGCATCATCAAGTACTGCTCGAATGACGGGGACACGGTGCTCGATCCGTTCTCCGGTAGCGCGACAACGCTGGCGGTCGCGAAGAAACTCGGTCGTCAATTCGTCGGCTTCGATCTCTCGCCGGAGTACATCCAGCGCGGCCGTGACCGTCTGGCGAATTGCCGAGTCGGCGACCTGCTCGACGGTGCCGCAGAACCTGTCGTCAGCGCACCGACGACGCCACCGAAGGGGACTCGCAAGGGGAAGCTGACGACCATCACCGCGACCGAGGCGGCCACGCAGACCGCAGCTCTCTCCACGGAACAGCGATTCGAGAAAGGCTTGGTCAAAGCGTTCGCCAAGTCGAGCCGAGGCTATTCGCTCGACCGGCTGGTCACGGACCCCGACCTCAATCGCGAGTTCGTCGATCACTGCCGGAAGCTCGGCCTGTCCGGCGACGCGCGGCTCTGGAATTGGAAGCTCTTCAACTATCGCAAGGCGGGTAAACTGGCGAGCGTCCCGACGACACAGCGCACGCAAATCACTTGGCAGGACTGCGATCAATTCCTGTTCGCCAGCGAGATCGCCCTCGCCAAGATGATCGGCGATGGCAGCGAGAGTCTCGACGCGATCCTTTGTGATCCAGAGCAAGCGGCTCAGTTCGATGAGATCGCCAAATCGTACTGTCCCGGCTGGACTCCGTTCCAATACCGCTGGGGAGCACTGATGCTCCGCAAGGAATCGAAATCCGCTCGCGCACGAGCCGACGTGCTGCGCAGCATCGCCCCTGCGAAGTTGTCTTCGGCCAAGCCGCTCGCGACGTCTAGGTGGACCGACTATCCCGACGAGGCCGGCCTGTATCTCATCCTTGGTCCCAAGGATCGCGACAAGCTCTATGTCGGCGGATCGCTGAACCTGCGGCAACGGCTGCAACACCAATTCAGCAAAGAACCGCTCCGCACTTGGAAACGCGAATCGGCCGAACTGCGAGTCCGCTTCTTCACGGCGGAACCGAACACTCCGGAGTTGCTGGCGTATCAGTGCCTGCTGATTCGCGAGCACAAGCCCAAGCTCAACGTGCGAGACATCGCCGTCTGATCCGCATTCCGAAAATTAGCCGCGCGGCGCTAGCCTGAATTATTCACGGCTAGAAACAAAAGCGGCCTCCTCGCGCATCTAAGTGGTTGGATTGAAAGCCACTTCAGAACACGCACGGAGGCCGCGATGAGTTTACAGACTGCTT
>CAMDDX010000453.1 GCA_945893075.1 Planctomyces sp. SH-PL62 | reverse complement strand
CTTGCGCGTCGTGCTAATTTCGGATCACACTGCGACGAATTTTCCCCGACCTATGAATAATCCCGGCTAGGTGGTCAGATTCACTACGATTTATCATCTGCTCGGCATCGACCCGCATCGACTGCTGCGCACGCCCGAAGGCCAGCCAGTTCCGCTCTCCACCGGCGAGCCGATTCACGCGATTTTGTGACGAGAGTTTGGTTCGGCGAACAGGAAAGGGGCCAACCTCGGAAACTCATCCTTGTTCCCGCTACGGATGGACGAGCTCATGGCATCAAGCCGAGTCGCGAATTATTCTCCACAACGTCAAGGTCACTAACTGCGGCCGGCAGACGAATCGCTGCCGTGGAAGTTGGAACCAGGAGTTGACGATGTCCAGCGTATTGATTTCGGCGAGTCTTCAACCCTTCGTGGAACGTGAAGTTTCGAGCGGGAAGTTTCGTAGCCCGGCCGAAGTTGTCGAAGCCGGACTGCGTTTGTTGCAAGACCGCGAACGGCGTATGGAAGCTCTTCGCGATGAAATCCAAGAAGGGCTGGACAATCTCGATAATGGGCAGGGAATTCTGCTTCCTGATGAGACCGCTCAGCACGAGTTTTTTGAAGCGATCAAGTCGGAAGGCCGTGCGGCCCTCAAAGGGCCGACGACATGACGCCAGCGTATCGGGTGTCATTGCCGGCCCGAAGCGATCTGCGAGCCATCTGGTCGTACATCGCGCGCGACAACTTGGCCGCCGCCGATCGGATGTTGGATCGTTTTGAAGCCAAGTTCGCCATGGCAGCTCGGCAACCACTGATCGGGACGGTGTGTCCCGAACTCGGAGCCGATTTGCGTTCGGTGATCGTTGGCAAATACATGGTCTTTTACCGTGTTGTGGAAGAAGGCTCGCTCGTGGAAATCGTGCGAGTGATTCATGGTGCTCGTGACATCGGGCACCTTTTTGGAGCGTGATTATCGCGTTCCAACATTGATGAGATTTGTTTGGCAGAGGACGCCTTCTGGACGAGTTCGATGTGACGCACGCAAGTTGAATCGAAGTTGAGCCACCCGCGCGGCGAGTTTTCAACGGTCCGGCGTGCTTCGTTCATCTCCTTCGATCTCCGACGCGGTTGCAACCCGCGTAAATCCGTAAATTGAGTCGTGATACCAGGACTGTTTTCGGAGCCATTGGTCGTATTCGACAAAGATGCGGCGAGGACCGTTATGAGCGGCCTGAACGGAAAGAAATTCGTCCAAAATGACGAATACTGACTCAATCGCTTCGGCTTCCCACTTTGGATCATCACTCGAAGAACGACTCAGAATACCGCGCTGAATCGCCAACACTGGAACCAGTTCCGTCCATACTTGCGAGTTGTAGCCATCCAATTGGACAACGAGCCATTCTCGAAATCCACGCAAGAAGCCTCCGTGGCATGCGCAATCAAATCCGTTTAAGTATGCAGTCACCTCATTGAATGTTGAGTGTCGTAAAAACATTCCCGGAGTGCGACGCAGGTGGTCAAGTGGAAATGGAAGACTCATGATTTCGCTTTCTAGGTTGCTACGAAAACGCCATTCGCAATAGATCCAGGCTCTTCGGGATCGCCGTCGCCGGAGCGGCTTTGCCTTCCATCTCCAGCGAGAGGTAGCCGCGATAGTTGGCTTTGCGGAGGAGGTCGGCAACGCGGGTGTAGTCGATGTCGAGCGAGTACCACTCGCCGCCGCCGAAGTAGGTCTTGGCTTGCACGAGGACGGCGTGCGGCGCGAGAGCTTCCATCTGCGGGTACATGTCTTCGAGAAAGTTACCTGTATCGAGTGTCGCGCGCAGCCACGGCGACTTGATCGAGTTGAGGACTCGCAGCACGCCCGTCGCTTTGCGGCCCAGGCCCCAATGGTTTTCGAGGCCCATCACCACGCCGCAGGCTTCGGCTTTCGGCAGCAGTTTTTCAAAGCTGTCGATCACCCACGCAAAACCTTGATCGTCGGTGTGGCCGGGCAAACGCGGCTCGATCCCTTTGTTGGCCATCAGTTCGTCGAAGTTCTTGCTCGTCCCCCAGCGGCCGGTGTTGACGCGGATCGTCGGGATGCCGAGTTCATAAGCCATCTCCAAACAGCGTTCGGTGTGCTCGATGTTCTTCTGCCGTTTGTCCGCGTCGGGCGTGACGAAACCTTGATGTGTCGAGAAGCCCATCAAATCCAGGCCCAGCGCAAACGCTCGCTGCTTGATCCGCCGCAATAGCGGCTTGTCCACAGAGCCGCCTTTGGCCTTGGCCGCCTCTTCCATGTGGACGTGCAGAATCTCGACACCGTCGAAACCCATGTCGGCCGCTTGTTCGAGACAGGTTTCGATTGGCACCGGCTCACCGCGAAAGTGCCAGAAGGAATACGTCGAGACGCCGATGCGATTCCGCACTCGCGGCGGAGTCGATTTCGCGAGCGCTGTGGACCTCAAAGCATTCACGCCGGCCAGCGCTGTCACTGCGGAAATCCATTCGCGGCGATTCAGTTTCATGTGAGCAATTCCTTCACGATGCGAGCCTCGGTGACGCGCGAGTCGGTCAGCGTCTCGTCGTTGCCGTGGTGGTGGTAGGTGAGTCGATCGTGATCGAGTCCGAGTTGATGCAGGATCGTCGCGTGCAGGTCCGGTACGCCGACACGGTTTTCGGCCGCGCGATAGCCGACTTCATCGGTCGCGCCGTGGACGTGGCCTGATTTGAAGCCGCCACCCGCGAGGATTGCCGTGAAGGCGTTCCGATTGTGATCGCGGCCGGTCCCGTTTTGAGAAACCGGCAAGCGGCCGAACTCGCCCGACCAGAGTACGATCGTGCTGTCGAGCAACCCGCGCTGCTTCAGATCGCGGATCAAACCGGCCGACGGCAGATCGCACTTGCGGCAGATTGCTTCGTTCTCGGTCTTCGTGTTGCCATGCGCGTCCCACGGTTGGAACTGCGGCTTGACCGGAGGGAAGACTTGCACGAACCGCACGCCGCTTTCAATCAGCCGTCGCGCCATCAGGCAGCGCAGTCCATAGCCAGCCGTTTCAGGATCGTCGAGTCCGTACAACTTGCGCGTGTCGGCCGACTCCTTCGACAGGTCGAGCAACTCGCCGGCCACAAGCTGCATGCGTGCGGCGAGTTCGTAGTTGCGGATGCGCGTCTCCAGTTCGGCGTCGAACGGGAACTGTCGCCGATGTTCTTCGTTGAGCTTCGCCAACAAGTCGAGCTTGTCGCGCTGGATTGACGGCGCGATCGGCGTCGCGGGTTGCAAGTTGATGACCGGCGTCCCCTGAGTTGCGATCTCGGTGCCGCGATAGGTCGCCGGCAACCAACCGTTCTGCCACAGCAATGTGCCACTTGTGTTGTAGCCCTCTGGATCGCGAAGAACGATGTACGCCGGCAGACTGCGATTCTCGGTGCCGAGTCCGTAGCTGACCCACGAACCCAGAGCCGGCCGCCCCGGAAAGATCTTGCCGGTGTTGAGCATCACCAGCGCTTCCGTGTGATTGTTGTGCTCCGAATACATCGACCGCACCAGGCACAACTCATCCGCCAACGATCCGAGATGCGGCAGCAGCGTCGACATCTCGGTGCCGCTCTCGCCGTACTTGCGGAACTTCAGCGGTGAGGCCATCAACTTGTCGGAGTTCCCCATCTGAAACGTCTCGACCGACATCGTCTGGCCGGCGCGCTTCGTGAGTTCCGGTTTTGGATCGAGCAAGTCCATCTGACTAGGACCACCATTTTGCACGAGCATCACAACCGCCTTCGCCCGCGAATCGAAATGTGGTTCCTGAGGCGTGAGTCCCGCCGCTCGTTCCGCCGCGACCGCTTCCTCGTGCGCGATCCCGCGCAGCGCGAGCGTGCCAAATCCCAACCCCGACGCCGCCAGCATCTGCCGACGCGAAAGTAGGGTAGGGTGGGTCGAGGTACGAGACCCCCCACCTTGAATTGGTGGGTCTCGTACCTCGACCCACCCTACGGC
>CAMDDX010000452.1 GCA_945893075.1 Planctomyces sp. SH-PL62 | reverse complement strand
TTCATAGCCGAGTTCGTGCATCCGGTGCGCGACGGCTCGCCGACCGCTGTGCCGGCCAATGACCAGCGTGAGGCCGCTGGCTCCGACTTTTTCCGGGCGATACGGCAGGTAGGTGTCCGGGTTCTTCAACAGGCCGTCCTGATGGATGCCGGCCTCGGTGGCGAAAATGTTCTCGCCGCCGACCGGCTTGTTTCGAGCCAGCGGCAACCCCGTGAGTTCGCTGACCAATTGGCAGAGACCGTACAGCTTGGTTGTGTCGAGTTTGAATTCTACGCCGTACTGCTCGGGATGCAGCGCGAGGGCAATGGCGACTTCTTCCAGCGAGGCATTGCCGGCTCGTTCGCCGATGCCGTTGATCGTGCATTGGACGACGTTGGCTCCCTCGGCCACGCACGCCAGCGTGTTCGCGACCGCCAAGCCGAGATCGTTGTGGAAGTGGACCGCCAGCAGTGCTTTGTCGAGATTCGGCACGCCGTCCTGAATGGCTCGAATGAACGCCGCCGCTTTTTCCGGCGTGAGAATGCCGACCGTGTCCGGAAATCCGATGGTGGTCGCGCCGGCGTCAATCGCCTCACGATAGCACTGGCAGAGGTACGGGACTTCGGTGCGGCTGGCGTCTTCTGGACTGAAGGCGACGATCTCAAATTTTTCGCTGGCGTAGGCCACCGAGTCAGTGATGATCCGCAGGACTTCGGCTTCCGACTTTTGCAGTTTGAATTGTCGATGCAGGGGGCTGGTTCCGCAGAACAAACTGACGCCGCGCTTGTTCGTCGGATTGCCGTACAGAGCCTCATCGGCGGCATCGACGTCGCCGCGCACGGTGCGGCACAGCGCGGTCAGGACCGGCTTCTTGACGACTCCGATCATGCTGCGAATCGCCTCGACATCCGCCGGCGACGAGGCGGGGAAGCCGGCGTCGATCGAATGCACTCCCGCTTCTTCCAGGGCCAGCGCGATCCGCAGCTTGTCATCGGGGTCGAGCGTCGCCCCCGGCATCTGCTCGCCATCGCGAAGCGTCGTATCCGAGAAGAGCACCACTCCCGAATTCTTGTGATGCCGGATGATCGCCTGTTTGACGACTCCGGTGACGCGTTTCTTGGCTCGACGAAAGAAACCGAACGGCATCTCAGAACTCATCGCAGAGGGAAAAGTTGGTTCGTGAGAAAGGTGGCGGCAGAATGACAAACCGGGTGGAAAACCGGAAGCCACGAAGCGGTCTTCCGGCGTTTCTTCAAACCGCTACAATCCCGCCCCGCTGCGGAGCCTGATTTTCTAGGCGTTTCTGATTGGCAGGAGGCCGATCGCTCCGACAGTTTTTTGCGACTCTTCTGATTGAGGTCCAAGCATGTCCCAAGGATGGCGGAACGGATTGTGGCTCGTCTTGGTGTGCTCGAGTCTGGCGTGCTCCAAGCCAGACACCCCCGCGAACAATTCCGAGGGTGGTCCCGCTACCGCGGCCAATTCCTCCGGTGGCCTGAAGCTGCCGCCCGCACCGGAGGGGGACGACAATTCCGGAACAGCCCGAGCCTCCGACAAGCCGGGCAAGGCGAGACCATCTCTCAATCTGGACGATGAGGATCCCTTCAAGGGCACCGCCAACAAATCGCCGATCGAGCAAGGTGCGCCGCGGAAATCGTTGGCAGGTCGCTGGGTTCTCGTGCTGACTCGTCCGGGCCAAGACGGCACGACGGAGATTGATTTTCACACGGGTATCGTCGTGATCGCGGCCGGCAAAGCAGGCGACGGCAGCTTGAACGCCAAATGGACCGCTCCCACAGAAGTGTTGCCCCCCTCCAAGCTGAGTACGTCGGAGATCGACGACAACCAAATCCGGCTGACGTTTGACCTCGGCGGCTCGACATTGGATTTTCAAGGCACTCTGCAAGACGGCATGGTCTACGGCAATGCGACCTTCGGGAGCGCATTGTTCGGCAATTGCCTGCCGGCGCGGCTGCTGCCGACCAAGGAAGAGTCGCTCGAAGGTTTCAATGCGTCGCCGGAACCGGTCGACGCCCGCGCGCTCCTCCAAGCTTTCAACCAACAGGAAATTCCCGCCGCGCTCAAGGCCCTGAAGAAATTCGTCACCGATCGTCCCCTCAGCCCACTGGCCATGAAAGCTTGGGAAGGACGCATCCGCGGTTCCGCGATCTTGGATCTTCCGTCCGAGGAGATCGAACAACTGATCGCCGATTATGACACGGCAATCGCCAGATGGGGGTTGCGTCTGCAACAGACGGCCAAGGTCAATGCGGCGATCATCCTGGCGCAGGCCCGGTACTCGCCTGACTTCTCGTTGAAGTACATCTCTGCCATCGAAAAGTCGTTGGCCGACGAGTCGCTCAAGGATCTGACGAATCCGCTGAAGTCCGCACGAGACGCGCTGCTCACCGTGCAAGCGCTGAAGTACATCGACTCGGACGATGCGGAGCGGGCCGACAAGGCGTTCGGTTTCCTGACCAAGTTGCGCGGCAAGAGTCCGTTCGATCCTCCGGTGCTGTACGGCCTCGCGCGCTATCAAGAAAAAGCCAAGCGGACCGACGAGGCGCTGGCGCTGTACGGCGAACTCGCCTGCCTGCCGATGCTCGAAGGGCTGTTGCAGCGTGAGTGGTCGCTCAAGTCGGACGGTCCGAAGCGCGAACTGCCCAGCGCGACGCTCGTCAGGCTGTGGGAAGCCAAGCACGGCAAGACCGACGGACTCGATGAGTTCAAGGAAGAAATCTATCGGAAACGAGTGCTGAGTTTCGCTGACAAACCGGCCGAGGAAGCTCCGACGGGCAACCGGCTCGTGCTCTGCGAGCTGTTCACCGGATCGTCCTGCCCGCCGTGCGTCGGAGCGGATTTTGCCACCGGAGCCCTCGAAATCACCTACCCGAAGACGCAGGTGATTGTGCTCCGTTACCACCAGCACATTCCCGGACCAGACCCGTTGACCAACGCCGACGGCGAAGATCGCTTCACGAGCTACTATCACCTGCAAAGCACGCCGACGGTGTTCCTCAATGGTGCGCCGGTCAACAATGTCGGCGGCTTTTTGCCGAACTCGCCGGATATCTATCGCGGGTTGAAGACGTTGGTCGATCAACAGCTCGCGCAGAAGGCTGCAGTCAAAGTCCGCATCAATGCACGCATCCTGGACGGGAATTTGCAGATCGTCGCTGACGTGCAGGGACTCGAGGAACTCAAGGGCGACGCCAAAGACGTGCGTCTGCGAGTCATCATCGCAGAAGACGAAGTCCACTTCCTCGCTCGCAACGGCGTGCGCAGCCATGAAATGATCGTCCGCCGAATGATCGGCGGCCCCGGCGGCGTTGAGTTGAAAGACGGCAAGCTGGCCGTGAAAGAATCCATCCCGCTGGCCGAACTCAAGACGTCGCTGAACGACTACCTGAAGAAGTACGAGGAGAGCGAAAATATCGACTTCCCCGCCAAGCCGCTCGACCTGAAGCGTCTGCATGTGGTCGCGTTCGTCCAGAACGACGAATCGCATGAGGTTCTGCAAACCAACGCGATCGCCGTGGTCTCTACCGATTCGGCCGCGGCCGAGACAATCACCCCGGCCGCCGGTAAGTCGGCTGCGAAGAAAGCAAAGACGGACGAATAGCGCAACTCGGAGAACGACAAAAGCCCGGCTTCTTTTCAGAAGCCGGGCTTTTTTCATGGACTCGTTCGCCAGTCGCGGATGCGGTCCATCAATTCGCGGGACTTCTTCAATGTGGCGGAATCCGTGACTGGTGGTGACCACTCGTTACATGAAGTTCGTTGTCTGCCCCACGGAGAACCGTAGAAGCTGTTTCAAAACTGGTAGGTCAGGCTTTCTAGTGCCCTGTCAGGTCTTGATTTTGGGGTAGAGTTTTTTGAGTTTGATGCGGGCGTCTTTGAGTTGGAAGTGCCAGTCGACGCCGCGTTGTTTGGTGTTGGTTTTTTCTGACCAAGCGGCGATTTCGAATTGGAGGAGGTCGAGGT
>CAMDDX010000451.1 GCA_945893075.1 Planctomyces sp. SH-PL62 | reverse complement strand
AGGCGCTCATCAACCGCGGTTTCACGGCGTACCAGTCGAAGCAGCACAAGCAGGCGATTGTCGATTACGACCAAGCCCTCAAGCTGGCCCCCGACAACGTCAATGCGTTCAACAATCGCGGCATGGCCTACTTTGAAATGAAGGACTTCGAGCATGCCGCCGCGGACTTCACCCAGGCCATTGCCCATGAGCGCTACAACCCGAAGTTCTACCTGCAACGCCGAGCGTGCTATCTCGAACTCGACCGTGCGGAAGACGCTCAAGCGGATGCCGCCAAGGTCGCCTGGCTGGGCAAGCTGAATGTTCTCAACCGCACCGTCACGCAGGAGCCGAAAGCGGCCGGCAATTACGTCGAATTGGCGCAGCACTTGATCGGCGGCGGCGAACCCAAAGTCGGACTCGCCAGTTACGAGACCGCGATGCAGGTGCAGCCAGGCTATGGCCGGTCGTATTCCAGCCGCGCAGAGTTCTGGCTGTCGCAAGGAGAATTTGACAAGGCCATCGCCGATTGCGACCGCGCCCTGAAAATCGAACCGCACTTCGAGGCGTATTCGATTCGAGGCGATGCGTACTTCCAAAAACAAGACTATGACCGAGCCATCGCCAACTACATCAAAGCCAAGCGTCTGGATGCTCAGGTCGCACGAGCGTACTTGCAGCGCGCGAAGAAGCACGCGGCCGCCGGCCATTCAGCCGAAGCCGCACGAGATCGCGAGCAAGCCTACGACATCGAACCGAGCCTGCAACCGGCGACCAACTAACGCTTCCGATGCACGCTGCTCGTAGTGACCCGATTGATCGGGTCGGTCTCGACCCCATCAATGGGGTCACTACGAGCAAAGGCGGACTAACGCTGGCGATGCACGGCCCAACCGGGCATCGTCGTGCGGGCCGAATACAGCGTCCTGCCGGCGGTGACGTAGAGTGTCCGCAGATCGTCGCCGCCGAACGTCACATTCGTGATGACGTCTTCCGGGATCGGTAGTTGGCCCAACAGTTTGCCGTCAGGGCGAATGATCCAAATCGCCGGCGGGACGTCGGTCGATTCGTGAGGACCACGCTGTCGAGAAATGCCTCCCGCAATGTAGAGATTCCCTTTCTGATCGACCGTCATACCGTCACCCCCTCGGCCGGGAGCGAAGTCGAACACGAGGCGTTGCTGGCTCGGTACACCCGCGTCCGACAAATCGAACGCCCAGATCTTGCGGTTGCCGCCGACGATCGGACAGCTATCGACCAGATACAGCGTCTTCTCATCGGGACTGAGATGAATGCCGTTCGGCCGCTGAATCGCCGGCTGTGTCAGGATGCGCTGCACCGAGCCATCCGAGTCGATGCGATAGACCGAATCGTGATCGAGTTCCATTGTCGTGCGATCGTCGTAGCACGGATCGGTGAAAAAGATTTGCCCATTCGACCGCGCGGCGATGTCGTTCGGTGAGTTGTACCGCTTCCCCTCGAACCGCTCAGTGAGCACTTCGACTTTGCCGGTCTTCAAATCAGTGCGCGTGATGCGGCGGTTGCCGTCGTTGGGTCCGAACTCGTTCCCCTCACACGCCAGCAGCCGGCCTTGAGCATCAAACAACAAGCCATTCGATCGTCCGCTGGGAGTGCGCCACACGGAGCGTTCGTTCTTGCTCGGATCAAATTTCATGATCCGGTTGTTGATGATGTCGGTGAAATAGACGGTTCCGTCGGCAGCGGCAGCCGGGCCTTCTAGAAACGCGACGGCGGTCGCGGACGTGACGGCGACGCGCTCAAAGAATTCGTTGGCCAGCGGAGTGTTGTGCAGGTCCATGCCACGGTCTTTCTGTTTCACGCAATCAATTCGTGTCGGACTTGGCCGTCGCCAGCGATGGGGAACGGGCGGTTCTGTTGATCGTGGATCACGGAGTGCGGATTGATGCCCAGCAAGTGAAACGCCGTCGCTTGGATATCCTTCGGAGAGATCGGCGTGTCGGCGACCGTCCCACCGATGCGGTCACTGTGTCCGATGGCGGCTCCGCGATGTGTCCCTCCGCCAGCCAGAGCCACCGAATACACCTGCGACCAATGATGCCGAGCGGCTCCGACCGGCTTCGAATCAATCTGCGGCGTGCGGCCGTGCTCGCTGAGACACAGCACCAACGTGTCTTCCAGCAGTCCGCGTTGTTCGAGATCGAGGATCAGCGCGGAGTACGCCGCATCGAATCCCGGCAGCAGGTACTGCTTCAAACGCGGATAGTGATTCTGGTGAGTGTCCCACGCTCCGCCGAAGTACGTCCCGTAAGCGTCCCAAAACACGGAGACAAACTGACTGCCCGCTTCGACCAACCGCCGCGCGGCGAGACACGATTGCCCAAACAACGTCTGACCATATCGGTCTCGCAGAGTCGGCGCTTCTCGACTGACATCGAGCGCGTCGCGAATCTTGGACGACGTCAACAGCGACAGCGCGCGGCCTTGATTGGACGAGTACGACCGCTCGGCCACCGTGTCGGCAGTTCGACGAGCGGCATCAAACTGCGCGAGCAATTCGCGGCGCAGATTGAATCGGTCGAGCGACACATGCTCGGCGAAGCGGCCTGCTCCGTCGAAGGCGAAGCGGCAGTCAGGATCAATCGCCGAATACGGGTCGGAGTATTCCTTCGGCTGTTCATGTCGGACTTTCGGAGCCACTCGCAACGACTTGCCCTCGAACTTCGCCCAGACCGGATCGAACTGTTGGCCAAGGAATGCTCCGTAAGGCCCCGCGAGAACGCCGAGATCATCGACCTGCGAGTTAAAGACCCAGGGCAAGCCGATGTGCCGTGGCGTCCACTCGCTGGCTTCCGATCGCGGTGCGGATTGTGACCAGTGGTAATCGGCGATCGACCCGAAGTATGGCCAATGCGCCGGATCACGCGGCTTGGTTTCGAGATCGGTGGTGTAAGTCGGCATCCCGCTCAGCGCGTATGCGACACAGTGCAGCGGATAGGGATGCGTCATCGACCGCACGATGGTCAGCCGGTCGGCGACTTGAGCCGTCAGCGGCAACCCTTCGCAAATCGGTACGCCAGACAAAGCGGACTGAATCGCTTTCATCTCCCCCTGGATCTCGACGGGAGCGTCTGGTTTTGGATCAAACGTCTCATGCTGAGGAGCCGCTCCGAATAAAAACAGCATGATGCAACGCTTCGCTTTGCCGAATCCGCGCAGCTCGCCGCCAGAGGCCAATGACTCCGCAGCCATCGACGCGGCTCGCTCGGCGGTCAATCCATACAGGCCCAAGCCGCCGATGTGCAGCAGATCGCGACGAGTCATTCCGTCGCACAATCGCCGTGGAGAACCGAGCAATCGCAACATCGCGGCAGCCTCAGGCTAAAAGAGCGGTCCAGCCGTTACTGTCCGACAACGTAGTGTCGCGACCGCAGGCTGTCGAGCAGTTCTGGCGGTTGCCACGTTCTCCGGGCACCAGTAGACTCCCGCCCCTTCGGTTTCGACCGGTTTCCGTGACTTACTCTTGATGATATTGAGGATCCTGCAACATGGCTCATAAGAAGGGACAAGGCTCCAGCCGCAACGGACGTGACTCGAATTCCCAACGGCTGGGGATCAAGAAGTTCGGCGGCCAGAGCGTCATCGCCGGCAACATCCTGGTGCGGCAATGCGGCACCAAATGGCATCCCGGCAAGAACGTGGGACTCGGCAAAGATTACACGATCTGGTCGCTGGTCGATGGTACGGTCTTCTTCGACCAGGAAGGTCGCCGGATCAACGTCCGATTGCCGGAGACAGCTCAGGCTTAATTGCCATCAGACAAACAAAGGCACAAGGCGGGAATCATCCCGCCTTTTTTCTTGGCTCTTCCGGAATTTCAGTGGCAGGTTTTGAGGTCGAGCGTGCCGCAGCGGAAGTCGTGGGCGAGAGTGATTTCCTCTTGGCAGCGTTTGTGCTCCATTTTTCGCCCTTCATTTTTCGCCAGCCGTCTGAGCCCATTCACCGGAGCTG
>CAMDDX010000450.1 GCA_945893075.1 Planctomyces sp. SH-PL62 | reverse complement strand
TGGCCAATTCGTCGACTTGAAAAAGTCGCGACAGTGTGGCGACTTTTTCGGGTTCACCCACTCGACGGTCCAATTGTGGCGACACTGTAGCCACTTTTTGCGAGCGTGATTCTGAAGCAGAGATTTGTGGCGACGCTGTAGCCACTTTTAAGCTTTCCGACCGATTGAGCGCCATCAGCCAAGCGTCGATTTCGCGGGTCGCGAGAAAGAACTTTCGCGTACGAAATAGATTTTCCTTCGTTAGGCCCTTCATGTCCGGAAACGCGGCTCGCAAATCGGTCGCGAGTTGTTCGACCACGGCGTCGCCCCAATGGGCGGTCTCTTGTTGCTCAACGATAGTGCGGCCGATGTACCAGTAGAGCAGGACCAGTTCGCGGTTGACGGTCGCCAACGCACGACGGCGCGAGTCGCGAATCAATTGCGTGAGGTCGGTCAGGACCGAGACGTACTCGTTCCGGCTAGGACCGACCGATGTGGGGCGCTTCGCGAGTGTCTTCGTCGAAGACGATTTCTTGGCAACGGCCTTGGAGTTTGAGCGTTTCTTCGGCATGTTCAATCTTTCGATTCTGCGGCGCGATGCAAATTGCGGTGCGGCATCTCATCGCTGAATTCGTCAGACAGCAAGCGGTGGCGGACGCAATTCGGTGTAGCGGCGATCATGTCGAACGGTGATTGGTGTCTTGTCATCGCGGCAGTCTCCGAGCGGTCCGCGCGGAGGCGGGGCGATACATCTGGTGAAGCTGAGCGACCTCTTGGGCAATCTCTTCCCGCAGGGATTCCGGTTCGAGCACTTCCGCTTTGGGGCCGAAGCTCAGAACCCAGGCTTTGAGTTCCTCGGTCGCGCGGAGTTCAAACTCGGCGATCACCGAGCCGTCTCGCTGGGGCGTCAGTTCCTGCGAGGCGTGCCAGCGCTTCTCTTGGACGTACCTTGCGACGTCGGCAGCAAAGCGGACTCGGACGTGGATATCTTTGGGCGAGGTGCCTCGATACACGCCGAAGGAGCCAGACAGGTGAGACTCCAAATTGAACTCGTTCGGCTTCGGAAACTTCAGCGTCTGGACGTCCACATCCGAAATGCGGTCCACCTTGTAATGCCGCACTTCGCTGTGATGCGGAGCATAGGCCACGAGGTAAAGTGAGCCGCGATGCAACACGACTCCGTAAGGATGCACGTCGTAGGTCACGGGTTCGGTGGCGGCCTGCGATTGGTAAGTCAGAAACGTGACGCGGTGCTCCTCGATCGCCAGCGTGAGGTCGTCGATGAATCTGCCTTGCGAGGCGTAATCGCTCGCGGCCGGCTGCGTCACCAGCCACATCGCCGCCATGCGGTCGAGATATTTCCGAGCATCGTCGGACAGAATCAACTCGATCTTCCGCGAGAGCGACTGCCAAGCGTCGGCCAGCCCCGTGCCGGACAGTGGCTGCATCAGCTTGCGGCCCAAATAGAGCGTTGCCGCCTCGTCCCAGCGAATCGCGGCAGGCGGCCCGTGCTCGGCCGAGACCTTCCAGCGCTTCAGCCCCTTGTGACCGACCGTCTCATTCAGAGGAAAGCCCACCTTTTGCAGCAACACCAAGTCTCGGCGGATCGTCTTTTCCGAGACCTGCAATTCGACCGCCAGTTCCGCAACGGTTTCCCCGTTCCTTCGCGCGATCATCGCTTGCAGCAATCGCCACTGCCGTTCGAGAGCGGAAACCTCTGCCATCAGCCACTCCTTCGCATCTTGTGCCAGGGGCGGCCAGCATATCCGTGAGCTTGGACAGCCACTGTCCAACCAGCAGGGGAAATCCAATTCCCACCGCAGAATCTTTGATCGCACTTTGCCAACGACGACTGCTCAAGCAAACGGAGACGGCCCAAGTGAGTGAAGTTGTCCTCTGAGAGAATCGGCTACTAGCTCGCACGCGCTGGATGTGAACCACCGAGGACCATCGCCTGCCACGAGCTAAAAACGACGCATTTATGCGTCAATATCAATTGAAGGCGAAAATAACTATCGGTGGCTGCTGGAAAAACCTTCCACTCGCTGATCAATGAACTCGTCTTCTCAGCCCCGATGTCACGTTGTCGCGTCTCGCGTCACTGGCATCGGGGCTGTTTGTTTTGTGGTCAGCTCAAGGAACGCTTGAAGCCACGGCTGCGTTGGCCGAGGCATGCTCGTGATTCGGATTGGCTTGCAGCCAGAAAGGGACCAAACATGAAAGTGCTCGTGATCAACAACGACGGTGGAGGATTCGCGGACTATGTGGACGTGCCGGAGAGTACGACGGTGCGAGAGATGTTTGAGCGGACGGTGAAGTCCAGTTCGCCGCACAACTATTTGATCCGGGTGAATCGTCAGCCGGTGCCACAGGATCAAACGCTGCGAGAGGGAGATCGGGTGAGTTTCACGCCGACCAAGATTGAAGGAGCCTGACGCATGGCCCGATCATCGAGTGACGGTGTTGCGGTTCAACTGGATGGCGAGCCCGCTGCTGACCCTGGAAGCGGGCGTCGCCATGTAGAGAACAGAAGACGCGACCAGTTTCGGCTGGCGGACTCGATCTGCACCGTATTGCGGCAAGCAGGCCATGAGCGACCGTTGCCGATGTTTCCGGATTCCGCGTGGCAGGTCGTCGTGACTTGGCGGCGGCATCTCGTGTACGCACAAGGCCGGGAGTGGTTCGCGGCAGCGGCCGAATGTCGCAAGGAATTGGATGCTGCGTTGCATGAATTGATCGACCAGGCCAACACGGCACGGCAACGACTTCAAGAGGCTGACGATCACCTCGATGGCATTCGGCTGCGAGACGTTTACGACGAGTTGGTCGCGATGGACGCCGAGTTCGGCGAGGTCGAATGGGACTTTCGAGAACAGAAGCTATCGGTCATCACGGAGTCGATCGAACTGGAGGACATGGACCTGGGGCCGTTCAAGATCGTGTTCGACTGGAGCGACCTGAGTGCTACCAAGCCGTATCAAGTGATCGCGCTTGAGCCGAATACAGCCGGTGGCGATGACGACGTGACGCATCCTCACGTTCATGACCGAACGCTGTGCGAAGGGGATGGCCGCGTGCCGATCCGAAATGCTCTGCGTCAGGGGCGGCTGTGTGATTTCTTCCTGCTCGTGCAGCAGGTATTGCAAACCTACAACGCGGGCAGTGCCTATGTGCGGCTGACGGACTGGGACGGCAAGAGTTGTGCCGACTGCGGAGATAGCTGCGGACGCAACAACTCCAACTACTGCGACTCTTGTGAAATCACCTTGTGCTCCGACTGCGGCGGAATGTGTTCCGACTGCGAGGGAAATTTCTGTGCTGAGTGCCGTGGCGTGTGTCACGGCTGCGACGACCGGTTCTGCCGCAACTGCCTCGCCGACTGTGCGGGGTGCAGCCACGGCTTTTGTAAGGAGTGTCTCACCGATGGAAACTGCGAGGAGTGTCGAGAGTCCGACGACGAGACCACCGATGGTGGAACCACGTCGTCGGAGACGACTACCGCGACGGCCGACGCTGCGGTTCACACCGTGGGCGTGGGCGAAGCTTGTGTTTCTGCGTGACTTGGGGCCGACGGAAGTTGGCGGCTTCGGCATTTCTGCTGAAGACGATTTGCTGCTGATCGAAGACATCTGCTTGGTGCGGCAGCGCTGCACCTCGGTGACGGTGCAGTTTGATGACGCCGCCGTAGCCGACTTCTTTGACGAACAAGTGGATCGCGGCCTGCTGCCAGAACGATTCGCTCGCGTGTGGATTCACACGCATCCGGGAAACTCGGCTTCACCGAGTTGCGTGGACGAAGAAACCTTCGTTCGCAGCTTTGGCCGTTCCGATTGGGCGCTCATGTTCATTCTGGCTCAGGGCGGACAGACGACGGCTCGGTTGCGATTCCACGTCGGCCCTGGCGGTGATTGTGAGTTGCCGGTGGATGTCGATTTTTCTTGCGACTTCGCCGCGCCGAATCGCGCGGCCTGGCGGGAGGAGTACCAACGCTCGGTACTGC
>CAMDDX010000449.1 GCA_945893075.1 Planctomyces sp. SH-PL62 | reverse complement strand
GTTTCGCCAGAACGCGGGGAATTAGAACCATCCGCGTTCTGGCGAAACGCGGCTACGGTCGCACGCGAGCCGCGTGCGCCACAAGCGGGGCGAGAGAGTATCGCGGCTCGCGAGGATCGACTACAGATTCGAGTCGCTATGTCCGCTTCTGCTCAAACGCCGAACCTCTCTGCCGGACAGATCCGCGTGCGCGGTGCTCGCGTGCATAATCTGCGCGGCGTGGATGTGGACATTCCTCGGCAGCGGCTGACGGTGATCACCGGCGTCAGCGGCAGCGGCAAGAGTTCGCTGGCGTTCGATGTGATTCATGCCGAGAGTCAGCGGCGGTATCTCGAAAGTCTTTCGGCCGAGACGCGCGCTCGTGTCGGCGTGTGGCAGCGGCCGGATGTCGATGTCATCGACGGATTGCCGCCGACGATCAGCGTCGGACAATCTTCGCGGTCGGCGTCTTTGCGCAGCACCTTGGCGACGACGACTGAGATCCTCGATTACTTGCGTCTGTTGTTCGCTCGCTGCGGCGAGGCGCATTGTCCGAAGTGCGAACGCCCGCTCTCGGCTCGCAGTTCGCAAGAAATCGTCGAGCAGATTCTCGCTCTGGAAGCTGGCCGCAAGGTGATGATTCTGGCCCCGCTCGTACGCGGCAAACGAGGGGCTCATCGCGAAACGTTTGATGTCATCGCTAAGGCCGGCTTCGTGCGAGTTCGCGTGGACGGCAACATCGTCGAAGCGTCCCCGCCGCCGACACTCGCGAAGACGAAGCCGCACACGATCGAGGCGATCGTGGACCGCATCGTTGTGAAGACGGGCTTGCAGGCTCGGCTGCGCGAGTCGGTGGAGCTCGCGCTGAAACACGGCGACGGCACCGTCGTGCTCAGCGAACAAACGGGTGATGGCTGGAAAGATCACGCCTATTGCAGTCGCTTCGCGTGCGCGGACTGCGGCGTCAGCTTTGCCGAACTCGAACCGCGAACTTTCAGCTTCAATAGCCCACACGGTGCGTGTCTGAGTTGTCGCGGCTTGGGAGTGGTTGTCTCGGAAGAGGTTGATTTCGACGCGATCTCCGCGCAGCAAAGCGAGCGACAGGAACTCTGCCCCGACTGCGGCGGTTCGCGGCTGAACCCGTTCGCTCGGGGCGTTCGCTTTCGCGAGGTCTCGCTGCCGGAGTTGCTCGGCAAAACGGTGAGCGATGCGGCGGTGGTGATTGCGAGTTGGCAAAGTGCCAACGACAGGGTCGGGAGTCTTTTTCCTGCCGCCGAGGTTTCACGAAGCATTCAAAGCTTTCCGTCGCGGCAGGAAAAAGACTCCCGACCCCTTCACGCGATTCTGGGACGAACGCTGCCGGCCATTCGGCAGCGGCTCGATTTCTTGATCCGAGTCGGCGCGGATTATCTCTCACTCGACCGGCCGGCCCGCACGCTCTCTGGCGGTGAGTTTCAGCGAGCGCGACTCGCGGCCTGCTTGGGATCAGGTTTGGTCGGCGCGTGCTATGTGCTCGACGAGCCGACCGTCGGCCTGCATCCCAAAGACACGGCCGCAATGATCGGCACGCTTCACGAACTGCGCGATCAAGGCAACACCGTGCTGATCGTCGAACACGATCCCGATGTCATGCGGAGCGCCGATCATCTGATCGACCTCGGACCCGGGGCGGGCGCGGACGGCGGGCAAGTCATCGCGTGTGGTGCGCCGAACGAAGTGGCGAGCAACGCACAGTCGGTGACAGGACGGTTCTTGCGAGTTTGTGAACGTCACGGGGTCGGGAGTCTTTTTCCTGCCGCCGAAGATTCTGGAAACATTCAGAGTCGTGAGTCGCGGCAGGAAAAAGACTCCCGACCCCTTCGCTGGCTGACGCTCTCGAACATCACGGTCCACAACCTGCGCGATGTTTCGGTCCGAATTCCGTTGCAATCTTTGACGGCCATCACAGGCGTCAGCGGTTCGGGCAAGACCTCGCTGGTGCATCACGCACTCGTGCCGTATGTCCGCGAAACACTAACCCGACGCGCAAGCGAGGCTTTTCGGAGCGTCGACCGCGATCGACCCTCGCTTGCGCGTCGGGTTAGTATGGGTGATGACATCGCGCGGCTGGTTGAGGTGACGCAGTCACCGCTGGGCCGCACGCCCACATCGAATCCGGCGACGTATTCCGGCGTGTGGGACGAAATCTGCCATCTGTTCGCGCAGACGCGAGAATCCAAACTGCGCGGCTTTCGCGCAAGCCGCTTTCGGTTCAACTCACCCTCCGGCCGCTGCGAAGCGTGTTGCGGTCGCGGCGTACAGCGCGTGCGATTGCAACTCTTGCCCGATGTGTTCGTGACCTGTCCGACGTGCCGTGGCGAGCGGTTTAACGCGGCGACGTTGCAAGTCCGCTTTCACGGCCTCACCGCCGCCGATGTCCTGCAACAGCGCATCGACGAAGCGGCGGAGACGTTTGCAAACATCTCACGCGTTGCGGGAGTGCTCAAGACGTTCCGCGAAGTTGGACTGGGCTATTTGCGGCTCGGACAAGCGGCGACGACGTTGTCGGGGGGTGAAGCGCAGCGCGTGAAACTCGCCACCGAACTCAGTCGCGAGAGCACGGCCTCCACGCTCTTCGTACTCGACGAGCCGACGACCGGATTGCATCCCCTCGACGTCGAACGGCTGTTAGCTCTGCTGCGCCGGCTCGTGGAGTCCAGACACACGGTCGTCGTCATCGAACATCATCTCGACGTCATCGCGCACGCCGATTGGATGATTGATCTTGGTCCTGACGGCGGTTCGCGCGGCGGACGCATCGTCGCACAAGGTGTACCGGCCGACGTCGCCACTCAAGGTCCGGGCCATACCGCGCGAGCACTGTCACTGACTTTACCGGCGAAGTAGCAGGCACATTCCATGTGCCGTCCGCAATTCTCAGGCTGACAGCACATGGAATGTGCCTGCTACTTTCTAAAGTCATTGCAAGTCGGGTTGCAGCCACTTCGCGGGTCGGCCGATTTTGGTGAGCACGTTTTCCGCCGCCAGGAATCCACTGCGCACCGCCCCTTCCATCGTGGCCGGCCAACCGGTCCGCGTCCAATCGCCCGCGAGTTGTAAGTTCCCGATCGGCGATTGCTGAGGCGGTCGAAGCTCCTCCGAACCCGGCAACGGCGAGAATACCGCGTGGTGCTCAATGATCACTCGCGAGTGCCGCAACTCCGCAGCCGCCGCCCACGGCCAAATCGCCTTCAACTCGGCAACGACGTCGGCAACGACATCCGACTGCGGACGCTCCGTCATCTCGCGAGCATTGCTGATGACGACTTGATAATAGAACGAATGACCTTCCTTTTTCTGACCTCTGACCTCTGACCTCTGACCTCTATTAAACACCCACTGACTCAATCGTCCCACCAACACGGCGTGCGGCAACAACGTGATCGGCCTGTCGAACCACAAATGCACGCTGGCAATCGGAGCTGTCTCCAGCCGCTCGATCGCCGCAAGCTGCGGCAGAGTCCGAATCGACTCCGGCAACAGCGACAACGCCCGCTGCTGAGTCACAGCCAGCACGAACTGCCGCCCTGCGAGACGCTCGCCATTTCGCAGTTCCACGGCGGAGATGGCTCCGTCCTCCATCACGAGTCGTTCCACACCCGTCTTCAACCGCACGTCCACGCCATGAGCCGCCAGCCACTGCGCGAGTGTCCCGGAATACAACTCATCGAGCGGCACCTTCGGCAGCGAAACTTTCCAACCATCGCGATTCGTCAGAAATCCATCGACGAACACCTTGCGCGCCGCGGCAACGGAAATGCGATCCAACGATTCGCTCAGCGCGCTGACCAGCACGACGTTCCAAAAGTATTCAATCGCGCTCGCCGGCTGCCGCTGATGATCGAGCCATTCGCCAATCGTCGTTCCATCGCTGTGCTGCGGTTGAACAGCCCGCAGTGATAACAGTCCGCGAGCAATCGCGAATTTATCTCGGAATGAAAGATAGCCCAGCCCCCACAAGGCCCGCCCCAAATGAAACGGAGCCGA
>CAMDDX010000448.1 GCA_945893075.1 Planctomyces sp. SH-PL62 | reverse complement strand
CGCGAACTGTTCGACATTCTGACCGACTACGTGATCTTCTCGGCCAGCGTGTTTCTGGTGCTGTCGGTGATCGGCGTGATCGTGCTGCGTTACAAGCATCCGGAATGGCACCGCCCATATCGCACGCTGGGCTATCCGGTGACGCCGCTGCTGTTCGTCGGCTTCTATGTGTGGTTCCTGCCGACGGCGTATGGATTGGAATCATTCTCCGCGCACGTCGCGGCGATCCTGATCCTGCTGGGCCTGCCGGCCTATTTCATTTACGCCGCCGTCAAACGTACGTCGCCCGCGTGAGGGGTCAGGTGTTCTGATTTCTGTTTTGCTGTTGCGATGGAGAGCGAACCGTTGATCGGGTGCCTGTCTGCAAACCAAGGTTGGGGTGGATTGCAGGAGCAAAACAGAAATCAGAACACCTGACCCCGGCTTACGCGTCACAATTTCAAAACACCTCTGAGAGCAACCGCCTTGTCCTCAACCGATCTCTCGCCGCTGTCGCTGCTGAAGCCTCGTCGGCAAATTCATGGAATCTCGGCGATCTTGTTGCCGTTCACGGAATCGGGTGCGGTCGATTGGCCCGCCTTCGACGCGCATCTGTTGCGGACTGCCGAAGCGGGACTGACCCCAGCCGTCGATATGGATACCGGCTTCGTGCATCTGCTCGATGGCGAAACCTATCGCGAGGTGCTGCGCCGCACGCAAGCGGTTCTCGATGGCCGAGCCTTTGTCGCCGGAGCGTTCGTGGGCGATCAACCGGGAGCGAAATTTGATCTCGCCGGATATCAGCGCCAGATCGGACACATTCAGCGAGCGGGCGGACTGCCGATCCTGTTTCAATCGTTTGGTTTGGTCGAGTTGCCGCCGGACAAACTGATCGAGGCGTATCGCGAGATTGGCCGAAGCTGTGATCAGTTCCTCGCGTTCGAGCTGACTCCGCTGCTGGCGAAGTTCGGCGCGATCTATGACCTCGACACGTTCGCCGGATTGCTGGAGATCCCGCAGTGCGTTGGCGAGAAGCATTCTTCGTTTCAGCGTGAACCGGAATGGCAGCGACTGCGGCTGCGCGACGAGCGGCGGCCCGACTTCACCGTTTACACCGGCAACGATTTCGCCATCGACATGGTCATGTACGGCAGCGACTACTTACTCGGCCTGAGCACGTTCGCACCGGACTTGTTCGCGAAACGGGATGCCTACTGGTCAGCCGGCGATCCGCGTTTCTATGAGTTGAACGATCAGTTGCAGTATCTCGGCATGTTCGCGTTCCGCTCGCCGAGCCCGGCGTACAAGCACTCCGCCGCGCAATTTCTGAAACTGCGCGGCTGGCTGAGCTGCGATCACACGCACCCCAGCAGCCCGTCGCGCCCGGCCAGCGACATCGACGTGCTCCGCGAGATCGGACAGCGAATGGGCGTCATCGACTAATCCAGGTGGCCGCGCCACAAAACATCGTGTCTAACAACACCAGGTTTTGACGAGCGAATCTCTTCATCCGCGGCCGTGTCTGAATCCGCGGGGTGAATTAGGAGTCACCCCGCGGATTCAGGCACGGCCGCGAATGAAGACAGGCGAGCTCGCCTAATCGCTCAGTCCCGTGCTGGCCAGAATCTCTCGCAACAGTTCTACCGGCACACCGGCGGGCCAGGCGGCGGCGACGGCGGGGAGCCAATGCTCGCGCACGATGTGGCCGGACGATTCGATCCCTTTCAGCGGCAGAAAGAAGGCGTTCGGACCGGTCCCAAGAATCAAACTGTCGTGCAGAAAAAACGCGACTCGGCCACCACGAGCTTGATGCTCGCGCAGTCGAGCGGTCTCTCCGACGGTCGAATACAGCAGCATGTGGCCGCGGCAGGCGGAGAGGAGTTGGTCGATGTAGGGCGCGTCCACGGGAACGATGGCCGCACCTTCCGGCGGCACGGCATGAACGAGAGGCAACACTCCCTGGAGAAGATCTTCGACGGACACAGACGGACTCGCTGGATCGTTGCTCGTGAGGACCGAGACGTCACAACGCTCACACCCCAAACCACGGGCGCGGGCCTCGTCCGGCTGGCTTTCAAAGATCGCGGCCTCGACGCACGGGTGCAGCATCAACGAGCGGATGCGGTCCTGGTCCGAGCCGCGCAGCAAATACGGTCGCTGCCCATCCACGGAAATCTCACAGCCCAGCGTGATGCCGATTCGCCGGCCGAGTTTGCGCAGCAACCCGGCGATCAGCAGGCCGATTTGACTGGCGTCTGCTCCTCCCGCGATGCCGATGATCGGGATGCGACCATCCGCGCCACTGGGAAACATCAGTTCGACGATCGCATCGCCGACCGGTTGGGGATGCCCATAAAGCGGCTCGACGTGCATCAACAATCCGGGGCCGGCGTTGACCTCGATCAGCATCCCCCCCTGCTCTTCCAGAGGCCGACCGATGTCTTCGGCGACGATGTCCAACCCTGCGATATTCAGACCGATGGTTTGCGCGGCGAGTACCGCACGCTCGGCCACGGCGGGATGAACCTTGCCAGTCACGTCGGTCGTCAGATCGCCGTTGACCTTCACGACGACCTCTTGTTCGGCGGCGGGAACCGAGTCCGGCGTCAGCCCTTTGCGTTTGAGCATCGCCAGCGAGACCTCGTTCAGTTTGATCATGCCCAACAAGTCGGTGTAGTTGTCGCCGCGCAGCGGATCGCGATTCACCTCCTCAATGAGTTCGGCCAGAGTGCTGCGGCCATCACCGATGACGACGTCGTTCTGTCCGCGAGCCGCCGCGATCAGCCGGTTGCCGACGACCAACAGCCGATGCGCTTGTCCGCGCGCGAACGTCTCAACAATGACGCCGGTCGTTCCTTCACTGTTTTCGCGAAGCGCGAGATCGAACGCTTCGGCAATTTCTTCGCACGTCATCAGGTCGAACGAGATACCGCGCCCGTGATTGGCATCGCGTGGCTTGAGGACGACCGGAAACCCAATCTCGCGTGCCACCAAGCAGGCTTCATCGGCTGTCTGCGCGACACGACCATGTGGGACCGGTACGCCAACGTTGCGCAGCAACTTCTTTGTCAGCTCTTTGTCCTGCGCGATGTCTTCGCCAATGGAACTGGTCTCGTCGGTTTCGGCGGTCCAAATGCGATGCTGCCGCGCCCCTTCCCCCAATTGCACGAGACTCTCGCTCGTCAGTCGCCGACAGGGCACATTCCGCATTGCCGCTGCATGCAAGATCGCGCGCGTGCTCGGCCCCAACCGCACGTCGTCGGCCAGATCGACCAGCTTGCGAATCTCCACCGGCGCATCGAACGGCGTATCGTTCAAGGCCGCCAGCACGCAGATTCGAGCGGTCTCCAAACAGGCTCGGCCGAGAGCTTCTTCCTCAAACTGAACGGTCAGCCGAAACGAGTTGTCGTCAATGCCGGCGTGACAACCGCTGTACTGCGGCGGCGTGCCGGCTGAGGCTTCCAGCACACACGTCACACGTCGCCAGACTTCCGGCAGCGACAACCCGCGCTCGGCGAGCTTGTGAAACGACACTTGCGAATGAGCTTGTCCCGCCACCGACGGCGTTTGCTGCGGAGGATCGTCCAAGGCCGGTAGCCAAGACAGCAAGCGTGCGACGACTCGTGGATCGTCGCTGGACCGCCACGCCCGACGGCCTTCCCAATTCACGAGCACTTCTAATGTCGGCACGCTCGACCAACGATTCGGTCCGTGGTACGCGACGATCTGACACAACTCCATCTCTCACTCCGAACGGGAAACAGAACGCGGGAATCAATGAATGGGACGGATACGTCCGATGGGACTGATGTGACTTTCGATGTCCTAGACTCGGTCGGCGATCGCACGGTCAGGGCTTGCCACGGCAACCGCCAAGCTCGCCCAGCCGATCAGAAACAATACTCCACCCAACGGAGTGATCGCGCCTAAGACGCGGACTCCCGTCACGGCCAGCGCGCATAGCTGGGTAGTGTGGGCGAGCTGGCGCGATTGCTGTTTGTATGGTATTCCTCTCCTGGAATTCGTCTGCGTGAGTTTGCTGGTCGTGTGACTGCGGACCGGAGCGCAGGAAACCAGACCAGGAGGTGTCG
>CAMDDX010000447.1 GCA_945893075.1 Planctomyces sp. SH-PL62 | reverse complement strand
GAGTTGGCTACGACGCTTTGCCATCACGCGACTCAAGCATCATCCGCTCAAAGAAAGTTTGCGAGGCAAGATGCAAATCGCCGGCTGGAACGACGACTTCCTCGCGGAAGTCCTCACAGGTCAACAACTTTGATACGCGCTGGCCGTGGCGGAGTCCCAACCTACTTAGCGGCGGTTCGGATAAAGCGGCTGGCCGCTCCAACCTAGTTTGCGTTGCAGCGTCGTGTAGTAGCTGCGACCGGGAAGCTTCGCGAGCTTGAACGTCACCGGTGCCCGGCGAATCTCGACGGTGTCACCCACCCGCATCTCGCAGCGGTATTGGCCATCAATGACCAACAGCGCATCGTTGGAAGTCTCGGCCAGCCTGAGCGAGTAAATGCCGTCGGCCCCATCGACCAGCGGGCGGTTCGTCAGTGTGTGCGGGCAAACCGGCGTGATCACGAACGCCTGCAAGTTTTGTCGCAGCATCGGACCACCGGCACTCAAGCTGTGAGCCGTCGAGCCGACAGGCGTGCTAATGATGAGTCCATCGCAACTATAGGCTGTGACCGATTCACCGTTGATCGACAATCGGACCTCGATCATCTGCAAGGGACTCGCCGCGCTGATAATCGACTCGTTCAGCCCCAGATATTTTTCGACCGACCCGTCGGCATGATGCAGAGTGCATTCAAACATCAGATGTTCAACGACGCGAAACTCGCGCTGCACCAGTCGCGGGAGCATCTCGCGGAATTCGTCCGGCGACAGATCGGCGAGGAACCCCAATCGGCCGAGATTGACTCCCAGAATCGGCCGCTGATGCCGGTTGAGTTGATGGCAAGCGCGGAGGATCGCACCATCGCCGCCGAGCACCAGCACCAGATCCGCCTCAATCTCGTCGAGCGAGATTGTTTCCGATTCGATATGCGCGACGACCTGCATACCAGGTTGCGATCGTAGGAACTCGACGAGTTCTTCGCCGGCATGTTTAATCCGCTCAACGTCGCCGCGAGCCAGCACGATCAGTCGTAGAGGTGAATCGTTCATGAACTCAGAATAAGCGGCGTCTGTCCGGAACGGTAGCGCGTCACGGTTGCGATTCGTGATGCAAACGCTCATCGTCTGGATGAGGCGGCTGCGGACCGTGCGGCTTTGACGTCTGTTTCTGGAGAGTTCTCTCGTGAAAATCATCCTGGCTTTGGTCTGCACGCTCGGCTTGGCTTCGCCGTTACGAGCGGACGACATTCCGAAACTCGACCCGCGGCAGCCGTACTCGGCGGAACGGCGGAATCCGGTCACGTATGACGTCGAGCTCTTGGTGACCGTGACCGCTCCCTACAAAACGAAGACGTTGCGTGTCTGGCTGCCGATCCCGCCCAGCGATCACGGACAGGAGTTGCTCGCGACGGAGTTGACCGCGTTCCCTGAAGCCGTGAAGCCGCAGATTGCGGACGAGTCGTTGTTCGGCAATCGGTTCGCGTACTTTGAGTTCGCCAATCCGCAGGGAGCGCAAGTCATCCGCCACAAGTTCCGGGTCCGAACGTGGGAGCTACGTTGGCAACTGGACCCCACTCGTGTGCAATCGGTGACGCAGTGGCCGGAGAGCTTTGCCGCATATCGCCGCAGCGAATCGCAAGCGGTCGTGGCCGACGCCCGCTTTGAAAAACTTCTGGCCGAGATTGTGCCGCAGCGACGCGGACCACTTCAGGATTTCGACACCGTGCTGACGTGGGTCGATGGTCACTTCGCCTACGATCACTCCAAGGCGTCGTTGAAAGCCAGCTCCGTCCATGCCCTCGAAAACCTGCGCGGGCATTGCAGCGACTATCACGGGTTCTGCGCCGCGATGGGACGATTGCTGGGGCACCCCACGCGAGTCACCTATGGACTCAACACGTTTCCGAAGAGTTCGCCATCGCACTGCAAACTGGAAGCGTTTCTGCCGCCGTATGGTTGGGTCAGCTTCGATGTCTCCGAAACTCAGAAGCTGTCGCAGGCGATTCGCTCCAACAAAGAGTTGTCTGACTCGGAACGGGCCAAACTGCTGACCGCAGCACGCCACCGTTTGGCGAGCGGCTTTCGCGACAACACCTGGTTCGTGCAGACACGCGGCACCGATTACGACCTCGTCCCGAAGGCTGCGGCTCGCGTTCCGGTTGTCCGCACGATCTACGCCGAAGCGGACGGCCAGCCACTTCCCGACCCCGATCCGTCCAGCGCGGAGCAAGCGACATTCGCGTGGATGACGGCGCATCGTTTCGAGTCGGATCACGCCGTGAAGTATCCCTTCACGGACCTCAGCAGCCTGCGCGAATGGGCGAAGCCATGAGTTTGTAGGACGGGCACTCTTGCCTGTCACCGAGCGAGAGACGGGCAAGAGTGCCCGTCCTACGTTCCTAAGTCGCGGCGAAGCCGCTGAGGACGGCTTCTCGAAGCGGCTTTGGCTCGAAGCCCACGGGAACCTCGGCATCGGCTTGTTCGGTGAGCAACGGAAACTGGTATCCCTTGGGAACCACCACGACACCGTTGTCCGACACGGTGAAACGTGCTTCGTCGCTCGCACGGTCGAAGCCGATCCGCTCGCCCGGCGGAATTTGGACATTCTTGTCAACGATGCATTTTCGCAAGCGAGCCTCCACACCAACCGTCACTCCATCGAACAGGATCGAGCGTTCGACGATCGCCAACTCTTCGACTTTGACGCTCGAAGACAAAATCGAATTTCGCACCGAGCCACCTTCGATGACGACTCCCGCGGCGAGCATCGAGTTGATCAACTCGCCGGCATGTCCGGACGGACCGGCGACGGTGCGAGCGGGCGGAACCTGCGGCTCGTAGGTGCGGATCGGCCAGTTCGGTTGATACAGGTCGATGGGGGGCTTCGGCTCCAGCAGGTCCATGTTCGATTGAAAATAGGCGTCGATCGTGCCGACGTCGCGCCAGTAACGGTCGCAAGAAACTCGGCCACGCTGGCCGCCGAAGCTGTAGGCGTAGACGTCGTGCGAATGAATCAGCTTCGGCAAGATGTCTTTGCCGAAATCATGCGACGAGATTTCGTTGCCGTGGTCGCGATTCAACAGATCGCACAGCAACGGCAGCGAAAAGACATAGATCCCCATCGACGCGCAGGCACTTTGAGGGTCTTTGGGCATCGGTCGCGGTGACGCCGGCTTTTCCTGAAAGTCGATGATCCGGCTCGCTTCGTCGATCGCCATGACGCCGAACGACCGAGCCTCCTCCAGTGGCACGTCCATGCACGCAACGGTGCAGTCGGCCCCGGATTCGCGATGAAACTCCAGCATCCCCTGATAGTCCATGCGGTAGATGTGGTCGCCGGACAGAATCAGCGCGTACTCGGCCCCGCTGCGCTCCAACAGGTACAGATTCTGATAGATCGCGTCAGCCGTTCCGGAATACCACGAGTCGCCGGTTCGCATCTGCGGCGGCACCGGAGTGATGTATTCATGCAACTCCGGATTAAAGATCGACCAGCCATCGCGCAGATGCTTCTGCAACGAATGCGATTTGTACTGAGTCAGCACCAGCACGCGGCGCAGCCCCGAGTGCAGACAATTGCTGAGCGTGAAGTCGATGATCCGATACTTGCCGCCGTAAGGCACTCCTGGCTTGGCCCGCTCGGCAGTGAGTGGATTCAGCCGCGACCCAATACCGCCGGCTAAGAGAATGGTGAGTGTTTGGCTCTGCATGGTGAAGAAGTTTGGTGGTGAGAGGTGGGCACCGTTGCGTGAGGCGAGTGCAATCCGCAATCGCACGCCGCGTGCCATTTGGCGAACTGATTCGCAAACAATCACGAATCCAACCTTTGGCCGGAGAAATGATTGAGCTTCAGTCAGCTCGCATTCTGTCGGCGGTCGGCAGATGCCAGCAACTCAGGCGTTGTTCGATGCGCGTTTGAGCAAGACTCCGGCCGCAACCGAGGTAAATTACGGATCGCAGAAATTAGCCGCGCGGCTAATTTCCGGAATGCGGATAAGTCTCGATCAACGAGTGGTTCTGACGTTGGAATGCTTGCGAGTGTCCGCGTGGCCCGGTACTTTCCGCCCTCGATCGACGCAGCCGTTTTTTGCGAGCCGCGTCCG
>CAMDDX010000446.1 GCA_945893075.1 Planctomyces sp. SH-PL62 | reverse complement strand
CCCGCGTGACGAGCCGAACGCTTCACAAGCTTCGGGTTCTCAGCAAGTCCAAGTCGTTGGAACGCTCCGCTCATCACACGGAGCGTGATGGCTACGTTGAAGGCGATGACACGATGCCCAACTCTTGCAGCTTTGCGAGGCATTCATCGCGCTCACGGCTGCGAGTCAGCTCACGCCACGTCGGGTCTTGCACGCTGAGGAAATCTGCGACTGGCAGCGGCGGCACACGGCCATTCGCGGAGGCGTGCTGCATCAATCGCTGGATGCAACCGATCTCCAGCCGAGACAGCCCGGAGGCATTCAACCGATAGTCCTCGAACGCTTCCCAGACCAGCGGTAGCAGCGGCTGCACGATCTTCCGGCCGATCGCAGCCGAGTACTCGCGAATCTCAAGCTGCGCGTGCGAGTCCATCCGCAGCGCGAGGAAATGCAGCAGGTTGTGCAGATCGACTTTCCAATAAGCCTCGGTGTAGGTCGAGAGCGGTAAGTCCTTGCGAGCCTGCTCGCGTGCGACCCCCAGATCGAGCCGCTCCTGATACATGCGACGTGTCTGTTCTTGAAATGTGCGCTCCGCAGCACTGAGCTTCTCGCCGACATCCGCCGGCAGCATCTCTTCGCTTCCTTGTCGGTTCGTCTGCGACTGCGTCCGCCACTGGTCGGCAGGTGTCGTTTGCATCGAATCAATCGCGATCGAGTACCGCGTGCTGTACTCGTTGACGTTGGCCGTCCGATGCCGAATCCATTGCCGCCAGCAGTCCATCGGGACGCGGACGAGGAATTTGAGTTCGACCATCTCGAACGGCGTCGTATGCCGATGCCGCAGCAAATAGCGGATGAGCGTCCGGTCGTCGGAGGCTTTTTTCGTCCCCTCGCCGTAGCTGACGCGAGCGGCCTGCACGATCGAGCTGTCGTCTCCCATCACGTCGACAAGGCACACGAAACCGTCGTCGAGCACCGGGAATTTCTTCCATTTCAGTTCTTGGAGCAGTGCTTGACGATCCATCGCGGGAGCAGCGTTTTCAGCGGTTTCGGGCATGAGGCAGTCGATCGGGTCGGAGAATCTTTCGGGATCAGACCAATTTCGGGCGGGAATTTAGGGGCTGAGTTAGACAAAATCCACGACCTCCCGGATCTCTTCGTAGCCGCACTCGCCAGAGTGCGGGGCGTGCGTGAAATCCCGCGTTCTGGCGAACGCGGCTACGGCAACCAACGATGCCCGATCACTCCGAATCGCTGGCGATGCGAGTCTCGCAGTTGTGCGCACAACTGGCCGAGGGAGATGTCGCCGCGCTTGGACAACTCTTCGACCTCACCGCCGCTCGGCTGGTGCGATACGCCGAAACGATCTCCGGGCGTCGTGAAGATGCCGAAGACGCGCTGCAAGTCGCGATGATCAAGCTGGCCCAGCATCCCGAACGGCTCGCACAGGCGGAACAGCCGTGGGCCTACTTCGTGAAGATGGTCCGCAACGAAACGCTCAAGCTGGGCGAGTCGCGCCGCAGCCGCTCGCGCGTGGTCGAGATGTTGCGAACGTGGGTCTCGCGTCCGCGCTTCTGGACGTTGCCCGACGACGATTGGCGCGAGCAAATTCAAACGGCCGTCAAACGCCTCCCTCCCGATCAAGCCGAAGTGGTGGTCCTGAAAATCTGGGAAGAGCTGACCTTCGCCGAGATCGCCGAAGTCCTGGGCGAATCCCCGAACACCGCCGCCAGCCGATACCGCTATGCCCTCGAAAAACTTTCACGCACATTGCAGCCGCTGGCCGAGGAGGTGCAACATGGCTGAGCACTCCTTCGATCCCACCGACTTCACCGCCGACACCGAACTGCTGCGCGGCGCGAACACGCTGCCAACACTGTCGAACCGCCTGCGTGCGCGCGTCCTGAACGCCGCGACGTCCGCCTATCGACAAGCCCGCCGCTGGGCGCAAGCTCGCCAAGCCGCTTCGTTCCTGAGCGTCTGCCTGTTGGCGTCGTTCGTATTGTCGCCACTCGCGAACATCTCGTTGCCGACCTCTGCCTCACCCATCGACCTTGCGTCGCTGGATACTCTTTCGTCTCCACAGCAACGGAACTCCGCCTGGACTCTGCGTCACGACCGAGAGTTCCTCGACCTGCCGCGCGAAGCTCCAGGGGTCGGGTCTACGATTTTTCGGAATTGGCCGGCACAGACGTCGTCCACTTCAAAGCAGTCCGTCGGCCAATTCCGAAAAATCGTAGACCCGACCCCGCCTCAACACGTCGTCCAAACTGAATCATCGCCGCCGCGCGACAAGCTGCTGACCGCGCTGCACACCAGCGACGGCTGGGCCACCGTCCAAGCCTTCCAAGCCGTCCGCTCCCGCAGCCACTCCACCCTGCAACGAGCCTTCGCCGCGAACTAACACCAATCAAATTTCAAAGGCCGCGAGCGGCTGGGTGAATTGTTCGGCAACGTGTGAAACGGAATCTGTGTCGGAGGACTTCGATGTTTCAATTACTCAGAGTCCGGTCGTTTGCAGTTTGCCTCGTGGCGGTTGGGGCGTGTGTCTGTTTCTTCGGATCGGTGAGACTCGCAACTGCGGCTGATAACGCCACAGCGGGCAGTTCGGTTTATCACGCCGATCCCCAGCACTTATGGAACCGGCTGCATGCAGCGCTGTTCGACCGCGTCGGGCCTGATGGCAAGACCTATCGTCCGGATCGCATTGAGCCTCTGTTGTGGCCAGGCACGAAGCACTTGCTGGAAGATCGGTTTCGCGATCGAGTGCTCGCTCTGCTGGAGGAGTTCCTGAAGCAGAAGGGAGAGACACTGATCGAAGACCCTCTCAAGCGAGCGGTCTTGCAGCGCGACCTGTGGCTGGTGTTCAACTGGCTCGAAGGAGAGCACAGTAATTTTCAGCCTCCGGAACTGACACCGCAAAAGGTCAGCGCGTCACGTCACCAGCTTCGAAGACCGTTGGCGGCAGTCATCGGCCGTTTGGCTCTCAGTCCGGATCAGATCGAGCGACTGCCGGACAACTTTGCGGCAGCCGTCGCTTCGGGTGAGTTCGCGAAGAGCTACGATCCCACGAAGCCGGATCAGGCTTATCTTCCCCCGGAACTGTTTGCGGCCGACGGCCCGTGGGTCTGTGTCGGTCGCTCCGACGGAGGGATCGTCGCACGCCTGCATCTTCGCGATGACAACGGCAACTCGTTCACGAACTCGACGTTCCTCGTCTTCCTGCGTCTGCCGGATGGACGCGCCGCGACGCTGGATTATCTGCAACGATTGCGTGACGAACCGAGGGATCAAAACGTCGCAAACACCACGTTGCCAAAACTGCCGCAATTCCCGAAAGGGACCGAAGTCGCGCTCGTCCGCCGCGCACTGTTGATCGCCGCTCCGCACACACTCACGCCGACCGCGCTGACAGAAAGCATCCAACTGCGAGTCTATCGCGAGGTTCCGGAGTTGACGCCGCAGTCACTGAAGGGGGGCGGCAACAATGTCCGCTCATGGCAATCCTCGTTCGAGTTCCGTTTGCGTCGCTCAAGACTGTTCGCCGGGCAAGCCGGCGGACTGCACGCGGCCTATCCAACCCAACTGGATTTCAAAACTGGATTCGGAAACAAATTCCGCGATCCGTTCGACGACTCCCTCAGATCGAGCGAAACATTTCCTCTGGCGCGGCAGGAATCCGTCACGGGGGTTTGTTTCGCCTGTCACAGCTACCCCGGCGTCTACTCGTTCAACAGCTTCCGCAACTTTCGGGGCGGCGGTGGCGGTGACAACGGACCGGCCCCCCTGGCGGCGATGTCGCTGGCGGAGGTCAATCAAGCGGCCATCAAGTGGAAACTAGATCGCCCGAACTGGTCATCGTTACGCCGTCTGTTGGCGGAGTAATTCTCAACGCAGAACCACAACTTCACGACACGTCAATCGCACGCTCATACGGATCGCAGAAATTAGCCGCGCGGCGCTAGTGCCCTGTCAGGTCTTGATTTTGGGGTAGAGTTTTTTGAGTTTGATGCGGGCGTCTTTGAGTTGGAAGTGCCAGTCGACGCCGCGTTGTTTGGTGTTGGTTTTTTCTGACCAAGCGGCGATTTCGAATTGGAGGAGGTCGAGGT
>CAMDDX010000445.1 GCA_945893075.1 Planctomyces sp. SH-PL62 | reverse complement strand
GCGTCCCAGCCTTCCGCTTTGAACCCCGGCCACGGCAACGCCAGATCCAGCAGCGATCCGCGAAAGACGCGAACGCTGAGCGTCGTTTCCAAATCGGCTCGACTCGTCGTCATCCGCACCAGATGCGATTGCTCCGCCGAGAAGTAGGGGTCGATCTTCTGCACATCGAGCACCAGGCGGAACGGCTGCTTCAAGAAACGATAGACCGTCGTGTTCCCATTGCCGCTGGTCGGCGGATGAAAGCCGGGCATGTCTCGCAAGGCGTCCAATTTGTCGAGATCCACGAAGCGGTCCTCGCCGTCACGCTTGCGAAGATTGACTCCCTCCCAGGCGATGACCGCGACATGTCCCTTCTGTTGCCGAGCACCCTTCTGTTGCCGAGCATCTTCGACCTCAAAGCCTTCGATGGTCGGCAGCCGCGCCGCGTCGGCCGCGACTTTCGCCGACAAGACCCACTTCAATTCGACGGGCCCAGACATCGGACCGGTCAAGGTGACGAGCACTCGCGCCGGCGAACCCGCGATGGCGGCGTACTCTTTCACGTCTTTGCCGGAGACATCGAGCAACTCGAACTCCGCCGGCAACCGCACGGTGATCTTGTCGAAAGTGCCTTGGATCGAACGCACTTGCTGAGTGGCTTCCAGCACAAACGATTCTGCACGCAAGTCGGCGGCGATGAACGTCAGCGCCTGCAGTTCGGGCTTCACTTCGGAAACATCGCTGACCGGTTGCCAACTGAGATCCAGCAAACTGCCCGGTGGCCCAGCCGCTTGGATCTCCGAGCGACCGTTCTCCAGCGATTTTGTTTTCACGTTTCCGCGCTCTAATCCCTTCGCGGAGACTTTCGGCAGCGGCACGATCAGTTTGATGGTACTGACAGGAGTCTCCGGCAATCGCAGCATCAACCTCCGCGCGGTTCCTTGCGGCCGCAGCCGCACGGCGAGCGTCATTTTCAACTTATGTTCGCCTTTGCCGCGCAGCCAGCAGCGATAGCCCAACTCAGGGTCAAACTTGTGAAACTCCACTTCGCCAGGACCGGCATGCTCGACCTTCTTCAAAAGCGTCGCCTCGTTGAGTCCCAACGGCACAAGCACGTCGCCATCGTCACGATTGACCGAGATGATCAGAGTCGCGTCGAGCGTGATGGAATCTTCATTCGTCTCGGCCGTCCCTTCGAACGACACGCTGCTGACGCTGACGGCCGGAGCCAGCGGACCGTTGCCGGCTTCTTGCGACTTCAGCCACTGCTCAAATTTTTCCAGCGTTCTCCAATGCGGTAGCAAAAGAATCTGTCCGTCTTTCCCGAGTACCTCGAAGACGTCGTCCATTCCGGCCTTCAATCCCCGCGCGGGAGTGTTGGCAGGCTGCGGCTTCGACGCGGGCGATTCGCTGGTCGGAGGATTGTTCGTGTTCTGAGCGAATCCTGATGATGCCACGAACAACACGCTCAGCCCAACCGCCATCCGGCACAGGCTCCGACGAACATGTTGTGCGAACAGGCCGAGCATCGTTTGACCCTGGAGTGCGGTGGCTCGACACCGCCCTCCATTCAATTGGAATGAAGACATTGATCGCCCAGAAAGCGGCTGTCGCTCAGCCAGGTGTCGTGGCGACGGTTTAGGGACTTCGAGTGTCGCTATTTCAAATGAATGGAGGGCGGTGTCGAGCCACCGCACTCCAGGGTCTAGCGCTGCAATTGTTCCGCACGCAATATACTTCGCAGCCGGAAGGCTCGACAGGAGCTTCCGGTTCCGCTGCGGGTTTCGCACCTTGCGCCGTCCGCGTGATCACAACAACTGTTGCAAGGCATCGTGAATCGGCGAGCCGTTACTGCTGAGCAAGTCAGGGATTTCAATGTCGATCGGCTCGCCCTTCATGCGCGTGACTCGTCCGCCCGCCTCTTGAACCAACAAGATGCCGGCGGCCATGTCCCACGGTTTCAAGCTGCCCGACCAAAACGCATCCATCCGACCGGCCGCGACATACGCTAAGTTGAGAGCCGCTGATCCGGTGCGCTGCACGGTCTGCACATGCGGCATCACGTTGAGCAATTGCTTGACGGCATAATGCTCCGGACGACATGCGACCGGCAAACTCGCCACGACCATTGCGTCCTGCAAAGCCGTCACTCGTGTCGGCCGGATCGGCTGCCCGTTGACGAACGCTCCACGGCCTTTGACTGCCGTGAACAACTCGTCGCGGTTCGGATCATAGGTCACGGCGATCATCAACTCCTTGCCGTACTCCGCCGCGATGTTGACCGCGTAGTACGGGAAGCCATGCACGTAATTCGACGTGCCATCCAACGGATCGATGACCCACCTCCACGGCGAGTCGCTGTTCGTTTCCGCGAGACCTTCCTCGCCGAGGAAATTGTGAGTCGGAAAACGGCCATGAATCCGTGCGTGAATCGCGTGTTGGGAAGCGAAGTCCGCCTCCGTCACGAGATTGGCTCGGCTCTTTTCCGTGATGGTGAATCGCCCGGCCCAATCCTTGAGGATCGCTCCCCCCTCGCGCGCCGAGTCGATCGCGACTTGCAGCAATTCGTCAGGGCTGACATCCGAGTCTGGCCACAGAGTTGGCATTTGAAATTCCTTGAAGAGATCCGGCTCCGTTCGGGTCTCGAATCTTGGTGAGCGAGTGACGGCAAAGCAATCGGACCGGTTTCTAGCGAACCACAGCATCGAGTCGCTGTCGAGCGACCTCGGCCCACGGGCCGCGTTGGTCTTGAGCCAAGTACGCTTGCCAATGCGGGATTGCTTCGGTGGTCCGATTCAGATGGTGCAGCAATTCGGCTTTGTGGAAGTGAGCGTCCGGGTAATCGGCATGAGATTGCAGCGCGATGTCGAACGCCTCCAGAGCGGATTGCGTTTGGCCCAACTCGGCCGCGACGCAGCCGATCTGCGTCCAGGCTTCGAGGTATTGCTGATCCAATTCGACGGCGACGTGAAATCGCTCGAATGCGCCAGTCAAGTTGCCGGTGCGATACAACGCCTCGGCGAGATGCAGATGCGTTTCGGGATTCGACGGATCGGACATCAGCGCACAGCGGAAGGCTTCGACGGCATCGGCGAGTCGATCTTCTTCGAGGAGGTGGCTGCCACGTTCGAGCCATTCCGCCGCGGTCTTTGGGCGAACAGAAGAAGTGGCGACAGGCTCGTGGAGTAACGGAATCGTCTCGCTGGCCGCCAACGACTCGTCCACGGTGTCGCCATCAAAATCAAACAGCCGCTGCTGCGAGATCGGTTCGATCAAGCCCGCCTCATCGCGAATGACGATGTGATGATCGCGAGCCAGCAGCGTCAGTTGCGCGAGCGAGTGTTCGGTTCCCGGCAGCATCGCCTGCAAGTGGGTCAAGCTGCCTTCGAGTTCATGCTTCGAGACGCCAGCTTGCAGCAACTCGGACAGGCGGCGCACGCAGGCGACTTCTTGAAAATCGAAGTACGGCAGCCGATAGACTTTCTTCACGGGCTTGATCAGCCCGATCCGCTCCCAATGGCGAATCAATCCGACTGAAACCTCCAGCGACTGACTGAGCATCGCGGGGGTGAGCAACCGATGCACATCGCGGCGACGCTCTTCGAGTCCCAGCAGGTGCAGCCATTCGGATTCCGGCAGCACCTTGATGTCGAGACCTTGCTGCCGCCACTCGGTGACTTCACGCAGCTTGACCGACGGAGTTCCATCCCGCTCCAACGGCCACCCCTCTTCGCCGACGACCAGCATCGTCGTCTGCTTGCTGACGCTGTGAGTCGTCGCGGCCCCTTGTTGCTCGGCCAAGTCCATCGCCTGCCGGTGCGTCATCGACGCGAGTGTGCCAGTGAAGCTCAACCGTTCGCCTTGCAAACAAGGCGAACTTGCGAGAGGTGCCTCAGAATTGGAAGACGTTGTATCCACAGCAGCCATCACCAGCAGTCGAAAGTCGGAATCGAATCGCAGCGGCAGGTTATCGGACACAGGTACGGTGTGGCAAAAGACCCTGGCGATGGCTCCGTTGTGAACGCGGGGTCGGGTCTACGATTTTTCGGATTTGGCCGGAACAGAGCGTGATCAACGAACAGAGCGTTCGCCCGGCCAAATCCGAAAAATCGTAGACCC
>CAMDDX010000444.1 GCA_945893075.1 Planctomyces sp. SH-PL62 | reverse complement strand
GAGCAAAGGGATGTGGTGAATCCGCCCGCGCTCGTAGTGACCCGATTGATCGGGTCCGCGTCTTATCCGGTTTCCAGAAAAACTCTGCGCTCATCCTGCCTCCGTGGTTCCCCAAAAATTGACACCACAGAGGCTGTATGAGCGCGGAGTTTTTTTGTGATGCGGATTATTGAATCTGCGGGACTTCCACGCCTCCATCAATGGGGGCACGACAAGCGAGCCGCTCCTCAAATTCCGACTCGGTCAGCACCGGCACGCCCAGTTGCTGAGCCTTGGCTAGCTTGCTGCCGGCGTTCTCGCCCGCGACGACAAACGACGTCTTCTTCGAGACGCTGTCTGAGGGTTTGCCGCCGTGTTGATGAATCAGTTCTTTGATTTGGTCGCGCGAGAATGTTGTGAGCGTGCCGGTGACGACGATCGTCAGTCCTTCGAGCTTTCGCGCTTCCGCATCAGCCGGGCGTTCGGGGATCGGCTCTCCGAAGTTCAGGCCGAAGCCGCGCAGTTCCTCAATCAATTGGCGGCCGGACTCGGAGGCGAGTTCATCGTGGATCGACTTCGCGATAACGTCGCCGACCTCATCGACCGTCGCGAGTTGTTCCTCGCTCTGCTTCATGATCTCGTCGAGCGTTCCGAATCGATCCGCCAGAATCTGAGCCGTCCGTGTGCCGACATGCCGAATGTTCAACCCGACCAGCAGCCGCCACAGCGAACGGGACTTCGAGTCTTCGATCCCCTTCAATAAACCGTCCGCCGACTTCTCCCCCATGCGTTCGAGAGCCAGCAGTTCGTCGCGCCGATCGCAGAGCCGATAGACGTCCGGAAGCGATTTGACGAGCCCGCTCTCGGTCAGTTGCTCGACCAGTTTGCTGCCGAGTCCTTCGATGTCCATTGCCCCGCGCGAGGCGAAGAACCGCAGCCACTCACGCAGTTGTGCGGGGCATTCTGGACTTGGGCAGCGGATGCGAACTCCCCCTTCGTCTTGCACCGCCTCCGTCCCGCAGACCGGGCAGTGAGTCGGAAACGCAAACGGTTGCTCGCTGCCGTCGCGGCGATGCTCTTCGACGCGCACGACATGCGGGATGATTTTTCCGGCCTTCTCGACAACGACCCAATCGCCGATCCGCAGGCCGAGTCGTTCGATCTCGTCGCGGTTGTGCAGGCTCGCGCGCGAGACGGTCGAACCGGCGATCTCGACCGGCGTGAGATGCGCCACCGGAGTCAATGCTCCCGTCTTGCCGACTTGGACTTCGATCTCTTCCAGACGAGTCGTGGCTTCGTACTTTTCCCACTTGTAGGCGATGACCCACTTCGGAGCTTTGCTGGTCCGGCCGAGTTGCTCGCGCTGTTCCAGTGAATCGACTTTGATGACGAGGCCATCCACCTCGAAGTCCAACGCATGCAAGTCGTCCATCAATTGGTGAGCGTATTCCAGCGTCGCGTCCATGTTCGGCAAGGTCGCGACGCGCGGCGTCGTCGGCACGCCGTATCGCCGCACCGCCTGCAAGAATTCGCCATGAGTTTGATGTGCCGCCCCCTCGCTGTACCCGACGCTGTGCGCGAAGAACCGCAGCTTCCGCGCCGCGCTCAGCTTCGGATCAAGCAGCTTCAACGCTCCCGCGCAAGCGTTGCGAGGATTCGCGAACGGCTCGGCTCCCGCGGCGATCTGTTCCGCGCGGAGGTGCGCGAAATCCGAGTTCGCGATGTACGCCTCCCCGCGAATCTCGATCACCGGCGGGATGTCGTCGCCGCTGAGCCGCAGCGGCACTCCGCGCATGGTCCGTGCGTTGGCCGTGACATCATCTCCGCGCCGGCCGTCGCCGCGAGTTACCGCTGTCGTCAGCACGCCGTGTTCGTAGATCAACGCCAGCGAGACGCCGTCGATCTTGAACTCAATCGTGTATGCCGGCTGAACTCCCTCGCCCAGCGCCTTGCGAACATCGGCGTCGAACTTGCGGACGCCTTCTTCTTCATAGACGTTCTCAATCGACAGCATCGGCACGCGATGCTCAACCTGCGTGAAGCCCTCGATTGGCTCGCCGCCGACCTTGTGCGTCGGACTGTCCGGCGCGTCGAGTTCCGGATGCTCCCGCTCGATCTGCTCCAACCGCTTGAGCAGCCGGTCGTATTCGAGATCCGAAATCTCCGGCTGGGCCTCGACGTAATACAGCCGATTGTGCCGCCAAAGCTCGGCCCGCAACCGTTCGACTTCCGACTTCAATTCCGACATGCAATCCCTTCAACGCCATTGACCCCGGCTTCACCTCGGAGGTTCGTTGTTGTGAAATGAGGCGGGTTCGTGGCATCATGCCGCTGATCCGTGTGTGACTCAACAGTCCGTGAAGCGGGTAACGCCGAGGGTGGCAGTTGGAGAGCGAGCAATGCGGCGGCGAGAGGTTCTCACCATTGGTAGTATGGCGGGGCTGACTGCGAGTCTGCCCGCATGGCTGCACGCTCAAGAACGAGCACGTTCTCAGACACCGGTCGAGAGCCGGATGTTCGGCAAAGCCAAGTCCGTTTTGATGCTGTTTTTGTCTGGTGGTCCTCCTCAGCATGAGACGTTTGATCCAAAACCGGATGCTCCGGCCGAGATTCGCGGGCCGTTCAATCCGATCAGCACGTCGGTTCCGGGAATCAATTTCTGCGAGTTGCTGCCGCGCACCGCGCTGCGAGCGCATCGGCTGGCGGTCATTCGGTCGATGTTTACGAACAACAACATTCACGGCGGCAGCGGCTATTGGGTGCTGACCGGCCGGCAGCTTCCCAGCGGCGACGGTGAGAATGCTCTGCCGACCGATTGGCCGAACGTCGCGTCGATCGTGAAGCTGCTGCGGCCGAGCGAGCGCTTACCGTCGCTCTCGGCCGTTACGCTGCCGGAGTTGTTCATCGGCAACGGCGGCAACATCGAGTCGGGCCAGTTCGGCGGCATCCTCGGCCCGCAGTGGAGTCCCGAATTCATCGAGTGCAAGCCGGCCGACAATGCGAAAAGCTTTCAACTCGGTGGCATGTACTCGCCGCGAGTTTCCGGCGAGCAGATGAAACAGCGTGTGACGTTGCTCGATGCGCTCGGCCGCAGCTTCGAGGGCTCACCGCGCAGCCCCGCCGTCCAAGTGCATGACAGAATCACGCAGCAAGCGCTCGAGTTGCTCACGTCGGGCGGCGCTCGGCAAGCCTTCAATCTGCACGAGGAACCGGACTCGGTGCGCGACCGTTACGGAAGATACCCGTGGGGACAATGCGTGTTGCTCGGCCGACGGCTGATTGAAGCGGGCGTCCGTTTCGTCACCGTCAACTGGCCGCGCATCCCCGGCGACCGAGGTGTCGATAACCCACTGTGGGACACGCACGCTCGCAACGCCGATCGCATGGAGGATGTGCTCGCGCCGCAGTTCGATGTCACATTCGCCGCGCTGCTGGACGACTTGCAGGAGCGTGGCTTGCTCGACGAAACGCTGGTCGTCGCCGTTGGCGAGTTCGGCCGCACGCCGCGCATCAATGCGAATGCCGGGCGCGATCATTGGGGGCCGGTGATGAACGCGGTGCTCGCCGGAGCCGGCATCGCGGGGGGCCAAGTCTACGGCAGCAGCGACAAGCAAGGGGGATATCCCGCGACCGATCCAGTCAGCGCCGGACATCTCGCCGCGACGATCTTTCATCTCGTCGGCATCAACACGCTGGGGACGTTTCGAGATCGTGTCGGCCGCGAGCTGAGCATTACCGACGCCGAACCACTCTTCAAACTGCTGGGCGACGAGCCGGCGACGATGCAACGTATGACTTCGACGGGAGACATTGTTCGAGTTCCGCCATTCCGCGAAGGCTCATTGAAACATCCCGACTTTTCGGCCACGGAGACACTTCTCCCTGCCGACGCGCCCGCCAGCCCGAAAGGCTGGCGCGCCTCGCCCTTGATCGACCAGCCAACGGATTTGTTCGGCGTTCGACTGCTTTCCGTAGGTCGGGCACTCTTGCCCGACTCTTTGCCGAACGCCAAGGACGGGCAAGAGTGCCAGTCCTACGTTGGACTGGGCCTCTGGCCCAATCGTCCTGTCGATCACGGGACGATCCCCGCTCAAGCTCAAGCGATCCTCGCTCAACAAATCCTCGACCCGCAAGCCGGACACTTCAC
>CAMDDX010000443.1 GCA_945893075.1 Planctomyces sp. SH-PL62 | reverse complement strand
GACAACGTCGAGCTTCCATGCTCTCTCATCGTCACAGCCTCCTTGATACTTGGTGATGGACCAATCACAAGTTATCACGAGGCTGTGACTTTCAACTAACCGAACGGTATTGCGTGTAACCGGGGCTAGCGCCGCGCGGCTAATTTCTGTGGCACGGATGACTCGCCTGGCGGAGAACCGTTTAGGCCAATGCGGGTTCCAGCGACTCTTCCGCGAAGTCTTCGGCGACCTGCAAACACGCGCGGCGACCGGCAGTCGTCAATTGATACAGCATCCCGCCCGTGCGACCGGCAATCTCCACTTGCAGCAGTCCGTGAGCGATCAGCTTGCCATGCACGCGAGCCATCTGGTCGGCCGGCACACCATCCACTTCTCGAACGCGAGGCCGAAAACCGCGAGCTAAGAATTCGGCGGTCTCGGCATCGGCAGTCGTCGCGACATCAACGCCTTCGCCGTAGGCCAGCAGCACTTGCCGCCATTCGGGATGAGCATCCAACACTACGAAATCCAGGTCGAGCATGACGCTGGATATCGGCTGGCACGACCCCGATGGCCAGTCCAGCGCGATCCACCGACACGACTGCAACGACCGCTGCGACATGCTTGGGCCGCACGACGGACACAGCCCGCAAAGTTCGCCAGCAGTTTCGTAACCCGACTCTCCGAGTCGGGAGGTCTTCGGCCAGAGACCCGACTCGGAGAGTCGGGCTACGTGAATCACATATTCGTCTTCGAGTCCGCCACCGCCCCCAAGACCGCGTTCACGGCCGCATGCAAAGCCGCGTCGTGGCGATGATCCTTCGAGTAAACCCGAAAGATCGAGAAGCTGGTCGGCAACGCCTGAAACAACTCGTCGTCGTGCAATTCACGCGGCGTTCCGCCGACCGAGTCGAGCAGGAAATTCTGACCGCCCGCGGGAAGCCGGCCGCTCGGTCGGTGATAATGCCGAGCCACGTCGATCTTTAGTTCCATTTCCCTCAAGTCCGCCGGCAAGATCGCGCGAATGCGTTTCTCGACCAAGTCCGGCTCGGAGAAGATCGAAGTCCGTTCCGCCTGACCGGCGTGAAAATTGAAGGTCCGTTCGACGGCCATCTTCCAGGTCACGTTCCGAGTCAGCAGCGCGTCCCACTGCTCGCCGAGCGATTTCAACTCCGGGTCGGAACTCCGCGACCAGCGCTGCACATCGACCAGGAACGTCGATTCGGTCAAGCGTCGGTATTCGTCCAAATGTTCCAGCGGATTCATCGGCTGCCCGTCCGGGCCGCCGAACAACCGCAGCATCGTCGGACCGAACATCTCTTCCAAAGCCAGATCAATCGCGCGCACGGTCCGATGAAAATAGATCGTCCGAAACAGATTCGCCCGCGTCTCAATGAAGTTGACCAGCGTCGGCAGCCCGCGTGCGTGAATCGTCAGCCCCTCGGAAGAAAAAAAGCTGTAGTGCAGAATCCGCGACAGGTCGAACGCTTTCGTGTTGTACCCCGACATGTAGGCGTCGCGGAGCACGAAGTCCATGTTGTCGACGGTGTAGATGCCGCTGAAGAGCGACCTCAATCGCCGCAACCACACGGGATGTCCCTGCTCGAGTTCCGGCTTACCCGTCGGACGACGGATCAGCCACGCGACTTGGCTGGGATCAAGTTCCTCCAGCGGTCCCAACTTGCCGTTCGGATTCCGGCGTACTCGGCGAATCAAGTCTCCCAATTCTTGTTGAATCACTGCCGAGCCGATGTCCTCGTGCGTGACACCAAACTGGCCGAGGTAGTGGTCATCGAAGAAATGTCCGAACGGCCCATGCCCGACATCGTGCAGCAGCGCAGCCAACCGAACAAGACTTTCGACACAAGCTCGCGAAGGCACATTCGCGCACGAGGCCACCAGCGACTCATACCAACGCTCGATGCACACCGAAGCGAGGTGCATCGCTCCCAGGATGTGCTGAAACCGCATGTGCTCCGCCGACGGAAACACCCACCACGCCGTCTGCAATTGATGAATCTGCCGCATCCGTTGTACCCACGGATGATCGATCAGTTCTTGCTCCGAGACTTCTCCAGCCGGAATCCCATCCTTGGAAACGAACGGGATGTAACCGTGAATCGGATCGTGCGACAAACTCTCGCTATTGAAATCACGCGGCATGAAACAAACCTTCCAACGGGGATCAAATTCCATGAACGGAGACTGTCCACCGCTGCCCGTCATTTTGCAATTTGCATTTCTCATTTTGCAATTTGCAATGCGTTTCCCCTGTCTGCGGAGCCACCTTGACCCACTTTTCAGCCACAACTAGATTCCGCCCCTCATTCAGGCGTCGTAGCCAAGTGGCTAAGGCAACGGATTGCAAATCCGTCACGCGTGGGTTCAACTCCCACCGACGCCTCTGAGTCTTCGGTCTCACGAAAAGCCTCATTTCCCGCTGGGAAGTGAGGTTTTTTCGTTTCTCGGCCCGAAGTCGTCTGAGTGGCCAACAAGACAGGTGATTTCGGTTGAAAACGGGTGATTTCGGCAGGGCGTGTGCAACCATTTGTGCAACCAAAATCCGCCGCGTCATCCGTTGTGCCTGTCGCTCGGCATTCGTTCGCATCGCTTGGGGTGATGTTCGGGAGTGACGACAGGCCAGCGGTCATGTCGATCAGCCCCAAGTGAGCGTAACGGTCCATCGTCAACGTGATGGTCGAATGCCGCGCGAGCTGCTGAGCAACCTTGGGATGAACTCCGGCGGTCACGAGGTTGCTGATGAACGTGTGACGGAGCGAATGGAAGTCGGCAAAGCCGGCGTCGGTCTCGTAGGCAATCTCGGCCGCGTCCAGGTCGATGCGCAACATCTCGGCGGCTTTGCCCGGCCACGTTCCCGGAAACAGACGCTCTCGCTTCGCGTCTGCCGCACGATTCAACGACAAGATGGCTCGTTGGTCGTCTTGTGACCGCTCGCGTTCTGTGAGCCACTGGCGCAATCGTGCGGCCAAGTCGAGATGTAGCGGCAGGACATCCTCCCGGCGGTGTTTGCTGTAGCCGGCGGCAATCGTGACGGTTGGCGGATCGGCCTTGAGGTCGAACGATGCCGGCGTGAGTGATGCGAGTTCGTCGGCTCGCAATCCCGTCATCGCGGCCATGCGATACAGCATCGCCCGCGTCGAACCATTCGCCCCCCGGAATGACTTGTCGCTCCGCTCGGCCGCTTGGATGGTCCGGGAGAGTTCGTCGGGAGTGAGTGCCCGGCGTTCGTGGCGAACATCGACTTGAGCGTTGAGCCGCGACAGGTGAGCGAACGGATTCTCCGGCGAGCGTCGATCCTTCACGAGCCAACTCCCGAACGACTTCAACGCGACCAAATGGTGATTGCTGCTCGCGATGCTCAAGCCGGCGACGATGTTGTCGGCTTTCTCCGATCGTAGGACTCGGCGGACTCCGGCCAGCGTCCACGATTCACCGCATCGCGTCTGATTCCCCTTGGCGTTGAGCGTGTTGGCAATCGCTTGCAGCGACTTCCCCGCGTCGCGGAGTTCGCGCATCTTCGGCAGCAAGTCTTGTTCGATGTCCGTTTTGGGTTTCCGTTGCTCCGCCAGCCAATTGGCGACTCGCCCCGCGTTGAGATCCGCCAGACACTTCAACTCGCAGCCGTTGAATGCCGCCGACACCCGATTGACCGTCAACGCGACATGCTCGACCGTGTTGGCTTTCGATTCCAGAAACTTTCGGAAGTCTTCAACGTGTTCGGTCAACGGTCGCTTGCGATGATCTTCAAACGGGTCGATGTCGCCTCTCGCTTCCCGTTTGGCTCGTTGCTTCATCTCCGCCAACATCGCATCGGCGGCGTCCGCGTCATCGCACAACGCGACGGGACGAACTTTGCCGTTCGCATCAGCACACCGCCCCCAGAATGTTTTCGACTTCTGACGAACGCGCTTGGCCCCCGGCGTCCCTTTTGAAACCCGTTGGCTTTGGGCGTTGAGGTAGCGAATGATCGTCGGTCGATAGGTTCCGGCCATGTTGAGCCGCTTTCGTTTAGAGGTCGCGTTGCAGAACACGGCGGACTTGCATCGGTCCCCACTGCTTGCCGCGTCGGGTTTCGTAGCCTTGGGCGTTGAGTTCGTCGGCGATGGCTTGCAGCGGCTTGCCGGCGTCGCGGAGTTCTCGCACCAGCGG
>CAMDDX010000442.1 GCA_945893075.1 Planctomyces sp. SH-PL62 | reverse complement strand
CGTTGCCAGCACAGTTTGTACGACGCGAAGCTGGAACTCGGTCGCAGCGTCCGGACGCCGAGCGAAGCGATCGCGATGGCTCTGGGCGATTCGAGCATTGCGACTTCCCTGCTTGAGATGCAGCCGCTGTGGGGATCGTCCGATTTGGTTGCGAAGCTCAAGCGGAACTTTGAGCGAATCGTCGTGCGGCGGCGGCGACGAGCCTTCTTTGAAGCCGCCATCGCCAATCGCGACGCGGAGCTGGCCAAGCATGGCGGAGCGGTGCAGCAGCTCGAACCGGATATCAAATGTTCGCGCGGTGGCCTGCGCGAACTGCATCTGCTGCGGTGGGTCGGCTTCGCGTGGTACGGAGTTCCCGATATCGACTCGCTGCGACTGAACGGGGCGCTGTCGAGTGACGATGCTCGGCATCTGATCTCCGCGCAGGAATTCCTGATGAAGATTCGGCTGGACCTGCACTTCGCCGCGGGCAAGCCGCAGGACCGATTGACTCGGGAGGAGCAACTGCGGATCGCCGAGAAGCGGGGCATTGCCGCGAGTCCGGCGCAGCTTCCGGTCGAACGCTTTATGCAGGAATACTTCCAGCACACGTCCTTGATCTCGGCGGTGGTCGCGCGATTTATCGCCCGGCATCGCCGAATGCCGCTGAAAGATTGGCTGCTCGACCGGTTGTTGATGCGGCGAAAGGACGGGCATTTCTTGATTGGTCACTTGCGATTGGACGTCTCGCCAGGACGGATGGATTCCGTCTGCTCCGATTTGCACAGCGTCCTGCGGCTCTTCTTGACGGCGGCGCGACAGCATGTGTCGATCGCACCGCGAGTGCTCGAACGCATTCGTCAGGCGGTCCCCAAGCTGGGCGGGACCGTGGATGCCGAATGTTCGCGGCTGTTTCTGGAGATCCTCGAACCGCGCGGCCACCTGGGTGCGACGCTGCGGGCGATGCACGACACGGGCGTGCTGGAAATCGTTCTGCCGGAATTCGCACGCGTCCGCTGCCTGCTGCAATTCAATGCCTATCACAGCTACACCGTCGATGAGCACACGCTACGAGCGATGTCGATCATCGAAGCATTGGAAAAGGTCAACAGTCCGATCGGAGCCGCGTACCGCGAGGTCAAACTGAAATCGGTGTTGCACCTCGCGATGTTGCTGCACGATATCGGCAAGGGAGGGGTCGAAGACCACTCGGACGTCGGGCGTGTCATCGCCGAAAAGATCGCCGTCCGTTTCGGTCTGCCGGAGCCGCAGCGCGAACTGCTGATGTTTCTGGTCCACAAGCATCTGGTCATGGCCGACGTCGCGTTTCGTCACGACATCGCCGACCCAGGCGAACTGGCGAGGTTCAGCCACCTGGCCGGCAGCCCCGAGCGGCTGACGATGCTTTACGTGCTGACCGTGGCCGACATCTCCGCCGTTGGCCCGGAAATTTGGAACGATTGGAAGGCGGGGTTGCTCACCGATCTCTATGACCGGTCGATGCTGATTCTCAGCGGCAAGCACGCGAAGTTCCTCGAAGAGGAACGACTCGAAAAAGTCCGCGAGCATGTCACGAAGACGTTGATCCCCAACAGCGCGGCGGACGAGGAGCGGCAACAACTCGCCCACTGGTTTGATCAGCAATTGAAGCAATTCCCGCCGCACTATTTGCTCGGCACGCCGCGCGACCGCATCGCGTCCGACTTGGAAATCATCCGCCGCTTGCAGCCGGGTCAGATCGTGGTCACAGCGACTCACGACATCGGGACCGACACCGTCGAGTACCGCATCGTGCTCGATCGGCAGCACTCTGAAGGCTGCTTCCACCGCATCGCCGGCACGTTGACGTCACAACGGCTGGAGATCCTGTCCGCTCAAATTTGTACGACGACGGACGGCATCGTGGTGGATGTGTTTGACGTCCGCGACACCGATTTCACCGGCCCCGTGCCACAAAAACGGATGGATGACGTCGGCCATGCGATTGGCCGAGTGCTCCGCAAGGAAGTCAAAGTCGATGAGATGTTTCAGCGTTCGGGCCGCTTCAATTGGGGGACCGCGAAAGCTCCGATCAGCGATTTGTCCAACCGCGTGACGATCGACAATGACTCGTCGGACCGCTGCAACATCGTCTGTGTCTTCGCGCATGACCGGCCGGGCCTGCTCTACACGATCAGCCGCGCGATTTTTCGGTTGGAGCTTTCTATTGATCTGGCCAAGATCGCGACGCATCTCGATCAAGTGCTGGATGCCTTCTATGTCACCGATCGCGCGGGGAAGAAGATCACCGACGCCGGCCGGCTTGCGGCGATGCAGCACGAACTCAACAACACGCTGGCTGAATTCGACGCCACCGGCCACAAGCGGTTCGTCAGCTAAGAAAGTCGCCGAGTCACTCCGTGACTCGATTCGAGTCACGGAGTGACTCGTCTACTTTACTTCTTCTCGACGACCCAAATGTTGCGGAAGCGGATGGGGTTGCCGTGATCTTGGATGTAGATCGGGCCGGGCTCGGCACCCTCAGCAACAGGAGCGGCGGTGGTGGCCTTTGGCAGTTCGACGTCTTTGTGAATCTGCACACCGTTGTGCGAGACCGTCAGCTTGGCGTTGGTGGTCTTCTTGCCGTCCGCGTCGTAGCGGGCCGCAGTGTATTCGGCGTCGTAGGTTTGCCAGACGAGCGGCGGCAGGCACATATTCACGTCGGGCTTCTTGATCGTGTAGATGCCGCCGCATTCGTTGTGCTCGCCAGAGAGGCCGAAGCTGTCGAGGATTTGCACCTCGTAGCGGCCCTGCATGTAGCAGCCGGAGTTGGCTCGCCCCTGACCGCGACCGGCCGGCACATACGACAGCAGGAATTCCATGTGCAGCGAGAAATCCTGAAACTTCTGCTTGCTGGTGATGCCTTGCGACATCAGGCCATCCACAAATTTTTTGGGATCGGTGAAAGCGTCGCCGGACTTGCCATCAAACAGCACGACCGCCCCTTCCGGTGCCTTCTTGCCAATCGTCGGGCTTTTGCGATCGACCTTCTTCATCTCTCCCAACGATTTGCCTTCCGGATGCTTGATGGAGGCAACCCCGTCCTTGATCGTGGCCGTTCCCTTCTCGCCGTTGAACGTCGCGACGCCGTCCTTCGCGCTGCCATCGACTTCGACCTTTTCGTTTTTGTCCCAACCGGCTCCCGGTAATCCACCGGCGTACGCTACCGCGTGAAATTTGCCGTCCCCCAGCGCGATCACTTGCAGGCCCCACTTTTGCTTATCGTCCTTGTCGCCGAGCAGACCTTCGTACTCGCCTTGAATGGCGAAGTCGGGATCTTTCTTGGCTTCTTCAACTGTGATCGCGGCGATCCCCTTCGAGTCCGCAGCGTTCGCGACCGGCGAACGATCCACGACACACCACGCTGAAGCGACAACAAAACTGAAACCAAGCAGCACGGCAGGACGAATGAATGCACGCATGAGGCAGGCTCCCTGTGAGGTTTTTGGAATCGAACTAACGGGGCGGCATTGTGTGTCCCGCGCATCAAAAAGGCAAAAGGCCGACACGAGCCCGAAACGCACGTATTGAGGCTGGCATCAGACATTCTGGCGAGCGGGGCGGCGTCAGCCCCCCGGTGCGTTCGTCTCAGAACCGGGGAACTGACGCCGCCCCGCTCGCCGGTCTCATGTCAATGACCGCTATAGAGGATGGTCGCCAGCATTTTGCTGTCGGAGAACGGGGCATTGGGAATCGAACCCACCTGACGTAGCCGAGGCATCCCATGACGACTGAACGGCACTTACTCTTCGCCGTGCTGGCCTTTGAGAGCGATTTGATCGACCTCGCGCAGCTCACCGCCGCTTGCCTAGCGTGGGTTGCCGACAAATCGAAACCGATTGCCGACTTGCTCGTCGAGCGGGGTTGGATCACCGCCGAGGATCGCGGCTTCGTCGAGAAGCAACTCGAACGCAAGCTGGCCAAGCATCAGCACGATCCGCGAGTCACGTTGAACTCGGTCGTGCGTGGCGATCCGCCGCGGCGGACGATCAAGCAAGTCGAGTCCGCCTGTGGCGGACAGCAGTCGCTCAGTTCGTGGCCGTCGAGCGGGCCGGTGCTGATCGAAACGATCGGCGAAACGCTCGGCGAGCCAGAACAGCCCAAGTCGCGCTACACTTGGGTCAGCGAAGTCGGC
>CAMDDX010000441.1 GCA_945893075.1 Planctomyces sp. SH-PL62 | reverse complement strand
AGTTCAGACCGCAAGAGAGCATTCAGCACGATGAGCAACTCTCCGGAAATCCCGGATCGTTCGACATGGCAGCCGGAATCAAGCGCGCAGCGGAGCAAGACAGCCATGAACGAAGCCGAATCCCGTGCCGAACACATCGACCCCGCTCTCGCCGCCGCTGGCAGGGGTCGTCGAAGGGAGCCGCATTCGTATTGAAAAAAGGCCGATGCGTTCGACACGCCGCGAGGTCGTGTCGAAATGATGGCATTTGTTCGACACGTTTTGTTGACGTGTCGATGGCGAGTACATATCGAACCCACGCTTGCCGACACAGTCGCCAACCTGCGCATCCGCTTGACTAATCACTTGACTGATGCTTGACTCATCTTATGGCCTATGAACCGCACTTTTCGATCAGTCCGCGACTGCTTTCGCTCGTCGAGAGTGTCGCGGCGTTGCGCGAACGGATTCAGAACGCCACGGTCGAACTCTCGTGGGTTCCGGCCCTGCAAAAGGACACTCGCACTCGCAATGTCCACGCCTCGACCGCCATCGAAGGGAATCCGCTCACGCTGGAGCAAGTGCGAGCCTTGGAAGAAGGCCGGGAACTGGCTGCGTCCGACCAGCGCTCGCAACGGGAAGTACTGAACTATTTCGCCGGACTGCGCTACATCGAGAAGAACGCGAACAAGAAAACCATTCGGCACAACGAGGTGTTTGCACTTCATCGCCTGCTGGCGGACGGGGTCATGGATCAGGGGCAGGCAGGTCGCTACCGCACGATTGCGGTGCGCGTTGGCGGTTACGTGCCGCCGCCACCGTCGGACGTGTCCGGGCTGATGTTCGAACTACTGGAATGGTGGGGCAACGAGTCGAGGCGCCTGTCGCCGGTGCTCAGTTCCGCGATCCTGCATTATCGCTTCGAGGCCATTCATCCGTTCGCGGATGGCAACGGTCGCACTGGCCGCGCCTTGTCGCTGTGGGAGCTGTATCGGCGAGGCTTCGACACGCATCACATTTTCTCGGTCGATGAATACTACTGGGAAGACCGGCCACGGTATTACGCCGCGCTGACGGCGGTGCGTCGCGAAGGGGAAGACCTCAGCGGCTGGCTGGAGTATTGTGCGGAAGGGTTGCAACAAACATTGGAGCGAGTTTGGTTAAGGGTGCAGGCTTTCCACGTGAAGTCGCCGGAAAAACTTATTCTGCGCCCGAAGCAGGAGCGTCTGCTGCAACTGCTCCGCGATCACCGGAGTCTGGCTCCGACCGAAATCTGGAAGGCACTGGACGTTTCGCGGCAAGGAGCGATGGACTTGCTCCGCCCGTTGATCGAAGCCGGATTGGTCGAAAAAGTTGGCACCAAGAAAAGCGGACGCTACGTCCTGAGGCAGCCATGAACGAAGCCGAAACCCGTGCCGAACACATCGACCCCGCGCTCGCCGCCGCTGGCTGGGGCGTCGTCGAAGGGAGCCGCATTCGGCGTGAGTATCCGATCGCGCCGGGACGCCTTGAAGGCTACGGCCGACGCGGCAAGTCACTCTCGGCCGACTACGTGCTGGAATATCGCAACACCAAGCTGGCGGTCGTCGAAGCCAAGGCGTGGGACGAAGCTCTGACCGAAGGAGTCGCGCAGGCGAAGAACTACGCCGGGAAGCTGGCGATCCGCTTCACCTACTCCACCAACGGCCAAGGCATCTACGGCATCGACATGGACGAGGGGACCGAAGGGGACGTGCCCCGCTACCCGACGCCCGATGAACTCTGGAACCTGACCTTCGCCGAGCAGAACGCCTGGCGCGACCGCTTCGCCGCTGTCCCGTTTGAAGACCGGGGCGGCTATTTCCAAGGCCGCTACTATCAGGACATCGCCATCGAGCGAGTGTTGGAAGCCATCGTCGCCGGCAAGCAACGCATCCTGCTCACCCTGGCAACCGGCACGGGCAAGACCTTCATCGCCTTTCAACTCGCCTGGAAGCTGTTTCAAAGTCGCTGGAACCTGAGCGGGGAACCAACCCGCCGCCCGCGCATCCTGTTTCTCGCCGACCGCAACATCCTCGCGAACCAAGCGTTCAACGCCTTCTCGGCGTTCCCCGAAGACGCGATGGTGCGCATCGAACCGAGCGACATCAAAAAGAAAGGCAAGGTGCCCAAGAACGGCAGCTTGTTCTTCACGATCTTTCAGACGTTCATGTGCGGACCCCCTCACCCCAACCCTCTCCCCCGGAGTACCGGGGGAGAGGGAGCGGAATCGGACGGCGAGCCGTCACCCTATTTCGGCGAGTACCCGCCGGACTTCTTCGACTTCATCGTCATCGACGAATGCCATCGCGGCGGCGCGAACGACGAAAGCTCTTGGCGCGGAATCCTCGACTACTTCGCTCCGGCGGTGCAACTCGGACTGACCGCCACGCCGAAGCGCAAGGACAACGTCAACACCTACAAGTATTTCGGCGAGCCAGTCTACATCTACTCGCTCAAGGACGGCATCAACGACGGCTTCCTGACGCCGTTCAAGGTGAAGCAGATTCAGACGACGCTGGACGAGTACGTCTACACGCCCGATGACAAGCTGATCGAAGGCGAGATCGAAGCGGGCAAACGCTACGAAGAAAAAGACTTCAACAAGATCATCGAGATCAAAGAGCGCGAAGCGTTCCGAGTGAAGCTGTTCATGGACCTGATCGACCAGCGGCAAAAGACGCTCGTCTTCTGTGCCTCGCAACTTCACGCGCTGGCCGTGCGCGATCTCATCAATCAGATCAAGACGAGCAACGAGCCGAATTACTGCGTTCGCGTCACCGCCGATGACGGGGCGTTGGGCGAACAGCACCTGCGGGACTTTCAGGACAACGAGAAGAGCATTCCCACGATCCTGACGACCTCGCAAAAACTCTCGACCGGCGTGGACGCTCGCAACATTCGCAACATCGTGCTGATGCGGCCGATCAATTCGATCATCGAGTTCAAGCAGATCATCGGTCGCGGCACCCGCCTCTATGACGGCAAGGACTACTTCACGATCTACGACTTCGTGAAGGCGCACCACCACTTTGCTGACCCGGAATGGGACGGCGAGCCGGTGGACGAAGAACCTTGTCCGAAATGCGGCGCAGTCGCTTGTGTCTGTGAAGTGCAACCGCCGCAACCGTGTTCCGTTTGTGGCAAGAGTCCCTGCGAGTGCCCGAAAGAGCCTTGCCCGGTTTGCGGGAAGCTCGCCTGCGTTTGCAAAAAGAAGACGAAAATCCAAGTCAAGCTGGCCGACGGCAAGGCCCGCACCATCCAGCACATGCTGGTCACGAGCTTCTGGCACCCCGATGGCACGCCCATGTCGGCACAGCAATTTCTGGAAATGCTCTTCGGAAAACTGCCGGAGTTCTTCCAGGACGAGGCGGAATTACGTGCGCTGTGGAGCGTTCCCGACACGCGCGTGAAGCTGCTGGAAGGACTCGCCGAAAAGGGCTTCGGCCAAGCCCAACTGGCCGAGATGCAGAAGATCATCGCGGCCGAAAAAAGCGACCTCTTTGACGTGCTGGCCCATGTGGCCTACGCGCTGCCCACGCTGACCCGCGAGGAACGGGCGACACGCGCCAAGGTCGCGATCAGCACCCAATTCAACGACAAGCAGCAGGCATTCCTCGACTTCGTGCTCACCCAATATGTGAAAGTCGGAGTCCACGAACTGGATCAAGAGAAGCTCTCACCGCTGCTCAAGCTCAAATACAACAACGCCATCGCCGACGCGATGGCCGACCTCGGCAAGCCCGAGCAAATCCGAAGCGTGTTCGTTGGGTTCCAGAAATATCTCTATCAGCAAACGGTGTCCTAGAGCGCAATGGCACTGACTTTAGAAAGTAGTAGGCACATTCCATGTGCCGTTTCCCTGCGATTTGCGGACGGCACATGGAATGTGCCTGCTACTTTGCGGGTAAAGTCAGTGCCATTGGTCCTAGTGCCGCCGCCGACTCGACAGTTCGGCACTCCGCACGCCACCGACTTGGCCAACACACCAGCCAGCTTCTTTCCGAAGCCCAACCGGACGCTCGGTAATCCGCGTTCCAAATATTAGCCGCGCGGCGCTAGTGCCACATCTCTCAAACAGCGGTGCATGAGGTGAGTGGTTTTTCCAGTTTCTGGCTTTTGGTCAGCTTAACTCGACGATGCGGCGAGACGAATTTGGGGCGGCTTTCCTTTTGCATCGGCTTTCCGGTGTAGG
>CAMDDX010000440.1 GCA_945893075.1 Planctomyces sp. SH-PL62 | reverse complement strand
ATGGAACCGCGGACCACCATCACGATGCTCCCCTACGGATTGGCCGGGGCGAACACCGTGAAGCAAACCGGCGGCGAATACTGGAACGGACCCGGCCTCGCGGTCCAGTACGTCGAGGTCGAAGGCCCGCTCAACGAGACTTGGCCTCCAGAAAGTCATCGCCGCCTCTTCGGCGAGATGGCGCAAAAGAAGTTTCCGATTTACAACTTCTCCGATCGTGTCGAGGTCGTCTCGGACGAACCGCTCGTCGATGCCGAACGCATCCTGACGAAGTTCACGCGCCGAGCGTTTCGCCGGAACGTGACCGCTGACGACGTCGCGCCGTTCGTAGCCATCGTGCAAGCCAAGCTGGATGGCGGTTACACGTTCGAGTTGGCAGTGCGGGCCGCATTGAAAGGCGTGCTGATCTCGCCCGAGTTCCTGTTCCTCCGCGAGCGACCGGGCAAGCTCGACGATTTTTCATTGGCCTGCCGGTTGTCGTATTTTCTCTGGAACACGATGCCCGATGACGAGCTCTCCAAGCTCGCCGAACAGCAGAAGCTGAGTCAGCCGGATGTGCTCCGCCAGCAAGTCGAACGATTGCTCACAAACCCCAAGGCCGCGACCTTCACCGAAAGCTTCGTCGGCCAGTGGCTAGGGCTGCGCGAAATTGACGCAACCGAACCGAGTCACCTCGTGTACCCCGAATTCGATCACCTGCTGAAAGTGTCGATGATCCGCGAGACGGAACTGTTCTTCGACGAAGTCCTCCAGCACGACCTGAGCCTGACCAGCTTCGTGGCCTCCGAGTTCACGATGCTCAACGGACGCTTGGGCAAGCACTACGGCATCCCCGGCGTGGTGGGCTGGGAGTTTCACAAGACGCCGCTGCCGCCAGACAGCCATCGCGGCGGTGTGTTGACGATGGCCAGCGTCATGAAGGTGACGGCCAACGGCACCACGACCTCGCCGGTCATGCGCGGGGCATGGGTGCTCGATCGCATCTTGGGAACGCCGCCGCCTCCACCACCCGAAGGTGTTTCAGCGATCGATCCGGACATTCGCGGCGCGACGACGATCCGCGAACAACTGGCCAAGCATCGCACGGACCCCGCCTGCGCCAGTTGTCACTCGAAGATCGACCCACCGGGTTTCGCGCTGGAGAGTTTTGATTGCATCGGCGGCTGGCGCGACTGGTATCGAGTCACCGGAAATGGTGGCGAAGTCAAAGTCGACGGCCGCCGGATGCCGTACCACAAAGGCAAGCCGGTTGATCCCTCCAACGTGACCGAGGACGGCCAGCCGTTCCAAAACATCGACGAGTTCCGCCAGTTGCTGCTGCGAGACAAGGACCAACTCGCCCGATCTCTGACCACGAAGCTGTTGACCTACGCCACGGGCGCAGCACCGACCAAAGCCGATCGTCCGGAAATCGAAGCCATCGTGGCCCGCGTGCGGGATAAGAATTACGGCTTCCGATCGCTGCTGCACGAAGTGGTGCAGAACAGCCTGTTTCAGAATAAGTAACGTAGCCACGGCCGACTTAATTGTCCGGATTGAGGCCGTTGGGATTAAGGTGGGCAATCTCCTGTTCATTCGCGGAGCGAAGAGGCAACTATGAAAACAATCGCGGTCTCGGCACGAGCGAAAACCCTCAACGACCTGCTCGAGAAGGCGCGACGAGGGGCCGTTGTCCTGGAATCGGCGGATGGACAACGATTTGCTCTGACTGCCGTCAACGACTGGGAAGGCTTCGACGTTGGAATGAGCAACGATTTTGCAGACGAAGTCGAACGAACGGGAAGCAACAAGAAGCTGCTGAAGTCTCTGGCGGTTCGCCGAAAAGGTGTCAGAGGCAAAGGCATTCCGCTGGCGGACGTCAAAAAACAACTCGGCATCGAATGATTCCCAGACCAACATCGTTCGGGTCTGCGCCGCGAGCAAGAACTCAGCGGTGCGCCAGTCGTCACATTCTCAACACGAGCATGAATGCCGATGAGAACGCGAGTGTATATCGAAACCACGTTCGTCAGTTACTTGACCGCTCGGCCCAGCCGTGACGTGATTGTTACCGGCCATCAACAATCCACCCACGATTGGTGGGACGGGCAGCGCGAGAGCTATGAACTCTGTGTTTCCCAACTGGTGCTTCAGGAAGCGGGAGACGGAGATCCGCAGGCAGCACAAGAACGTCTCACCGAACTCGCGTCGATGACCGTGCTGGAGATCACCGAATCGGCATTAACGCTGGCAGAAGAACTTGTCAAAGTCGGAGCCTTGCCGACGAAAGCGGAGAATGACGCGCTGCATATCGCGATTGCGGCGATTCACCGTGTCCCGTATCTGCTGACGTGAATTGCCGGCACATGGCAAACGCCACCATGCGGACTAAGATCGAGGACGTCTGTGCCAGCAGAGGATTCAAGGCACCGATTATTTGCACCCCAGAAGAAATGATGGAGGTGAAGCCATGACGTGGTCAGACCCGATCGTCGATGAAGTCCGGCGCGCCCGCGATGCCTACGCGGCCCGCTTTAACTACGATTTGCAGGCCATCTTTCGTGATTTGAAAGAACAAGAGAAGCGCAGCGGTCGCCAGATCGTTTCCTATGCCGAAGATGATCAGCAATCCGAGGCGAACAATGCGGTTCCACCCGACACGGACAAAGCGGCGGCTTCACGGCCCGCCACGCCTGTGCTGAACTCGTAAGCCAGCAGATGCAAGTTCGGCTACGGGCCTGCATCCAGTGGATCAACCTGAATCACCACGACATCGAGTTCACGACTCTGCTGGGAAGTGGCAGAACAATGGGGGCAGAACGATGAAGACAAGAATTCTGATTCGGTCATCATCCTCGTCTCATTCTGCCCCCAGCGTTCTGCCAGGCCGCAAGCGGGGCCTTCCAGCCGATTGACAAACCACAGCCGGAATGAGACGTTGATTCACCGAACGATGCAGACCAAAATGGTTTTGCCTTTGAGGAGTCCCGCCGCATGTCACCGCCCGTCGTTGAAGATCGCTTGAATGTCCTCGAACGTGAATTGGCCGAGGTGAAGGTCGAACTTGCCAGAGTCGCCGCCCAGTCGAATGGCACGCGGCCTGACTGGCTTGAAGTCATGGAAGGTTCCATGTCCGAGTTTCCCGGATTCGATGAGATGGTTCGCTTGGGACGCGAATACCGGAAGTCCTTTCATCCCGCCGAGGACTATTACTGATGTTTGTCCTCGATACGGATCACATCTCGGTCCTGTAGGTCAAGCTGCGGGACGTAACTTGTCATCAAACCCAACGCTCTACTTCACGAGGCCCAAGATCATGGAACACGAGATGACGGTCCAAGAAATGGAAGCTCAATTCGATGACGAATGGATACTCATCGCCGACCCAGAGACTGACGAGCACCTTCAAGTCCTGAGAGGCAAAGTGATTTGCCACAGCAAGGACCGAGATGAAGTCTATCGCCATCTCCTCGCCGTCAAACCGGCTCGGTATGCGACGCTCTTCACCGGCGAAATGCCCGAGAACACGGCGGTGGTGCTGTGAGCGAATCGTTTCGAGCGAGTCACGGCCTGATCTTCGTCTCGGTGGAAGTTTTCGGTTCGCAGGGAAGCGCTGTCCTGCGACCGGCGCTCGATACCGGAGCGACTCGCACAATGATCAACACAGAGCACTTGATCGTTATTGGCTGTGCCCCAAATCACGATGCCGAGAAGGTCAAAGTCACGACCGGCAGCGGGGTCGAGTTTGCGCCGCTGGTGAAACTGCAACGAGTCGTCGCCTTGAGCCAAGAACGAGTTGACCTGCCCGTTCTCGCCCACACTCTCCCACCAACTGCGGGGATTGACGGCCTCTTGGGGCTGGATTTCCTGCGCGATTACAAACTTGAGATCGACTTCCGCCAAGGCCGCTTGTCGCTGAGTTGACGCCGATGATCAACCTGAATCACCACGACATCGAGTTCACGACTCTGCTGGGAAGTGGCAGAACAATGGGGGCAGGACGATGAAGACAAGAATTCTGATTCGGTCATCCTCCTCGTCTCATTCTGCCCCCATCGTTCTGCCAGGCCGCAAGGGGTGTGCCAATTTTGGCTGGCGCGATGAATAAGGAGCTGTCAGAATGAGGTTAGAAATGTTCGGAACCTCTTTCTGGAGTCGATCATGGATGATGTGCCACAAGTGAAATCAGGGTTGTTGATGCCAGCGGTTCGGGAGCAGGTGGA
>CAMDDX010000439.1 GCA_945893075.1 Planctomyces sp. SH-PL62 | reverse complement strand
ACAAAGCGCTCACCCTGCAAGGCCGCCTCCGGAAACATCACGACGAGTGGCTGGTGTTCCTGGATGATCCGCGCGTGCCACCGACGAACAATCTCGCCGAGCGCGCGCTGCGACCGCTGGTGGTATTGCGGAAGATCACATTTGGCCATCGCACGTCCGCCGGTGCCCAGCGCATGGCCCAAATCCTGACCGTCCAAGAAACCGCCAAACGTCACGGTCGCCGCGCGAGCGTGATCTTCTACCGGTTGCTGACCGAGCCTCCCCACCGCGTGCTGAAATTCCTGTACGCGGGTGGCGCGTGCTGAACCGCCACTCGTCGGCCAGCGCTGAAATTTGAACTCGAACGACACTTCACCGAGCGATCGTCCCACAGGGACCAGCCATCGCGCGACATCGCGTCTCAAAAGACGTTCGCGGCTGCACGCCCACACCTCCGCACCGCGCCGACTCAGCCGCGAACCAACGCACGTTTCGCCACGTCCGCGCCGCATCACGGTGACTGCACAGTTCACCGCAAGGTGGCGAACCCCTTCGCATCACTCCGAACGCCCGCCCCTCAAGCTCAAAGCCCAACGTGCTATCACGCCGTCTTCCGTCGAATTCTGGGTGCGAAACTAAACTGTTACATCCGCGGAGGCCAACTGCTTTGTGAGCGGCTGAGTCACCTCGCGGGTTTCGTCCGTTTCCGAGTTCTCGATCTGTTGACGCAAACCTTCCAGCAAGGGAGACCGGAGCCGTTCCTCACCGATGTGGACCGGGTCGAGTACCGGTGGCTCCGCCGGCTGCTACGGAGGTGGATCGACTGCTGCTTGGGGCGGAGGTTGCCCTTCAAATCCAATTGAGAATGCCAGGACGAGGGACGCGAGAAGCCAACTCGCCGACCGAAACCAGTGCATAGGAATGCCTCGCCTTGAAGGAGCATCGCACGAAAACAATGGCGGGTTTGAGAACCAACCGCAACTCGCATTCCAACGGGCAACCTTTTTGGATCCAGGGCGCGATGTGAAACCCGATCGCTCGCAACGCATTTTTCGAGCACGACCGTTTGCGCCAGCTCATGCCGGTGGCAACTGTCGATCCCGTCGTATCGCCTCGGAGAGGCCGTTTGAAGCGGACACGACGCGCTTGCCGATGTGACTGGTCAGTGCACGCCGAGAAGAGTCGCTGGTGGCATCGTTTTCGCCACCGAAGGACTCGGCTCATTCTTCCCAAGGATCCGATCATGCGAATTTCGTCATCACTTGCCATCGTGCTGGGACTCGTGTTCGGCATGACCGAAGCCGCGAATGCCGGCGATTTGTGGCACTCGTTCTCCCTTCGCAAACAGACCTGCGAGAGCTGCCCACAATACCCGAGCGTTTCCCACAGCGTCGGCTGTCACGTGTCGTTGAGCGTCGCCTGCCTCGACAGCACTTGCGACATGTACCAGCACTACGCGTACTACCCCGAGTGCCACGGTTCGTACTATTTCCGGCCGTACAACTGGGAGCATTACTACCAGGACATGTCCGAGATGTTGGGTGTGGGGCACATGGCTCCGTACTCGGTGGATGGAATGGCGGAGCTAAAACCAGTTTCCATTCCCGAACAACCGGTGATCAAAGTCCGTCACCAAAAGCTGCCGAACATCGAAGATCTGTTGCGGGGACCGATGGTTCTGCCATCGTCACCACAACCGGTGGGTTTGCCATTCCCACCACAACCGGAGGTTTCGTCATACCGACCACGTTCGGGGGTTTCGTCATACCGACCACGTCCGGCTCAGTAATGCCAATCACGGAGTTCGGGCTGAATTGGTTCGGTTTGGGCTGACTCCGCGATTGGAATCTCGGATTAAGTCCCAAACATGCTTGAATCGCACTCTTCAGCAATTACCTCTCCCACGCGGCGAGAGCTGGCCACGGTGACGTGCTTGCTGGCTCTCGTCGTGCTGTTTTGTTTTCGCGAACTGGTTGCGAACCCGACGCACCTGCTGGTCGGAGCACATCGCGGCGGCGAAAACGATCTGACGGCGTACTTCCTGCGCGCGTTGGATCTGCCGGGGACGGCGATCGCACAAGGAAAATTCCCAAGCTGGAACCCGCATCTGTCGCTGGGGAGTCCGACGTGGGGTAATCCGCAGTCACTGTTGTTCTATCCGCCGAACTGGTTGTGCTGGTGGCTCGGTTCGGCCGCGGCGAGCTGGCTGCTCGTCGCGCATCATTGGTGGACGGGAGTTGGCGCGTACCTCTGGGCGCGGCAACTCGGAGTGCGGCACGTCAGCGCGTTGATCGCGGGCGTGATCGGTGCGGCGACTCCCTACGCGATCGCGCACACGGCCGAGGGACATTACCCGCAGACCTGTGTGATGGCTTGGCTGCCCTGGACGCTGTGGGCCTTCGAGCGATTTCTGGCCAGCGGCGGCCGGCGCTGGTTGGGGGTCAGCGTCTGTCTGTCGCTGAGTTTTCTTGGCGGACATGTCCAGGAATCGTTTTACCTGTCGCTGTTGCTGAGCGGCACGATGACCTGTTGCCTGGTGAGCCGCTTCTTTTCTCGGGACGCCGCCGTCCGCGCCGACTGGGCGCGAATGACCTGGTATTGGAGTCTAGTCGGCGTTGTGACGATCGGTTTGGTGCTTGTGGAACTGCTGCCGACGTTCGGCAACAGCCAGCTTTCTGTGAGAGCATCGGGGTTGCCGCTCTCATTGGCGGGGGACGGCCTGAAGCTCGGTCATTGGTCACGGCTCTGGAATCCGCAGGTTGAGAGTGTCGAAACATCGGGCACGTCGTTCGGCAGTTGGGAATTCTGCTTCCACTTCGGCATCGTTCCGGCGCTGCTCGCGGTATTAGCGATGTGGTGTGGTCGTCAGCGACCGGGGACGCGGCGGCTGTTGCTGATGCTGGCCGTCACGGTGCTGTTCGCGTTCGGAGCACGCTCACCGTTCTTTCGGTTTTGCCATGCGTGGTTGCCAGGAATCGCCTCGTTTCGGTGCCCGGCGCGAGCATTGTATCTCAGCTCGATGATCATAGCGGTGCTGGCGGCGATCGGCTGGGATTCGTTGTGGCCGCGACTTTGGGACGCACGTCCGGCGCGGCGGCGTTTGGCTCATTGGGCGAGCCTGCTGGTGCTGGGCCTGATCGTGTGGGAGCTGGGCACGTTTTCCGCGCGAGTCTTTGCGACGATTCCACCGACCGCACTGCGTCGCGACTCGTCGATCTCGAAATTCTTCCGTGAGCGGCCGTCGGTCGATCGCGTACTCTCGGGGATGGGCCTGTACGATGATCGCGAGGCGCATCAGGACGGCGTCCAAAAAGTGCTCGGCTATGAACCATTCATGTTTCTGCGTTGCGCTTTGTTCTTGGACGCGTTGACGCCGGATGGCTCGAAACTCGATCCGGGCGGCTTCCTGCTTCCGAGCTTTCGTGATTTGCACAAGCCGCTCGTGGATCTGGCCGGCGTGCGGTACGCGATCATGCCGGCGGATCAGCCCCCTGTTGCCGGCTGGAAGCGAGTCGCCACCGGAACCGTGCCAGCAGAAATCACACAGCCGAATCAACTGAACCAGACGTTGAGCTTCGCGATCTTCGAGAATCAAACGGTCCTGCCGCGCGCGTTCGTGATTGGCCAGGTGACCGAGACCTCCAACTCCTCGCAAGGCACCAAATTGGCGCGACTGCTGGAGCAAATCAACCCGCGCGAGACGTTACTCTTGCCGCAAGATATTTTGCCACGCGACAGCGACCGGACTCCGTTTGCCGAAGCCTCGATCGAGTCGTATTCCAACAACGAAGTCCGCGTTCGAGCCAGTTCGTCGGGACACGGTTATCTCGTGCTGACGGACTTGTTTCATCCAGGTTGGTCGGCCACGGTGGACGGCCAACCGACCACGATTCTTCCCGCCGACATCGCCTTCCGTGCCGTCCCGTTGGCACCCGGCGAGCATTCGATCGTGTTTCGCTTCGTGGTCCCCGGCTGGAAAGCGGGAGCAATCGTTTCAGCGCTAAGTTGGCTGGCTGTGTCTTTGATCGCCCTGCGATCAAGCACGTTAATCGCAGGGCGATCCGCAAAGGAATCCGCTCAACGCACGTCTAATGTCTGCTCGACAAACGCAAGCACTTCGACATAGGTAGTGCCCGTTCGGAAATTCATTTCTCGCGTGAGCGTCTGAGCAAAAAGTGGTCGCCAGGGATCGAAGATGGATCTTCGTGACGGTCGCAGTGCTGTCCAAGCCACGACGGCCAGACATTTCTGTGGTTGTGCGGTGGATCTCGCGCAC
>CAMDDX010000438.1 GCA_945893075.1 Planctomyces sp. SH-PL62 | reverse complement strand
AAACGCTCCGGTGCCCGCTGGAATCTCCGCAACGCCGAATCCGTCTCCGCCCTGACCAACCTCCGCGATAGCAATCAATGGCAACTCTATTGGTCAACTTGCGACACCACTAAAACTTAACACCGCCAAAATCTCTGGGCACACCCAACGTAGGCGAGTCGCTCCCGCGACTCGCATTCCGAACGTCGGTTGATTCCCAATATGGCGATCCGCTGTGATTAGTCGCACATCAGAAATCTCAGTCGCAGGAGCGACTGAGCTACGTACTTGGCCGCGATTCCAATCACGTCACTCATCGCGTACCGTCAACTCCACAATCACCGGCCGATGGTCCGAGCAACTCGACCATCCGCAGACGCAGCGATGAAATGTCAGCTCGCGATTGCCCCAGACATGATCCAGCGTCAGCACCGGCAGCGGCTGAGGCCATGTTGCTTGATAGCCGCTGCCGGCAACGTCCCAAGCTCGTGACCAGTCCACACGCCAACCGTCAAAGCAGACGGAACTCGGCGGCGTGTTGAAGTCCCCCACCACGAGCATCGGCGTCGTTCCTTGAGCCTGCATAATCTCGAAGAGTTTTCCCAACGGAGGTCCGCGCGGACTCAGCGGATCGCTGATGATGTCGGCCAGGATCATGTCGAACTGAACCCCGCGCACCGCGACCGCCACGCGACGGAACCGACCCGCTCGTGCCAACTGACCGGCCGCGTGCTGGGTCGCTTCACCCTTCACCAGCAACACCATTCCACCGTGCAGCGGCAACGGCAAATAGCCGGGCAGACGCGATTGCCAGAACTCGCGCGTCTGAACTTCATCCGCGTTCGCCTCCGCCAGCGCGAGCACGTCGGCATCGAAGCGGCTTAACTGCTCGGCGATCCGATCCCAACTGGCGAACTGGCCTCGGCCGACATTCCAAAACACGACCTTCAGCGCATTCGGCGGAGGCTGCCGCGCGGCAGACCAGCGAAAGTTCCCAAACAACCACACGCCCACACAGACGCAGCCGAGCATCGCCGTCGCGACGGCAAGTAAGATGGCAGCCCTCGGCCGTCCCGTCTTTTGAGATTTGGAATCTGAAATTTGAAATTTCAAAAGGACGGCCAAGCGTGGCCATCCTACCCCCAGCCCAGCCATCAACAGCAACAGAACGCCGAGCACAATCGGCGGCGTCGCATAGAACACCGCCGCCAACCCCGGCACTCGGTCGCGAAGCGCGACATCCATCGCCGCCGCCACCCAGAGGCCAATCGTGCAACCTCCCCAAGCCCGTGCCAACCAGCGGCGCAACGGCGATTCCTTGAATGAGGATGACTCGATGTTATGCCACAACTCAGTCATGTCGGCATGCTATTCTAAATCGGCCAGTCTCACATTCGCCTTCCCCGGCCGACCGACTCAGGGCATTCTCATTCGTCACCGACGGTTGACAGCAATCACTGGGTACTCGGAAATCCCATCATGTTCAAATGGCTGAAAGCGAGACGTGAGCGTCGCGAGCAGTTTCTCCGCGACGTAAGGGAGCGAATGGAATTCGCGGGCTTTGTACCAACCGTCTCCGCAGATGATGTGTTGCGGCTCATCCGACGTGACTTCCCAGAGGAGAATCCCAGCGAGTTACTGGCCGCGCTCAGCCGCTACGGTACTGAAAAATACCATTCTGAAAAACACCGGGTCCACGCGGCGATCCTTAAGCTCAGCAACGGCAATCGAGAGCGTGTGGACCATTTCGTCCAAAATGCCATGAACGACTTCCGAGACATTCTGATGCCGGCCGAGCTGCCCGATTATTCCAATCTGATGTTTGGCCTCGGCCCGCGGGAATTTGCCAAGCGGCCGATCGAGGAGATCAAGGCCATTGCGCAAAACGATCGTGACCAATACATTAAATGGCTGAATCGTGTGAATCGAACCTAAAGGTGATGTTGCGTCATGTCGATCCGACTCGAAATCGTCGTTCTCGAACCGAACCACGAGCGTCACTGCGCGATGCAGTCCGCTTTGGCGGATCGCTTCCCACAATACACCGTCCGATTTTTTGTCACGGCCGGCGAAGCGATTGCGCATCTGGTTGACCACTGGGATCAGGTGCTGGCGGTCGCGCTCGACCATGACTTGGACCTCATTCCCGTTGATCCCAGCCGCATGATTGATCCGGGATCAGGGCGTGACGTCGCGGATTTTCTGGCCGCTCGATCGCCACGGTTTCCGGTGATCGTGCATTCGACGAATGTGCCGGCCGTGATCGGCATGTTGACCGTGTTACAGGAAGCCGGCTGGCAAGCGGAGCGCGTGATTCCCGATGCGAGTGACGACTGGATCGCGCGCGAATGGTTCCCGGCTTTACGAAATGCCATTGTCGATGCAGTCGAGATGCACGTTGCCGGAGTCGGGACTCAGGCGGAACTGGCCGAAGTGTGAGGGCGAATGATGACTCAACTTGCTGACCATCGCTGTCCTGGTCCGAGAGATCGGCGGACCTGGCTCAAGGTCGGTGGCTTGAGCCTCGGTGCTCTGGCGACTGGGGCGAATCCGACCCTCGCACGTTTGCTGGCAGCCGAACAAGAGGCCGGCCGGCGACCGGTTTCCAAGGATTTCTCGGTCATCCTGTTCTGGGCCAACGGCGGTCCTAGTCATTTGGACCTGTTCGATTTGAAGCCGCAAGCCCCGGCCGAGTATCGCGGCGAGTTCTTGCCGATTCGGACCAATGTGCCGGGTGTCGAGATCACCGAGATGTTGCCGAAGCTGGCACGCATGGCGGACAAGTTCGCGATCGTCCGCAGCCTGCACCACGAACGGGCCGAGCACTCCGGCGGAACCAATCGGTTTCTCACCGGCTATCCGTCCAAAGCCGCGAACCTCAATAACTCGGAGTACCCGGAAGTCGGCTCGATCGTCGCGAAGCAATTGGAGACGCAGGCTCGCGACATTCCGCTGTTCATGGCCAACACGAAGTTCTACGGCGGCGGGCCGGCGTATCTCGGACCGGCCTACGCGCCGTATATGCCCAGTCCGAATCCGCGCTCGTCCACCGGCGATAATCAGTACGATCCGATCCCGATCTATCGTTCGGGCGAGTTGGCCGACAGTCTGTCGATTTCGTCCGAGGGCGTGCTGGCACTCAGTCGTCGGCGTGGGTTGTTGAAGTCGCTGGACTCTCTGCCGCGCATTCTCGACCAGCACGGGACGTTGCCGACGATCGACGGCTTGCAACGTCGTGCCATCGAGATGCTCGCCAGCAGTCGCACACGCGAGGCATTTGATCTGTCGCTCGAAGACGAACACACACAACAGCGATACGGGCACACGCACTTCGGCAAGAGCTTGTTGACCTGCCGCCGGCTCGTCGAGTCGGGCGTCCGCTTCGTGCAGTGTCAGGCAGAGTATCGGTTGCGACCGGAGACGGGCGTCACCAGCAATTTCGACGACCATTCGGTCAACTCTCACATCTTCAACGCCTACCGTGAGAAGCTGCCGTCGTTCGATCAATCGGTGTCGGCACTGATCGAAGACCTGCACGTTCGCGGGCTGAGCGACCGCGTGCTGTTCCTGTTCTGCGGCGAGTTCGGCCGCACTCCGAAGATCGCGTATCAAGACAAAAGCGGCCGACCGGGCCGCGACCATTGGCCACGCGCCATGAGCGTCTTCCTCTCCGGCGGCGGCTTGAAGATGGGCCAAGTCATCGGCGCGACCAATCGACGCGGCGAAGAACCGATCGAACGGATCATGGATAGCAACTGCCTGCTCGCCACGATCTACGACCGGTTCTGCATCGACACGACAGCGTCGTACTTGACCAACGCCGGCCGCCCGATTCCGATTCTCACGACTGGCCAGCCCATCGCCGAATTGCTGTGAACCCTGGAGTGCGGTGGCTCGACACCGCCCTCCATTCATTTGGAATGACGACGTGGATGACTCAAGTCGTGAAGTTCGGCGGTCAGCTTTCGTAGGCTCGGTTCATGGCCTTTGAGGATCGCGATTTCAAATGAATGGAGGGCTGCGTCAAGCCGCAGCACTCCAGGGAAACTACTTCCCTTTGCCGAGGAACAGCTTGATCGAATCGTAGATCGCTTCGCGGTTCGGGATTTCGGAGAGCACGAGGTTGTCGTGCTTGCCGTTGATCCGCTTCAGTTCGCGGATGTAGTCGCCGCTGCCATACGGGCTTTTCACTTGGCCGTAGCAGTACAGGTTGCAGACCGGCAGCAGGTCGGTCATCAGCATTTGCAGGCAACTGACGTTGTCCTCGCCCCAGTTGTCGCCGTCGCTGAATTGGAAGATGTAGATGTTCCAATCGTCCGTCGGGAA
>CAMDDX010000437.1 GCA_945893075.1 Planctomyces sp. SH-PL62 | reverse complement strand
GACACCTCCTGGTCTGGTTTCCTGCGCTCCGGTCCGCAGTCACACGACCAGCAAACTCACGCAGACGAATTCCAGGAGAGGAATACCATACAAACAGCAATCGCGCCAGCTCGCCCACACTACCCAGCTATGCGCGCTGGCCGTGGACTTTGCGGAGAGTGCCATCCCGATGTCCATACATCATCGACAATGCGCCGCAACATCACAGAAGATCAAGTGCGTGCGTACAAACGCGATTGGATCGAGAAATGCAAGAGCGTTGATTGGTTCCTCAGATCAAACATCAACGAGTTTCGCGGCGTGTATTACTTGAACGTGCATCGGCTCGACAGTTTGTATCGAGAGCATCGTTCCGAATCATTTCTGAGCGATGTGCCGCACCCGTATCCGGAACAAGACGGACACTACAATACGCTGTGGGCAAACCAGAAGAATGCTTTGGATTGGATGAAGCTGGCAGAGAATCGTGCGTTTTTTGAGGAGCGTCTATTCGAGATAATTCCCGAACTGACCATTTTCGACATCAATCTTTTCGAGATCGGAGCGATCGCACCAGCAGACAAGGTAGGGCAATTCGTCGGCTATTCTTGTCAGTGGATTGGCCAAGACATTCCAGACCAAGAGGAATTAGTGGAATCCAGCGGCGCAATAAGCGGTCCGTATTTTACGATGCGACGGCAGGTGACGGACGATGCGACCGAGTCCGTGGTCGAAACTTGTTTGATGATTGATCCGAACTACATGTATGCAGACTCCTCGTTCCTGCATTTTTCGGAACATGGAATCTGGAATGGTTTCGGGAGAATTGTGAAATGCCGAGAGGCGGTTGGTTCGAATGATGGGCACATGTTGCGAAAACAAATCGTCGTTTCACCGATTTGCATCGGGACGCCGGTCGATCATTCGCGAACGAGCCGAATAGCTGCCGATGCAACGGATGCGGACCGGCAACATCAGAAGTTGATCGACGCACTTACTGAGTAACGCGAGCGGCGCACCTTGTCTAAATCCGTATGGGTAGCATCGGAATCCGAGTTTACGGGTCAATTCCTTGCCATGTCCTGTAACGCCTGCGAAGGACGTTGGACGACGTGGATTAACTGGCCGTCGGCAAGCGAGTCTTCAACTCTGACAGCTCGGTGAAGGTAAAACGGGGCGCAGCTCTTAATCGCTGACGAACTGCTGTTGTGAGATTCGCATCGTCCGATTTCAATGATGTGCCGTCGTTCCACTTGGGCAGCATATTCGGCGGCAAAAACTTCTTGTAAGGACATCGCCGTGCCAACGCTCAATCCGCAACAACGCATCGACTCGCACGCGGCTCCCGTCGTCCCGTTGGAGTACGCGGGCCAATGGGTGGGCTGGACGAAGGATCTCAAACGGATCGTCGCTCACGGAAAAACTCTGGAGGAAGTGGCTCAGATCGCTGAGCAAGCTGGCGAACGCGACATCGTTTTTGAGAAAGTCCCGCGACCAAACTCGTTTGTGGGCTGCCGATGAAGTTCCCTTCCCGCGCTCACATCGGGCCGCTTGTGGCGACCGGCAGCAAAATCGTTCTTGAGTGAATCCTCCGATTGGCATAGGCTGCGGTCGGTGCTGGACACGACGAATGATGTTGGCGCGGAGCCGATGATGAGCTTGAAAGAATTGGAATCAACGATTGCTCAACTTCCGCAAAACGAGAAAGCGGAGTTGCTGCGGTTTTTGACTCGCGAACTTCGTCAGTCATCGGCCACGGGGAATGCCCCGAAAGTGCCGGTGACACCCGTGGACCGCACGCGCTGGCTGCAAAAACTGGATCGGCTTCGCGCACTCACCGCTTCCGATTCGCTCCGTCCGACTCAGGAAATTCTGGATGAACTTCGTGAGGATCGGATTTGACCCATGAGCTATTGGGACTCATCCGCCTTAGCAAAGCTCTATTTGACGGAGCCGGATTCCCTGGTGTTTCGCGCCATCGCCGATCGTCCGACGACCTTGCGGACTTCTCCGCTGGGACAGTTTGAGACCATCCTGACAATCCGCCGGCTTGAAGCGGATGGCCGCCTCGATCCTCAAAAGGCGGAATATCTCGCGGATGAACTGTTGATCGACCTTAGCGACGGAACCGTCGAGTTGATCGCGACCGATTTCGATATCCACGCCGAGTTTCAGCACGTCGTTCAAACGTGCCTGCAACGACCGCAGCCGATTTCGATTCGCACATTGGACGCGCTGCATCTGGCGGCGGCACTGTCAGCGGGCGAGACCGAATTCGTCTCCAACGACAACCGACAACCGACAACGAGCCGCTGCCGTCGCGTTGGGGCTGACCGTGCTGCCTTGAAGTCAACGGCTCAAAGCGGGTTCAGATCTGAATCACTATTCGCCAAATGGTGTTGTGAAATCTGCAAAGTCCGATTACCGCGCTCACATCACGCTTTCGCCGGAGACTGGCGATCCGCAGATCATCTTGCGGCTCGAAGCTCTCGTGCAGATCGTTGGACCATCAGGCACTCTTAGTTTTTCAGTGGTCACGGGCATTTCCGGTTTTCGCTCAACGATCGGCAGCGATAGGATGCGTCCGACGCTCACCTTCTCACCACGAGACAAATGCGATGTCCGCAACGATTTCTGAACATGCGGAAGCCGGAACACTTTCCGATTCCGAAACGCGGTTGGCGGCGGAGTCCAGCCGGCGATTGGCTCGTTATTTGTCGGGAACGAAGTCACCGCTGCACCTGCGGCTTCAGCCGGAAGATGCGACTCAGGTGGGAATGGAAATCCCGTCGGCGGCGGTGCAGGTGCTGGCCGATGCGTTGGTCGAAATGGCCAAAGGAAATGCGGTGGTTGTCTTGCCGCTCAATGCCCTGCTGACGCTGCCGCAGGCGGCCGACGTGCTGAATGGGTCGCCGGATTTCGTGCAGCGGCTGGTGGATGACGGGGCATTGCCCGTCGCGGACAACTCGGCGGAGCGGCGGGTGATTCTGGAGGATCTGCTGAACTTCAAGAAGCTTGACGACGCACGCCGCGAGTTGATCGCGGATCAACTGACGGCCGATGGTCAAGAATTGGGAATGGGCTACTGATGCCGCATCCGCGCACCGTGGTTCTGGATGCTTGCGTGCTGTACTCCGCGCCGCTGCGTGATTTGCTCATCCGCGTCGGGCAAGCGGGATTGATCCGTGCCCGCTGGACGGAGGCCATTCACGATGAATGGATGCGAAACGTCTTGGCGAATCTGCCGCAGGTGTCGGCCGAACGGCTGCAACGGACTCGCGAGTTGATGGATGCCGCGATCCGCGATTGTCTGATCGTTGGCTACGAACAGTGGATTCCGCGCGTGACGCTTCCCGATCCCAACGATCGGCATGTTCTGGCGGCAGCCATTCACGCCGGCGCGACCGCGATTGTCACGTTCAATCTGCGCGATTTTCCCGACGCCGAGTTACAGCCGCATGGACTTGCCGCGATTCACCCCGACGAATTGTTCGACGAACTCATCGAACTTTCACCGGGCGAGATGTGTGCGGTCGCTCGAAAGCAACGAGCCGCGCTGCAACGACCACCTCAAACTGTGACCGAATTTCTCGACACCTTGGAAAAGCAAAGCCTCAGCCGAACAGCATCGAGATTGCGCGAATTTCTGGACGAACTGTGATGATGGAAAGGTCGTGCTCAATGGTCGCGGGGGGAACGTGGTGGGCACCGTCGCCAACCGCAGCCGAACTTCCGAGCCTCACACATCGCAGACCTTGGCGGCGTGGCGCAGGGCTTCGATTTTGTCGGGCCAGGTGGGGATGAATTCTTGGGCGACGAAGCCGCGGTAGCCGGTGGCGAGGATGGCCTGCATCACGGCGGGGTAGTTGATCTCTTGCGTGGTGTCGAGTTCGGCTCGGCCGGGGTTGCCGGCGGTGTGGTAGTGAGCGATCACGTCTTTGTATTGGCCGATGCGGCGGATCACGTCGCCGTTCATGATCTGCACATGGTAGATGTCGAACAACAGCTTCATGCGCGGTGAGTCCACTCGGCGAATCAGCTCGACGCAGAAGTCCACGTCGTCGCCGAAGTAGCCGGGATGGCCTTTCATCGGATGGCTGCTGTCGCGCGAGTTGAGATGCTCCAGGCAGAGGTTGATCTTCTTTTCCTCGGCGTAGGCGCTGGCCTGCTTCCAGCACTCGACGCAGTTCTTCGCTCCCTGTTCGTCGGAGATCCCTTTCTCGCGCATGCCGGTGAACGTGATGACGTTCTCGCACTGATGCTCGACGGCCAGGTCGATGCTGGCTCGCAGTTTCGTCAGGCAGAATTCGTGGTTGTCGCGGTTGAACGGGCCGCGAGCG
>CAMDDX010000436.1 GCA_945893075.1 Planctomyces sp. SH-PL62 | reverse complement strand
GGTAACGTCCGCCTCACTGCCCACGGATGGAAGCTCGACCGTCTTCGCATTCGTCACAAGCACTCGGCCATCGACGCTGGTGATCTCCCAGCGCAATTCGCAGCTTCCCGCGGTGTTCGCGCGAATGGCGAAGGTCGTCTCTGGCGTCTCATCGTTGTGGAAGATGTTGCCTGGCTGCGATTGCTTGAGACGCAACTCCGCTGGAGCTTTTTCCAAAGTCACCCCGAAGACATGCACGGCGCTGGTCGAGGTCGGCACCGGTTTGCGCCGACGATCCGTTTGCACTTCCAACCCACCGCACTTGCCGAGAAACTCGAAGTCGAGATACGGCCCGATTTTCATCGGAGCATACTGGTCCTTCTGGTCGGCAAGGATGTCCAGGATTTCGCCCGCCTTCAAATCAACCCGCACGAGATAGAGCGGCGTTTTGATCTTCTGCTGGTCGGCGGTGTATTCCACGCTGCCCACCTGCTCGATTCCATTGCCAGGTTTCTCGTCGCCTCGTGGCAGGGTGAGCGTCGTGTCCGCCGTCGCGCCGCCGCGGCCCCAGATGCCAAAGCGTGTCAGCCGCGTGGTCAGCACGGGATCTTTTTTGACATCCGGATCCACCGCGCACAGCACCCAGGCCCGATGATAAAACGCCTGCGGCACCGAGAAGTGCAGCGACTCCTGCATGCCGTCCAGCGATGTGCGCGAGGTGTTCTGATTTTCCTCCAGCCCCCGTAATCCCTGCATCTCCTTCGCCATGCCGACATCCGCATTGCCCGCACCGTCCGCGACGACCATCGGCACCGCCTTGACCTGTTGTAGCCCCGGTTTCAATGACGCGCTCGCTGTCTTCATCACTCCAGGGCGTGCAATACGTCTCACGTCCAGCGGCAGGAACATGTCCGAGTTCGCGCGAGTGAATGACCGCTCGCCACGCACCTCGCCGTTCGCCTCCAGTTTGAAACTCACCTCGGTGAGCCGGCTTTCACTCGCCACTCGTCCGCAGTATCGCCCTTCCAGCCACAACTCCGCTCCCGCAGCATCCGCTCGCACCTCCAGCGGCACCCAACACTGCGACGCCGCCGGCAGCGTGTCCCACACCTTCGCCAAGTCCGCCTGCTGAGCCTCCGTGTAGCGCGCGAGACACGGGCGACTGTGATATTGAAATCTCAAGCCCGCGCCCGTGAACTCAATCAATCCATCCGCCATTGGCACCATCTCGGGCGTCTTCTTGCCATCCTTCTCCACCGTGCGCTTCTGCGTATCCCCCTTCACCACCCCGAGCAGCGTCTGAACTTTGCCATCGGCGAACGTGAACATCACCGCGATCTTCCCCGACGCCCCAACCCGAAACTCCGCCTCCGCCGTGTCGGCTCCATTCAACGCAACGACGCGAGGATCAGCAGCGCGTGTCATGCGAATCGAAGCCGCTGACAGAATGAGGAAGGCTGCGAGCAGGAAGGCTGCGCGAGATTGGATCGTTGGCAGGTGTTTCATCATGGGGATGGGCCAAATAGAAGGATGCGAAGCAGGCCTGACATGATTGCTTTACGGCTGGGTGCGATCATCGGACCGGCAGATTCTGGCAGCGGTGGAAATGCGGATGAGGAAAACGCCGGCTCGTAGCAAGCCGAGAGCGCCGAGCATGACGACTCCGGCTTCCACGACTTTGGGGCGTTCCAGATTCGACAGGTAGCCAAGTCCCGTTTGAATCAGGACGAGAGCGAAGATCACCAAAGCCCAACCGGCGATTTCTCGAATCCAGAACATGTCATGCACTTTCTGCGGTTGTGGATACTGGCTGTTTGCGGCGGAGACGACTCAGTCGGCGTTTGACGATCATGCGGAGGTCGGCGTAAAGCGACAGCACCTGCGTCGTGCGGAGATACATCGAGGATTGTGCGACCGTCAATCGTCTCCAAGCCAGTTCCGAAGTGACGATGACGGCAATAACGGTGATGATCAATAGAGGCGGGACTGGCTTCAAAAGTTTCTCCGCATGAGTGACCGACGGGTTCTCGTCGGCGATGCCCCCGATGATTCCAAAGATCGTCAGCAAGAGCTGCGACACCAACACGCAAACCAACAGCAACACAATCTGCCGAAAGTGTGAAGTTGCCTGATGGGAAGTCGGCAATGCCGGGGGACGATCCGGCTGGACGACAATGGTTGTCGGGGCTTTGTCCGGAGTGCCGGAGAATATCTTGATGAGTTCGGTCAGCGTGCGGCCGATCAACCCTTTCAGGGATTGAGCCCGGCTGAGAAACATCAGCAATCCGAGCACGACGGCGACGTACACCACCGAACCAAGTTCGTCTTCCATTCCCGGTCGGTTGGGTTCGCGGAAGAACAGGATCAACTGAAATGTGACCAGCAGCGGCGTCCCGTTCGTCTTGATGATCAACCACAGCAAGAGAACGACACACAAGCCAATGACCGCAGACGGCAGATTGGGCTCTCTGAGCAGCGCTCCGATCAACAGGCCGGCGATCGCCAGTTGCAGGATGCCGCGAAACGTCTGCGTGGCCGTGTGGATGTCGTTGGCATTTGGCGTGGCGCGTCGCAACCGGTCAGGGGTCAGGTCTTCAAATTTCATTTTTGGCCTCGCGAACGGGGCGCGATGTGATTTGGAATGGCGATGTGGAAATTGAGTCAGGGGTGGTTTGGGTGGCCAAAAATGAAATTTGAAGACCTGACCCCGGCTCGCCCCCATTCGAGAATTTGCTGGGCGTCATCGGCGCAGCCCTCCTGCGACTATTCGGCCGGAGCGGGCAATCTCCATTTCCGAGAGGACCAGATGAATGGCCTCTTGCTCGCCGGAGCAGGTCACGGTGGCACCCAACCTTCGCAACTTTCGATGCAGCTTCGCGACCTCTTCGCGCATCTGGATCTGTTCGGCGGCGGCCATGAGGTCGCCGATCGAGTTCGATTTGTGGATCGTTGAAGCGGTGGTCGGCCTGCGGAATGTCGGGGACGGGCAGACGAAGGCCACACGATGATGACGTCCCAAAGCCATCTTCACGGCCGGCAGAAGTTGTTTGACGTCGGAAGCGTGCTCCAACAGATTGGCGAGCACCACAAAGACTTCGTTGTCACGAGCATGACTGACCGCTTTCACCAGCGAGTCACTCAGCAGATCCATTCGCGCATGGTGAGCGATCTGCTGGTCCTCTTCGTCGACCGGTTCCATCCAGGCGACGCCGGACTGATCGAGAAACCGCTGAATGTGCTCCGCCATGTAAGACGAATGGTGAACCAGTCGCACTTGCTGCGCGGCCGATAGTTGGAAGACCTCGGCCAGCACTCCCGCCAGCAAGAAATGTTCGCGAAAGCGACGGCGGCTGCTTGGGAGCATTGGCCACAGCGTGAACGGCACTTGATTGACGCGATTGTCGAGCAATTCCGGATACCGTTCGCCCGCCAGGCTCATCGCCGCGCTGATCATTCGCGGCGAGAGCGGTGGTGGCGGCACGGTGGGATTGACGGTGGGGTTGATCGAGAAGTCCGCCAGTTCATCGAGCAACCGGTAGAAGCCTCGTTCCCCCGTGAGAGGTGGCAGTCGCCGAGTCTCCCGTTCATCGAACAACATCGCGCCCACCGGATCACCCACCGAGATCGCGACTCGTGCAACGCTCGCCGCCACAAAGGTCATCTGATCGAGCAACCTGCATCCGAACCCGCCCAGCCGAGTCCCCATCGAACCATCCACGAACAACTGCACGCGCACGGGGACTTCGGATTCGTATTGCCGAGTCATCAGCTTGTCGCGCCGAGCCGATACCTTCCACGCGATCGCTTTCGGGGGATCACCCGCCACGTACTCGCGCAGTTCGAGCAATTCCGAACCGAGTCCCGATCGTTGCAGTCGGTGAATGCCGTGTTGTGGCAGCGAGTTCGTCCGTTTGACCAACGGCTGCACATCGCCCGCCGCCGCGAAGGCCGGCAGCACGCGAAATGTCTGAGGAAGGTGGATGAACCGCTCAGCGAGGAAGAACCCCTGAGCGTCTTGCAGGCGGAGCCGAACTCCCGGAAGTGTCACCTCTCCGGCAGCACGCACTCGGACATGATATTCCAGCGTGACCGCTGTCGTGCGAAACCGCAGCTCGAACTGATTGCCGTTGAGTCGTTGGTCAGCGTGGTTTCTCGAAAGAATTTCGATGTTCTCCGGGACGACATCGTGGATCAGCACAACAGGACCGAGACTGTCGGCGATCGAGGGAGTGACAGAAGAGTCTGTCAATTCGGTTCATCGGGATTCTTGGGGGCTGGTGACATAGCGTCTCATCCAGCGAGAGTGAACTTGGTGTGATGGAGCGTGAGCAGCCGGAGTTTGAAGTGGTCGTAGCGGCGGTAGCCGTAGGCTCGGCGTTGGAGGAGTCCGATCTTGTT
>CAMDDX010000435.1 GCA_945893075.1 Planctomyces sp. SH-PL62 | reverse complement strand
ATTTCCTGCATGTCGCTGTAGCCTTGTCGGACACAGTTGAGGTTGTCTTGGACGACTTGGTCGCCGCGCTTGCCGAAGTATTTTTGCAGGGCCTTCTCGACGCCGGCGTAAACTTCGGTATCGGTCATGCCGCTTTCTCTCGAATACGGCGTGAGCTTCAGGAACCCACCCAGCAGCACGATGCCTTGCATGCGCATTTCGAGGTCCGCTTCTGACGCGACGCTGCGGGCGATTTTGACCATGTCGATGAAGTAGATCCGCAGTTGTTTGTCGCGGATCGTGGTCTTTTGGTGCTCGGGGATGCGTTGCCAGACCTCGGTCGGAGTCGTGTACGGACTCTGCATGAAGATTGCTCCCCCGCGCATGATGCCGGTCAGCGGATCGCCGCTGAAGAGCGCGTTGGTGTCGTTGAGCACCACCAGATCGACGTGCTCCAACTCGCTGTGCGTGTAGATGTGCGAGTCGGCGATCGTCAGGTAGTACGTCGTCGGCAAGCCCTTCTTCTCCGAGCCGTACTTCGGATACGCCTGCACGTCTTTGCCGAAGACTTGCCCGCCAATGGTCGCGATGACTTTGTTGGTCGTGACCGAACCGAAGCCGCCGACCGAATGGCCGCGCATCGAGAAGCCGCCGCGCGGCCGCAGGTCCGGGTCTTCTTTGATGATCAAGTTGAGCGGGTGCTTGATCCCGACGGTGAAGAAATCAGGACCTTTCTCGACCATGTTGTCGTAGATGGCGATCAAGTCGCCGGGACGAACGTCGCGGCAGCCGAGTCCCGCCGCTCCGTGGAAGATGCTCGGGATGCGGCTGATCTTTTCGATGCCGTTCTGGCCGGTGATGCCATCGCAGAACGCAGCCTTGATCTCGCGAGTGAGATGGTTGCCGGTCGTCGAGAGCGGATCGTCCATGCGTTCAATGACCGTGAACGCCTTGCAATCCTTGAGCGCGTCGATGATCGCTTGCGACGGGAACGGCCGGAAGCAGACGATGTTCAAGCAGCCGACCTTCATGCCGCGTTTCTCACGCAGGTAATCGACCGTCGCCTGAGCCGTCTCCATGTACGAACCCATGCCGACGATGATGTATTCGGCGTCGTCGCAGCGGTACGGCATGACGAAGTCGTATCGCCGGCCGGTCTTGAGGTAGAACTCTTCAAAGGCGTCGCGGAGCGCGGGTTCGCACTGCTCGTAGTACCAACGCTGAGCGATCTTGCCCTTCATGTACGAGTCTTGATTCTGCACGACTCCCGACATGACCGGATTGGCCGGGTCCATGTAGTTCATCAGCTTTGTTTCGGGCTTGCCGACGAACTCTTTCATGAATTCCGGTTCGATCAGGCGGACGCTCTCGACGGTATGCGTCGTGAGGAAACCGTCTTGAACATTGAAGAACGGCGTCTTGGACGCTTCGGCCGCGCGGCGTGAGATCAAGCACAGGTCGCCCGCTTCCTGCGCGTTGCGAGCGAACACCATTCCCCAACCGCAATCGGCGACACCGCACACGTCGTCGTGCCCGCAGTGAACGTTGAGGCCTTGGCTGGTCAACGCTCGCGAGCCGATGTTGAAGACCATCCCCAGCCGCTTGCCGGAGATCGTGTAGAGCACCTCCTTCATCAGGATCAGTCCTTGCCCCGACGTGAAGTTGGTGACTCGCCCGCCGGCCAATGCAAAACCTTCGCAGAACGTCGCGGCCGAGTGTTCGCTTTCCGGTTCAACGAAGACCAGTTGGTCGCCCCAGAGGTTGGGGATGCCATTCATCATGGCCGCGTTGAAGCCGCCGCCCATCGTGGTCGAACTGGTGATCGGGAAGGCTCCCGAACCTTGGCTGATGCGCGATTCCACCCACACGACTGCTTCCGCGCCGTCGCAGGTGGTCGGGAGGCCGGGATATTCAAATTTGGGTTCGGATTCGTCGCCTCTGGGCTGACGAGCGACCCGTTCGGTCATCATCGTGGTCATGGAAGGTACTCCGTGTTGATGGAAACGGACGATTTCGAGAGTGGTCAGAATCGAGGTGGCAGACTTGCCACTTCACAGAACAGGTTTGAATAATCGTGACGCTATGACTCCGGACGCCCCTTGAGGAGGTCATCTTGCCGATCCGCACCATTGATTTGCTGTTTGAGGAAACCGGTCTGTCGATCGAAGAAATCGCCGAGCGATCCAAGCTGGAGTGCGATCGAATCGAAGCGATCGTGGTCGGCCGCTGGACTCCGAGTCCCGACGAACGTCAGCGATTGGCCGCGGCCTTTGGCGTGACGATCGAGGACATCAGTTGGGGACACTCGATGGCACCGCGCGTGATCCGGTATCACCGCTTTGGGCTTCGCGACGGGTTTTGATTTCCGAGCCATAGTGCCTCCCGCCGCTTTAGGCGTCCCCCAAGATGGCCGCCGGGGTCAGCGTGATCGCTGAGTCGTGGTGATGCTCGTGAGCATACGGAGACCACTTGAGCGGCGAGCAACCTCGAATGAGGGCTCGCAATCGGCGTTGTCCGGGGACGCATTCGATGCGCGTGACTTCGATCTGGCCGGCGCGCTCGTCGTCTAATTCCAGACGATAGGGCCGTCCCAATTGCAGGCTTTCCTGGTGTGGCGGGCCAATCAACAGCGACCCCGTCCACCCGGACTCTGAATCGAGGGCCTCGTGATCGAGGCTCGCCTCCAGATTCCTGAGCACCATCCCGCCGATAAGTAACCGTCCCCGAATCTCACCCATGATGCCTCCTGAGAGTGCAATCGTCGGTCAGAGAAGCTGACGAAACCAAAGCTGCGGACTACGAGGCCATTATTGAACGATCGGCTCTCAAAAAGAAAGTCAGCGTTCCGGCAATGCAGAACTGACGGATCAGCCTGGCCGGGGCTTCTCTGACGGGAGGCACGCCATACACTCGGTTGGCCGCATTGCGAGATTGCGCTTGTTGAGCATGCGGGCACATGGAGTACGGATGGGCGAGAATCCTTGAGGTCTGAAAGCCCGGTTGCCTTATCAAACCGGACGCTAGCGCCCTGCGGTTCATCGTTGGCTGTTCCATCACCGAATGAATTGCCGCACGTAATCCGCACCGAGGCCCACCGACTCGAAGTGCCGGCTGCACATCTCGATCTTCGTGTGGACGTCGTCGAAGCCGCACGCTTGATGTTGGTCGTCAAAGTAGATCAACGCTCCGCAGACGTGGAACAGCGTGATCATCTCGTCGTCGGAATCGACCGTCAGCGTGTGAACTTCGCCGGGAGGCTCGAAGACATAGTCGCCCGCCTTGGCGATCCAATTGTGTTCGAGATACCGCCACGTTCCTTTGATGACGTAGCCATGCACCGGCGCGGGATGCCGATGCCGGCTGAGCACTCCCGAACGCCGCACACGAAGCAGGTTGACCCATTCGCCTTGCACGGTGTTGAGTAGCAGCGGCCGAAACCAAATATTCGGAGCCTGCGGTACCCACAGCCGTTCGTCATCGGGGATCGCCATCGTGACCAAATCGGAAACGGCATACGGCGGAGATAGAAGCGGTTCGGGCATGACATCACGGCTGGCTATTTTCAAACGTAGGGTGGGTCGAGTCATCGAGACCCACCAAAATGCTTCCTGTTCCTGGTGGGTCTCGATGACTCGACCCACCCTACAGGTCCGCTTTCGGTTTGTCGGCAGTGTCTGCCTGCTTGTCCTCTTTGGCCGGTTTTTCTTCAGCCGGCTTTTCAGCGGCGGCCGGCTTCGTCGGTTCCGGCTTCGCGGCGACGGCCATTTCCGGGACGAGCGATTCGATGTGTTGCAGACTGCCGTCGGCGGTGAGGACGACCAGCAGATTCCCCAGACGCATTGGGCCGTGTGTGGCGATCTGGCCGAGTGCGTGTTTCTTTTCCACTTGGCCGGTCTTGGCGTCGATGCGGAGCACGTCGCCCGATTGCTGCACGGCGATCAAGACGTTGCCGAACAGCAACGGACTGCCGACCAGACCGACCCCTTCGAGGTTGTAGGTCCACAACGGCAGCTTGGGCTGCGCGGCGTCGAAGGCGATTAGTTTTTGCCGCGCGACTTCTGCCAGCAACAGCGGTTCGGCGACCCACAGCGGTTTCGAGGCCGGGCCGCCCAACGCGACTTCGGCGCGAGTTTCCCCCGCGGTCACGTCGAGCACGTGCATCATGCCAGCCGCGTCGGCGGTGATGAGCCGGCCTTTGTGGAGCGTTGGTGCGACATCAATTGGCTGCGGGAAGTCGGTCGACGAGACAGTTTGGAAGAACGTCTTCTCGCCGGTGCGGTATTGCAGCTTCGACATCTTGCCGCCACTGTCAATCACGAACAACGTGTCGTCGTCAACGGCGATGAGGTGCTTCCATTTGCGAACCGGCCCCTCATTGTTCGTGTTGACCGGCGCGAGGAAATCATCGCACACCGGAGTTCCGGTGCGGGCCAACTTCAAACGGCCGGGGATCGGCAGCAGC
>CAMDDX010000434.1 GCA_945893075.1 Planctomyces sp. SH-PL62 | reverse complement strand
GTTGGCTACGACGCTTTGCCATCACGCGACTCAAGCATCATCCGCTCAAAGAAAGTCTGCGAGGCAAGATGCAAATCGCCGGCTGGAACGACGACTTCCTCGCGGAAGTCCTCACAGGTCAACAACTTTGATACGCGCTGGCCGTGCTTTGTGCTTCCACAAACGTTCTTTCAATTGTGGAAACAGGTCAAGCGCGTTGTCACGCATGATCTGGCGGCCGATGCGGTCGGCGTGTTCTTCGATCAGATCGCCGCGATCGACTTTTTCGGCGAGGACTTCGGCGATGCACTGGCGAGTGATTTCGGTCGAGCCGTAGATCCCTTCGCCGTGGTTGCAGTCGCCACCCCACATGATTCGGTTTGAGGGCATTTGCTCCAGCCATTCGTGGTAGGCGCGTTTGCCCATTGAATAGCTGAGGCTCGGCAGCCAGACGCTGTCGATCCAGACGTGGTTCCAATGCTGCAGCAGGATCGCACCGGTCTCGCCGACCCACGGGTAGCCGCCGTGGAACAGGATGAACTTCGTTTTCAAATTCGCCTCGATCAGATCGACCAGCAGGATCGGGTTCGAGCTTTGAATGCGGCCGTGCCCCGTGTGGATTTGGAACGGCAGTTCGTATTGAGCACTCAGTTCGCACAGCCGCCAGAAAACAAAATCCTCGAAGTCCTTGATCTCTTCTGGCGTCAGCGCGGTGCGCCGTTTGCCGAACGCGGCCTCGGCTCGTTCTTTCGTCACGCGGTCAAATTTGAGCGTCCGCTGGTACGCGAGCGTCGATTTCAAGCAGACGGCTCCTTTGTCTTTCGCTTCCAGGAATAGCCGGTCGAGCACCTTCAAGAAATCATCCATCGAGTTCAGCGGCAGGCCGTGCTTCGTCGCGAACTCGTAGGGGCTGTCGAAAGGGTTGCTGTACTCGGACGCATGAAAGCCGCTCACCAGCGAGGTCACGTTGAAGACCAGCACTTCATACGGGTAGGTCGTCTGAAAAGAGAACCTCGCCCAGTACGGATCGTTGAACATCAACTCGATGTTGGCCCGCTCGGTGACGACATGGTTGAGCCATTTCTGATCGCGGTAGTTGTCGAAGATCTTGCGGTCGAGTTCCTTCGCTTGCGCATCGGTCACGCGGTCCCAATCGACGCCGTAGAGATCCTGCAACGCGATCTGCGTGTAGCGATAGAAGCTGGTGGCTCGCGAGTTATCCCAATCGTCCTTGGCGTCTTTCCACCAGTCCTCGAACTCCATCTTCGGCTGCCACGGAGTCAACCGGCCGACCTGCGTCCAATAGCTGTTGCCCCAAATGCTCGAAAGGTTCATCCCCTTGCCGAGCTTCGTTTCGCGATACCCCGGCAGCCGCTCGAACGGCCACAAATGATCGTGAGTGTCGATCGCCGGCACTGCGTCAATCTTCACTTTGATCCGGTTGTAGGTCTCGGTCTGCCGAGTGGCCTGAGCGGACACGGGCAATGCCATCGCAAGACAACTCACAATGATCACGAACATCGCGAAGGATCGCTGACGCATGACAACCCCCTTTTGAATCCCTCTGCGCTGTGAAACGGTTTCGACCACGAAATCTTGACGACTGGTCGAACAGAAGCAACTTCGCGGTTGAGTCCCTCGTCCAGCTCGGCGAGAATCCGGTAGATGCTCTGAGCGTCCCCTGCCCGTTGCCCCACCACAATCTCCCGCCTAGCCTGCCGCCGAGGTTCCCCCATGCGAGTCGCTCGCCCTTTGTTGATTGCGGTTGGTGTGCTCATCGCGTGTGTCGCCGGCGAGAGAATCGGTCACGCCGACGAACTGACCTTCGAGACGCATGTGCGGCCGATTCTGAAAGCACACTGCTTCGACTGCCACGGGGCCGAGGAAGAGGTGAAAGGGAAGCTCGATTTGCGGCTGGTGCGGCTGATGAAACAGGGCGGTGAAACTGGTCCTGCTGTCGAACCCGGCAAGCCGGAGGCCAGCTTACTGCTGCAACGGATCAAAGCGGGCGAGATGCCGCCGGGTCCGGCGAAGGTGTCGGTCCGCGAGATCGCGGTGCTCGAAAAATGGATTGCGGGTGGAGCTAAGACTGCTCGCGAGGAGCCGGCCGAGATCGGCAAAGGACTGGGGATCACCGACGAGGAACGTTCCTTCTGGGCGTTCCGACCACTGACGCGACCGGTGGTGCCGATCTCAAATTTCAAATCTCAAATTTCAAATCTGAAATCTGAAATCTCAAATTTGAAATCTGAAATTCGCACTCCCATCGACCGCTTCATTCTCGCGAAGCTGCAAGAGCGTGGCCTCTCGTTCGGTCCCGATGCCGACAAAGCGACGCTGATCAAGCGAGCGTACTTCGACCTCATCGGCTTGCCGCCGCCGCGCGACGAAGTGGACGAGTTCGTTAATGACCATGAACCCGATACCTACGAACGATTGATTGATCGGCTGCTGGCATCGCCGCATTACGGTGAGCGCTGGGGGCGGCATTGGCTGGATGCGGCGGGCTACGCCGACTCGGATGGCTACACGATCAACGATCGGGATCGACCTTGGGCGTACAAGTATCGCGACTGGGTCATTCGAGCGCTCAACGACGACAAGCCGATCGACGAGTTCATTGTCGAGCAACTTGCCGGCGACGAATTCCTCAACGGCAAGTTCGGGAACCTGTCGCCGATCGACATCGACCGGCTGACAGCGACCGGATTTCTCCGCATGGTGTCGGACGGTGCCGGTGATGGTTCGGTCGATCAGGACTTGGCGATGAATGCGGTCATGGCCGACACGCTGAAGATGGTCGGCTCATCGCTGCTGGGGCTGACGGTGGGATGTGCTCAGTGTCATGACCATCGCTACGACCCGATCTCGCAAGTCGACTACTACCGATTGCGAGCCATCTTCGAGCCGGCGCTGAATTGGAAGCGCTGGCAGGGTCGTTTGAAGACGCTCTACACCGACGCCGATCGCGCGGCGGCAGCGGCCATCGAAGCCGAAGTCGGCAAGGTGGCGACCGAGAAGAATTCGAAGCAAACCGAGTACATGGCGAAGGCTCTCGAACTGGAACTCGCCAAGCATCCCGAAGAGCTGCGCGGCAAACTGCGCGAAGCGTACAACACGCCAGCCGACAAACGCTCGCCGGAACAGCAGCAGCTTTTGAAAGAGCGGCCCAGCGTCAACATCTCGCCCGGCAACCTGTATCAGTACCTGCCGAAAGAGGCCGACGAGTTGAAGGGTTTTGATACGCGCATGGCCGAGATGCGATCAAAGAAACCTGTTGAAGAATTCCTGCACTGTCTCGCCGAGGAAGATGGCGAACCTCCCGTGACGCACCTGTTCCATCGCGGCGATCACCGACAACCGAAAGAAGCGGTCACGGCCGCGATGCTGGAGATCGCGACTCCGCCAGGACAGCGCGTCGAATTCCCGGTCAACGATCCGTCGATCAATTCGTCCGGCCGTCGCCTGGCGTTCGCGAAGCATCTCGTCAGCGGCCGCGATCCGTTGTTGCCACGAGCGCTAGCCAATCGGCTCTGGCTGCACCACTTCGGCCGAGGTCTCGCGAACACACCAGGCGACTTCGGCCAACTCGGCGAACGCCCGACGCATCCGGAGCTGCTGGACTGGCTGGCGGCGGAACTCGTAGGTCAGGCTTTCCAGCCTGACCCAACGAAACCCGAACCGGTCAGCCTGGAAAGGCTGACCTACGGCTTCAAGCGTCAGCATCGCTTGCTGATGGCATCGACGACGTACCGCCAGTCCGCGGCGCGACGAGCGGAACTCGAGGCCGTCGATCCGAGCAATCAACTCTTCGGTCGCATGAGCGTGCGAAGGCTGGATGCCGAAGTGCTGCGCGATCGAGTGCTCGCCAGCAGCGGGTCGCTCCAGCAGGCGATGTTCGGCAAGCCGATTCCCGTCGCCGAGGATTTCGTGGGGCAAGTCATCGTCAACGACACGTCCCGCCGCAGCGTCTACGTGCAACAGAAGCGGAGCAAACCGGAAACTCTGATGCGTGCTTTCGACGCACCGGTCATGGAATGCAACTGCGACAAACGCTCGGCTTCGACCGTCGCGACGCAATCTTTGATGCTCATGAATAACGAGTTCGTGCTGAAGCAAGCCGCGCTGCTCGCCGAACGAGTTCGCCGCGAAAGTAGCCCGCTCTCGCCGAGAGCGGAATCTGCGGACGCTGCGTTGCGAAGACAATTTCCCGATCTCGACTTACCGGCCCTGAAAGCCGCTCTCGGCGAGAGCGGGCTGCCTCTGCGGCCAAGCGACCTCTGGCAGATCGGCTATGGCGAGTTCGATGACTCGACAAAACGGACGAAGTCATTCACCAAGTTCACGCACTGGACCGGCTCACAATGGCAGGGAGGCCCGATCGTTCCCGATCCAACCATTGGTTTTTCGTTTCTGAATGCGGCCGGAGGTCACACCGGCAACGATCAACAGCACGCTCCCACCCGCCGCTGGACCGCGCCGCTGGCCGGCACGGTTTCCATCACCGGCAGCCTG
>CAMDDX010000433.1 GCA_945893075.1 Planctomyces sp. SH-PL62 | reverse complement strand
AGAATCTGCCGGTATCGCTTCGCCAGCTTCGGGTTCTCCTGTTCGAGTTCCTCGACGTACAGGGCGATGATGTTGTCGAGGCTGTAGTCGGCCTTTGATGCCGTGTCCCGCACGGCCATCAGCTTGTGGTACTCGGCCAGAATTTCGGATGGTGGATTCCACCGCCCGTAACGCTTCACTGGCTTCGGGAGCCCAATCGGGTGTTTCCCCAAGAAGTGCTGCTCGTTGCTGAGCTTGACGAACCAGCCGCCGCTAGATCGAGTTTCGGAGTACCAAGGGTGTGGTTGCCGCATGTTTGGCTTCTTTGTAGGATACGGTGCATCAAAGGTGCATCGGTATCAATAAAGCCTACAAAACACGGCAAAAATAGTCAACTTGATTTACTGATGGGCGAGATCGACCGGTGATTCCGCGAGACGAATGCGTTTCCTGGAAAGACGACATGCTGCGACTTCTGGGTTCATCGCGGTTTCAATCTGGTCAGCTTCGGCGACGCGATGTGCTGCGGGCGGGTGGGTTGAGTCTGCTTGGATCGCCGCTCCTTTCGGCGGTGGCTCGTGGCGAATCGAGTGCTGTCCCGTTGCCGAACTTTGGTCGCGCGAAGCGTTGCCTGGTGCTCTACATCTACGGGGCTTGGAGTCAGCTCGACACGTTTGATCCGAAGCCGAATGCTCCGGAAAACATTCGCGGCGAGTTCGCCGCGATCGATTCGTGCCTGCCGGGCTTCGCGGTTTGCGAGCACTTGCCGCGAGTGGCTCAAGTGCTGGATCGCTGCACGCTGGTGCGGTCGATGTCGCATCCGTGGAACATTCACTCGGCCTCGTACACGCTGACGGGCAATCCGGACACCGAACGGATCGAAGGCCGGCAGCGAAATCCCGATCAGTGGCCGTACATCGGCGGGGTCATCGACTACTGCGCATCGCGCGGCGAGTTCGGCCCACAGCCGCGCGGTGTGCCGGTCAACGTGATGCTGCCTTGGCGACAGAGCTTGTACGCTCGACCGAACAAGCGCTCTGGGACGTTCGGCGGCTTCTTGGGAACCGGCTACGACCCGCTGTGGACGGAGTTCCGCGGCGCGGCTCCGCAGGGTGATCCGTTTCGCGAGATCACACCGGACGGGCGACTCGAATTTGGTTCCGGTGACGGAGCGGCGATCACGTTGGATTCGCTCGACCGCCGCCGCTCGCTGCTCACTCAGTTTGAGCAGCAGTGCGCGGAACTGGACCGTTCAACGGGAGCCGCGGGCTATTCCAAGCAGCGTGAGTTGGCGCTCGACTTTCTCACACAGCCGCAAGTCTGCGACGCGCTGCGGCTGGAACGCGAACCGATGTCGCTGCGAGACGACTACGGCATGACGCTGTTCGGCCAGTCGTGCTTGTCGGCTCGACGGCTGCTGGAAGCGGACGTGAAGTTCGTCACCGTCTGCTGGGACGAGTACGGCCAAACCGACGAGAGCTGGGACACGCACTACGATCATCACTCGCGGATGCGTGAGTTCCTGCTGCCGGCGTTCGACAAAGCGTTCTCGGCGCTGATGCTTGATCTCGATCGACGTGGAATGCTCGACGACACGCTGGTTCTGTGCCTCAGCGAACACGGCCGCACGCCGACGTTCGACATTACCGCCGCCGGTGCTCCCGGCCGAGGCCACTGGTCGCGAGCCTACTGCCAACTCTTCGCCGGAGCGGGCGTGCCGCGCGGCCAAGTTGTCGGCTCGACCAACGCGACGGCCGGCGATGTTGTCGAACGTCCGATTGATCCGAAGGACATTCTTCGCACGGCGTATCACCTGCTCGGGGTCGATGCCAATCGCGAACTGCTGGCCTCGCCGGGCCGCGCGGTTCCGATCGTGGCCGGCGGGCAGATCGTGCGCGAGTTGCTCGGTTGATGGTATTCCGCGACATCCCGTCCAAGTTTCATTTTTCGACCTCCATTTTTTGCCAGCCTGCCGCGGGTTGCGAAGTCCGAACGAACTGGCGGAAAATGAAGGGCAGAAAATGAAACACGTTGGTACTGACGCAGGAGGCAACTTCGTGAATCGATTCTTAATTCTTTGTGTGACACTGGCAGGAGCGGGGCTGATGGCGAATTCCGGTCTCGCACAGGACGCGACATTCGATCTTCGATTCCAGTCGCGACGGCACATTCTCGACGAGAGCACCAAGTCTGAGCGAACCGTTCTCGAAGAAGTCGGGCGGTCTTGGTTGCCCAAGCAGACGGCCTTCATCGTTTGCGACGTGTGGGACGCTCATCACTGCTTGAATGCCGTGCGGCGGTTGGAAGAGTTCGCTCCACGGATGAACGAGGTCTTGAAGGAGGCACGGAAGCGCGGCGCGACGATCATTCACTCGCCGAGCGATTGCATGGCGGCTTATGAAGATCACGCGGCTCGGAAGCGAGCGGTTGCGGCTCCGGCGGCGAAGGTGAAGCCGAAAGATGTCGAGCACTGGTGCTCGCGGATTCCCAGCGAAGAAAAGGCGGTCTATCCGATCGACCAATCGGACGGCGGCGAGGACGACGATCCGGCCGAGCACGCTGAGTGGGCCGCGAAGCTTAAAGCGATGGGGCGCAATCCAGGGATGCCGTGGAAGACGCAGTCGAAGTTGATCGAGATCGACGCCGACCGTGACTTCATCTCCGACCGTGGCGACGAAGTTTGGAACGTGCTCGAATCTCGCGGCATCAAGAATGTCGTTTTGGTCGGCGTGCATCTCAACATGTGCGTGCTCGGCAGGCCGTTCGGGCTGCGGCAGATGGTTCGCAACGGCAAAAACGCCGCGCTGATGCGTGACATGACCGACTGCATGTATAACCCGAAGCGTTGGCCGCAGGTCGATCACTTCACCGGCAACGATCTCGTCATCCAGCACGTCGAGCGGTTCGTCTGCCCGACGATCACCAGCGACCAGTTGCTCGGCGGTGAGCCGTTTCGCTCGAAGTCCGATCAGCGGGAGAAGCCGGGAGTCCCGGAAAGTTCCACGGCGGCAAAACCCGATCTTGCGACGTTTCGCGATCAATGGTCGCTCATCTCAGTACCCCAAGATTGGAATACCGCGACTCACGGAGTCGTCACGGAATACGAAGGCGTCGCATGGTTTCGCTGCACGATCCGACTTTCCTCAGGTGACATCGATGGAACCAAGGCTTTCGGATTGCACCACTCCGACTCCACTCAATTCTGGTTGAATGGAACGAAGTTTAAGACCTTGATCAAAATCAATCGCGGGCAGGTGTGTGCGATTGGTCCGGAACACGTCCGTCTTGACGACACGAACCTGCTTGTGGCTCGCGTTGAGTTTCAAAAGGGCAACAAAGGGTTTCATCCGCCAAGGATTAGCGGAAGCCGTTCCAATATGTCGTTGACCGGCCGCTGGCAATTTCGGCTGGGAGACGATCCGTCGTGGTCGAACATTCCGCTCCCCGCGAAGTTTGGCGGCTCTCCGGATATTCTCTTCGAGCCGAAGTGATCCCCCACCGTTTTTCATTCGACGAGGTTGAACGTGAAATCGAACTTATCTCTGACTCGCCGCGAAGCTCTGGCTACCGGAGCCGCAATTCTCGGAGCCGCCATGACTCAGAACCTCTTGGCCGATGACAAAGACTTGCCGTGGATCGACGCGCATTCGCACATCTGGCCGCCGGATGTTGACAAATTTCCGTTGGCTCCGGGGCAGACGATAGCGGACCTCAAGCCGCCGAGCTTCACCGATGACGAACTGATGGCGATTGCTCGGCCGGAGGGAGTGGGCCGCGTCGTGCTGATCCAGCATTCGGTTTATCACTTGTTCGATAACTCGTATCTGACCGACGCGGTACGGCGGCATCCGAAGATGTTTCGGGTGCAGGGCATGGTCGATGACCACCTGCCGCATGCGGGCGCGGCGATGAAGAAGTTGCTGACGCAAGGAGTCACCGGGTTCCGCATCACTCCGTTCGTTCGCAAGAAAGAGGATCAAGCCAAGTGGCTCGAATCGCCCGGCATGATCGAGATGTGGAAGACCGGAGCAGAGACTCGGCAGGCGATGTGCCTGTTGATCAACGCTTCGGACTTGGCTGCGACCGACGCGATGTGCGAGCGACATCCGGACACGCCGGTCGTGATCGATCACTTCGCACGTATCGGCGTGGATGGCGAGATGCGCGACGTGGACATCAAGGCTCTTTGCCGGCTGGCTCGGCACAAGCACACGAGCGTCAAGATTTCGGCCTACTACGCGCTCGGCCAGAAGAAGCCGCCGCATGACGAACTGATCCCGATGATCAAGCGGCTGCTCGACTGTTTCGGCCCGCAGCGGCTGATGTGGGCCAGTGACTCGCCGTATCAGATTCAGGGAGTCAACAACTACAAGGCGTCGATCAGCCTCGTCCGCGACCGGCTGGATTTTGTCTCGAAGGACGATCGCGACTGGCTGCTCCGCAAGACGGCGGAAAAGTTTTTCTTTTACGCCTGACCTTTGGAGTGCGGTGTGTCAGCACCGCTTTGGATTGTCTGCCTGGGCGGACTCCAAAGAACCAAAGCGGTGCTGACACACC
>CAMDDX010000432.1 GCA_945893075.1 Planctomyces sp. SH-PL62 | reverse complement strand
CACCACCTCGATCCATTCGCCTATCTCCGCGACGTGCTTCGCCGTCTTCCCACCACCGAGCCTGCCAACCTAACCAACCTGCTTCCCAATCGCTGGCGGCCTGAGTGACGCATCGGACCAATGTGATCCGCCGGACGCTTACGTTTCTGCTGGGGATCGGCCGTCTGACAGAATACGTCCAAGGTCTGTCGGCTCAACTCAGCTTGACGGGACGATTGGTGACTTGGCGCTGGATCGTCCCGCGCTGGGACGTGGTGTGGGTTCCGATGTGGTTGTTGTTGATCCTCGATAGCGTGCTGTTCTCGCTGGGTCTGAACAACGGCCTGATTCAAGGGCTGTTGCCGTGGTGGGAATTCCGACTCGCCGCGTCGGTCTTGCTGGCGTTCGGCATGTGGACGCAACTTGGCAACGCGCCACCGTTCCGAAAGTGGCGGCTCACCGGAAACTTTCGGATGAACCCGGACAGCCTCACGGTCAAACAAAAGAAGAGCCAATGGGTGCAGTGCAATTGAAGCTCAAGGCAGAGGGGTCAGGTGTTCTGATTTCTGTTTTGCTCCCGCGATCCACCCCAACCTTGGTTCGCAGTCAGTCATTCGAATAACCCTGCGCTCCCCTTCGTAACAGCAAAACAGAAATCAGAACACCTGACCCCGACCTCATACGCGCGGACCATAAAGCACTTCCGGGTCGCCGCCACCGGGTCGGTACAGCACGAGGCCGCCGCGCGGATCGTTGACTCGGACAATGCAGTCCGATTCGCCATTGGCCGCGTGAGCCAGGATCGCTTCGAGGGCCTGCACCGCCGCGACGGTCTGACGATCTGAAGCGAGGTCGTTGTACGAGAGCTGTTGGACTTCAGCCAATCGCGCCGCTCGGCCGGCCGCATCGCCTGAGAATTCGACGTAGGCCAACTCACGCACGAAGCGTTCGATGACTTCGATGCCGTAGCCCCGCTGAGCACGCTCGCCCCACGGTTCCAGGCACTTGCCGTTGTAGTGCGTGTTGATCGTCGTCTTCAGCTCGATCGGAGTCTTGCCCTCGACGGTCAGCTCGATGCCGCGTTTGCGCGAGTGACCATTCCAGATTCCGTTGTCGAAGCGAAATTGGACTTCTTGCTCGACGTAACCGGGGAAGTTGTCAGGAGTGACCCACGACGTATGGATGTCGAACGCCGCCTCGCGGCCATCGGCGTATTCGTAAACCATCCGCATCTGATTGCTGTCCCACGTCGAGCCGTCCTTCGGTCCGACAATGCCGCGCTGGCCGGTGGCGGTGATGGTTTTCAATCGGCCGCCGAAGCTGAAGTCGATCAGCTTGATGTAATGCACGGCGACGTAAGTGCCGGGGTTGCGTCCTTGAATCCACTCGGCGAACTGTCCGCCGGAAATCGACTTCGGCTCCAGCAGCGAGCAGTACCCATTGTTGATGTGCTGCAGCACGTTGTCGGCAACCAGCGTCCGCAGCCGTTTGTGATCCGGGTCGAGCAGCTTGTGATAGACCACTTTCGCCAGCACGTTTTTGCGTTTCGCGATCGCGACCAACTCGTCGAGTTCTTGCAGCGTCAGCACCGACGGCTTCTCGATCAGCAAGTGGACTCCGGCTTCGAGGATTTGCTTCGCCCCTTCAAAGTGCCGATTGTCCGGCGTCGCGACACAGGCGAAGTCCACTCCGGCCGCAAGCAACTTCGTGACGGAGTCGCCGCCCGCAAAGTTCTGAAACGGGCCGATCGCGTTGCCAGCCTCGGCGCGATACTTCTCAGCGCGGCTGCCGGTTCGCGACGCGACCGCCGTCAGCGGCACATCGACGTCGCCGAACTTCCGGTCGTAGACGCCAGCGACGTGTGCTCGTTCAAAGAACGGCCGGTACGTCTCGTCGAAGATCATGCCCATGCCGACCATGCCGGCCCGAAGCTGTTGTTTCTGGTTGGTGCTCATAGCAGCGGATTCTAGTACCGCTTCGCACCTTGTGCATTCCGGTCCCCTCGCCCCCGCATCGGGGCATTGGTATCTACACAACTTTCGCATCTGGGTCAGGGTTTCAGCCTCTGCGTTGTCTCATCCGTGCGAATATCCCCAGCCAAACATCCCGCACGGATGGCAGAGCCAGAGCACGGATGGCCGAAGCTGGAAGGCGAGATGACGGCACTTTTGTCGTATTCACTGAGTTGTGTAGATACCAATGGATGCGGGCGGGTGAGGGGACAGACAATCGCGGTACGGTTGAACTCTGCAACCGCGCTTCTATTCAATACTCGGCATGAGCTCGCCTGACCCATCGACTGCTGCCGTACCCGCTGCGGAAGACGCAGAGTTGCTCAGCCTGCTGCGTCTGCATCTGGTCAACGGGATTGGGCCGAGGCATTCGCAACTGCTGCTCGACCACTTCGGCTCGGCCGAGGGAGTGCTCGCCGCGAGCATCGCACAATTGGAAGAAGTCAGCGGCATCGGGACAAAGATCGCGTTGTCGATTGCCGCGTCGAAGCTCGGCCGCGATGCGGAACAAGAACTCGACGAAACCCGCAAGCTCGGAGTCAAACTGTTACGACGCGGCGCGGCCGACTATCCGAAGGCCATCGAACGTATCAGCGATCCGCCGCTGTTGCTGTATTGCCAAGGAGACATCCTGCGTCAGGATGAATTGGCAGTCGCGATCGTCGGCTCGCGGCGTTGCACGGTCTACGGCAAGCAACAAGCCGAAAAATTCGCGACGATGCTGGCTCGCGCGGGAGTCACGATCATCAGCGGACTCGCACGCGGCATCGACGCGGCGGCGCATCACGGAGCACTCCTGGGCGGCGGACGCACCATCGCCGTGATGGGCACCGGTCTTTCGGAAATCTATCCGCCGGAGCATCGCGAACTCGCCGCACAAGTTGCCGCTCACGGAGCGTTGCTGACCGAATTCAAGCTGCATCAAACACCACACGCGGGACACTTCCCGCAGCGCAATCGAATCATCAGCGGCTTGTCGGTCGCCGTCGTCGTCATTGAAGCAGGCCGCAGTAGCGGCGCGTTGCACACCGCTCGGCATGCGATGGAGCAAGGTCGCGAAGTGCTCGCTGTTCCCGGCCGCATCGACAGTCTCGCCAGCGAGGGTTGCCACGATCTGATTCGCGATGGCGTCACGCTGGTCCGCCATGTCGATGACATCCTGGCCGCCATCGGTCCGCTGACGAAACCGATCTCGGCCGCGAGCGACGGTTCCGAAACCGTTCACAGCTTGCGCGAACTTTCTCTCAACGAGATTGAACGTCACGTCTTGAACTTGATCACTGCTGACCCAACGCTGCAAGACGAGATCATCTCCAGCAGCCTGTTGGAACCGCCACAAGTCCTCGCGACGCTGACGGTCCTCGAAATGAAACGCCTCATCCGCCGCCAGCCGGGAGGTTTCTTCATCCGCTCGCCGTGGTAGCATCCGCCGCCCTGGAGTGCTGTGGCTCGACACAGCCCTCCATTCATTTGAAAGAGCGACTCTTGAATGCCAAACAACGTCGCCACGAAAGCCGGCTGAGCAACCACGATTGTCTTGGCCATCAATGTCTTAATTCCAATGGAATGGAGGGCTGCGTCGAGCCGCAGCACTCCAGGGTTTAAGGACTTCCCGATGAGCAAATCGACGTTGTGGTGTCTCGCCGTGAGTCTGTGGTTTTGCGAGACGTTGGTCACACCATTTCCTCGTGCTGTGATGGCCGACGATCCGATGCCGGTCGTCAAAGGCCCGTTGTCGCCGGAAGAGTCGCTCAAACATTTCGTCCTCGCCGATCCGAACTTGCAGATCGAGATCGTCGCTGCTGAACCGGAAGTGATCGACCCGGTCGCGATTCAATTCGACGAGCATGGTCGGCTGTGGGTTGTTGAACTGAGCGACTATCCCAACGGCCCCGAACCGGGCAAACCGCCGCTGTCGCGGATCAAGTTGCTCGAAGACAAAGATGGCGATGGGCGCTACGAGACCGCTCACATCTTCGCCGACAAGTTGCTGTTCGCGACCGGCGTGCAGCCGTGGGATGGCGGAGTCATCGTGACGCTGGCCGGTGAGGTCGCGTACTTCAAAGACACCGACGGCGATCACAAAGCCGATGTGCGCGAGACGTGGTTCACCGGCTTCGCTCAAGCCAACCCGCAACTGCGAGCCAATCATCCGACGTTCGGCCCCGACGGCTGGATCTATGTCGCCAACGGACTCCGTGGCGGCAACGTGATCGCGGTGAAGAAGGATTGGCCAAGTAGGTTGGGACTCCGGCCCGACCCCTCCGGCAAAGCACAGGTCGGGACGGAGTCCCAACCTACGGAACCGCAGCCCGTCTCGCTCACCGGGCGCGATTTCAAGTTCGATCCGCTGACCGGGCGGTATGAGGCGATCTCTGGCAACGGGCAGTTCGGGATGACGTTTGATGCCTGGGGGAATCGGTTCGTGTGCGACAACCGGCATCCGTGCCGGCATGTGATCTTTGAAGAGGATTTTATTAAGCGTTGTCCGCACGTCGCGTTTCCGGCGGTGGTCCACGACGTGATTCCGGCGGACGACAAGAACCAAGTCTTTCCGCTG
>CAMDDX010000431.1 GCA_945893075.1 Planctomyces sp. SH-PL62 | reverse complement strand
GCTTCGACATCGTTGGCCAACCGGTCCTTGATGGCTGCGACTGGTATCTGTTCGCCGAGGCGATACGAGATATTTCCGAGGTGACACAACGCGCTCGACAGATGCCCTTCGAGAATGTCCGCGTTGAGGTCTTCGTGTTTCCGGCTGCGGCAGGCAGCCAGGAAATTGCCGAAGTGATCGCCGCCCCCTTTGAACTCCTTCACGACCTTGCCGTCCTTGTCGAAGACGATTCCGGACGAGTAGCTGGGCATGATCACATAGCCTTCAGTGCCGTAGAAAATCACACCGACGCCGGCTCCTTTGTTCTCTTCGGTTTCGAGAATCTTGGCTCCCTTGTAATTGGGAGTTGGCAGACCTCGCGTTTCAAAGACCAACCGCTTGTCGCCGTACTTGTGGATGCAGACTTGCGAGTTGGCCGTCTCACCGGCGTCCTCGTAACCCAGCCGGCCACCGTAGCTGAGCACACCTTCGCCGAGATCGGCGACTTGCAAGCCCCAGCGGGCGATGTCCATTTGATGGATGCCTTGATTGCCGAGGTCGCCGTTGCCGTAGTCCCACTGCCAATGCCAGTCGTAATGGAACTTCGGCCGAGTCACCGGCTTCAGCGGAGCGGGACCGGACCAGATGTCGTAATCGACGGTCTTCGGCGGCTCGTAAATTCCGCGCGGGCCAATCGAGCCGCGTCGCTTGTAGCACAACCCGCGAGCCAACTTGACCTCACCGATTCCGCCAGCGTGGATGAACGCGATCGCGTCGCGCATGCCTTGCTCGGAGCGGCTTTGCGTTCCGGTTTGGCAGATCTTCTTGTGCTTGCGAGCGACCTGCACGCAGCGTCGTCCTTCGCTGACGTTATGGCTGACCGGCTTCTCGACGTAGACGTCTTTGCCGGCTTGCATGGACCAGATCGCCGCCAGCGAGTGCCAGTGATTCGGCGTCGCGACACTCACCGCGTCGATGGATTTATCTTCGAGGGCCTTGCGGATGTCGGTGAAGAACGCGGGTCGCTTGCCGAGTTCTTTTTCGAGCGCATCGCAGTTGCGTTGTCCGACCGCTTCGTCGACGTCGATGATCGCGGCGATCTCGGTCCCTTTGCGCTTCTTCAGTTCCGAGATGTGCGACCCACCGCGGCCATTCACGCCGGTAATGGCGACGCGGATCGTGTTGCTCGGGGCGCTGGACTCTTGAGCGTGCGCGACCGGCTCAATCACATGGCCAGCAGCGAGGGCGGCAGCCGTCGCGAACATCGAACGTTCGAGCATTTCACGACGCGAAAGTTTCTGGCGAGACATGGCGAGGCTCCTGGTTGGGCGGGTGCGAGCGGACGGAGAGGGAAACAACGGGGCGAGTCTATGGCTGCGTTTCTCAGACCTTCAAGCGTTCGACGAGCACGACGGAGGTGTCGTCGTGCCGGCCAAAGCCTTGAGTGAACTCATTGGAGTCGTGAAAGAGCTGCTCCATCGCGCCAGAAATCGACAATTTGGTCGACGCTTGGAGCGTGCGAATGATCCCCGTTTCGCCGAATTGGTTGACCCCTTCGTCGCTGCCTGCGGGAAAGGCTTCCGCGAGTCCGTCGGTGTACAGCAAGACTCGGCAGTGCGGCGGCAGCGGCGAGGTGATGGTTTCGTATTCGGCACCGGGCATGATGGCGAGCGGCAGGCCGCTGGGGTCGCCGTCGGCCAGCGGGCGAATTTCCCCCGTGTCGAGGTTTTGCAGCAGCGGCAGCGGATGTCCGGCGGAGGTCCATTGGATTTCATGCTTATCCAGCCGCAGGATCGCATACAGCAGCGTGATGAAGCCCCCTTCTTCGTTGACGATCGTCTGTTCCACAAGCTGATTGTTGATCGCGGCGACGAACGCGGCGGTGTCCTTGTAAACTTGCGTGCGAATCATGCGGACGAGCGTGTGCATGATCATGATCGACATCGCCGCCTTCATGCCGTGTCCCGAAGCGTCGCCGACCAGAAACACAATGTTGTTGTCGTCGAGATTGAAGACGTCGTAGTAGTCGCCGCCGGCCATCGTCACGGGCCGGCCACCCATCACACGCAGTTGAGACGGCTCATACCGGGCACACATTTGGTAGCCGCGCGGCGCGTCGATGAGCGGCGGAATCATCGTCTCTTGCAGCTTGCGGACGGCGGCGATTTCTTCGCGCAGATGCTTCACGATTTCTTGCTCGCGCTGCGCTTGGGCCGCTTCGACAGTCGCCTCCAGCACGCTCAGCAGCATGAAGAGGTAGTCGCTGTTGGCATCGCGAATCATGTACGCCGACATGCCGCTCGTCATGAATCGGACAATGCGGAAGACCTCTTGCGGTTCGCACACACCGACCACAGGCGTGTCCGGCCGAAGGCTCCGCAGTTTCGTGAATACCTGATAGCCAAGTTCCACATCCGGCAGCGTGATCGGCATCAGCACGACGTCCAAAGGCTGAGCTTCAGCCAGGGCCAGCAACTCATCCGGAGTGGCCGCCCAAGAGATTTCGTGATCGCCCAACCCCAGATACACCTGCAACAGATCAAGTTGTTCCGGCTGATCCCATGCCACCAAAATTTTCATGCCGCATCCCACCCCTTAAGGCCCCAGTGTCGATTCACTGACATCAGAATAACGGGCGGAAGTGCAACACCGAAGCCGTAGACTGTCAACAAAGGCGCGGCCGCTGAACACGGATGACACAGAGGACGCGGATGAAATGAAGAAGGACTCGAAGTTGATCGGCGACATGGTTTCATCGGCGACATGGTTTCAAGCCGGAGGCTTGGCAGCCATTAGCCGGGGGTCGCGGAGCGCACCCCCGGAATCGAGTTCCATGTGGCCTTGGCATCCCGGCAGGGATGCCAGCGCTAGCATCCCTGCCGGGATGCGAATGAATTCTCGGCAGGTCACCGGGGGTGCGCTGCGCGACCCCCGGCTAATGGCTGCAAACCCTCCGGGTTAAGGACGGCCGGCAATCGTTCTGATTGTTCCATCGCCTTTTCCAATGCGCGAACGGCCGCGCGAATGCCGCCCCTTTCGCTCGACTATCCGCGCTCGTTTCATCATCCTGACTGGCTGGCCAACTTCCCTGGAACGGCGTGAGCCGACGACGAACTCGCCTTCACGAGACTCCTCTCCCAAAGGATTCAATTCGATGCCCGCCTCTCAGTCCCGCCTTGCTGTGTGGTCGCTCTGCGCGGCCGTCTGGTGTCTCTCGACCACGTTGGCGTTCGGCCAAGAATCGGCCGACGGCAAGATCTTCAAGCAGAAGCCGGAGATCGCTCAGTCGGTTGGCAAAGTGATTGAGGAGACCTCCGAGACACCGAAGCTCAACGTCTTCGCGGCCGGGCCGGCTCCGAGTTGGATTTGGGGAGCCGATCAGAAAAAGAAGTATTTTGTTCGCAAGACATTGAAGGGGACGTCGCAATTCGCGTTCCTCAAGGCGTCGTGCGACAACGTGATGACCGTGTGGGTCAACGGCGAGAAAGTCGCGGCCAGCGAAACCTGGAACGAGCCGGCCGAAGCGGACATCAAGTCGCGACTCAAGCCAGGTGAAAATCTCATCGAAGCGGAGATTGCGAACGCGGGCGGTCCGGCGGGATTCGTGGCGAAGATCGCGCTGCTCGGCCGAGACGGCAAGGATCGGTTCGTGGTAACGGACGACTCGTGGGAGGTCGCGGAAACTCGCGATGCAAAGGAGTGGAGCAAGGCGAAAGTCGTTTTGAAGTACGGAGAAAAACCGTGGGGCGATGTGTTCGCCTCTGCCAGCAGTGAGACCAGCACGCCACGCGACACGTTCAATCTGCTCCCCGGCTTTCAGGTCGAGAAGCTGTTCACGGTCCCGAAAGAAAAACTCGGCTCGTGGGTCAACATGACAACCGATCCGAAAGGCCGGTTGATCGTCAGCGATCAAGGCAACCTCGGCTTCTGCCGAATCACTCCGCCCGCGATCGGCAGTAACGACGAAACGAAGGTCGAGCATCTCGACATCAAGATCGACGGCAAGCAGATGTCCGGCGCGCAGGGATTGCTGTGGGCGTTCGACAGTTTGTACGTCGTCTGCAACGGCGGGCCGGGGAGCGGGCTGTATCGCTGCAAAGACACCGACGGCGACGACCAGTTCGACAAGGTCGAGAAACTGAAAGACATCCCTGGCGGCGGTGAGCATGGGCCGCACGCGATTCGACTCGCACCCGATGGAAAATCGCTGTTCGTCGCGGCGGGCAATCACACGAAGTTACCGTTTGAGGTCACACGCAAGACCGAACCGCAGATGATGGGCGGTCAGCGCACCGAGCAAATGCGAGCGACTCTGCCGGAAGGTTTTTCGTCGCGGTTGATGCCCAACTGGGACGAAGATGTGTTGTTGCCCCGTTATTGGGACCCCAGTGGTCATGCCGCCGGGATCCTCGCGCCGGGCGGGTGGATTTGCAAAATCGACCCGGACGGCAAGACGTGGGACGTGTTCTCGTCCGGCTATCGCAACCAGTTCGACTTCGCGTTCAACGCGGACGGCGAGATGTTCGCCTACGACGCCGACATGGAATATGACTTTGGTTCGCCGTGGCATCGTCCGACGCGGGTCGTCCACGCGACCAGCGGCAGCGAGTTCGGTTGGCGCAG
>CAMDDX010000430.1 GCA_945893075.1 Planctomyces sp. SH-PL62 | reverse complement strand
CCCTGAGTTTGCCGACTTTAACGATTGTCCGAACCGGCGAAGTTCAACCTGGAGTGCTGCGGCTCGACGCAGCCCTCCATTCCTTTGGAATAGCGACCCGCAAATTTCAGAAACCGCCACGACGAAGTCCCGACTGTCCCAATCGTCGTTGTTCCTGGCGTTCAACGTCTTCATTCCAAATGAATGGAGGGCTGCGTCGAGCCGCAGCACTCCAGGAAAATGCCTGATGGCCACACACGGAATCACCTTCGACGGCTCCCGCTTCTGGGTCACGCACCGGCGTCGCGACTACGGTCCTTTCGATTACGAATGGAGCCGCGAGTACGACGGTGTGGAACTGCTCTATCAAGGCCAGAAGTTTGGTGAGTTCTGTAGCCGCGACGAAATCTTCGCCGACCTCAAATCGTTCTCACTGCCTCAGCGAGTCGTCGAAGTCGCGGTGATCACTCTGGGTGCGATCCTGTTCGGAGTTCTCAACGGCTTTGACGAAGCTCACAAGCGTTGGGCGATCTACGACCACCTCACCCGCCGCGGCCTCGACCGCTTCGCGAAACAGATTCAGCGTCAAGCGTAGCCCGCTCTCGCCGAGAGCGGAGTTCGGCTCTCGGCGAGAGCCGGCTACATTTTCTTCGCCCGCGGTCCTTCGGGCGGCTTGGCGGATGTCGCGCTGATTGGCTGCCGCTCCAGTTCCGACGCGCAACCCAAGCGGCCGCGGTGAGTCCGATTCGGGTCGCGCGGATTGTCTTTCGTCTGGTCGTAGATGCTCAGCAGTTTTTCTTTGTCGAAGGTCATCTGCGCACGGCTCTGGCCAGTCAGATCAAAGATGCTGGTCAACTCGATCGCGTCGCACGGACACGCCTCTTCGCACATGCCGCAGAAGATGCAACGCAGTTCGTCGAGCACAAAACTCAGCGGCCGCTTGTCCCGATCCGGCCACTCCTTCGACGCATCCTCGGCCACGATCGAAATGCAGTGCGCCGGACAGGCCGTCGCGCACATCATGCAGGCGACGCAACGCACTCGGCCCTGTTCGTCACGATTCAGCCGATGCACGCCGCGATAGTTCAGCGGCAAGTCCGGTCTTTGTTCCGGGAACTGTTCCGTGACCGAGTGCTGCGCGAGCGTGTGCTTGATCGCGACCTTCAGGCCACCGGCGACAGCGGGCAGAAACGTCTGCTCCCAGAAGGTCAGTTCCGGCTCTTCGATCCAGACAATGTCTTTTTCTTGAATGGGCATTCCGCTTCTCGCTTGGTCTTAAAAGTTTGACCGCTCATTCTCGCTAATCGACGCTAATCAACCACAAACTCTGCGAAGATTAGCGCCGATTAGCGCCGATTAGCGAAGATTAACGGTTCGATTAGTGGTGACTCGCAATCAACTGCTCGGTCTGTATGACGGGCCGTGATCGCGGTGGGATGGGGCGGAAGCCGAGAACGCCGGCGGCACAGAACAGCAGGGCAGAACTGACGGGCAGCCAGAGCCAACTCAGCTCGAACTCGCGGACGACCATCACGCAGACCATGTTGGCCAGCGACAATGGGATCAGCACTTTCCAGCACAAGCCCATCAGTTGGTCGAAACGGAATCTCGGCAGGCACCAACGCAGCAGCATGATCAGCACGATGACGCAGAAGACCTTCGTCAGCAGCACGCCGATTTTCAGCACGGTCGCCAGCATTCCGACGCTCGCCGGTTCGGCGATGAATGGGAAATGCCAGCCGCCGAGGAACAAGACCGAACACAAAAAACTCACCGTGAAGACGTGCGTGTACTCACCAAGGAAGAACATGCCGAACTTCAGAGCCGAGTATTCGGTGTGATAGCCGCCGATCAGTTCCTGCTCGCATTCCGGCAAGTCGAACGGCAAGCGGTTGGATTCCGCCAGCGCCGCCAGGAAGAAGATGCCGGCGGCCAACGGTTGATACCAGATGTTCCAACCAAACAGGCCGCCCTGAGCTTGCGCGTCGATGACCGTCTCCAGGTTCAGCGATCCGGCCATCAACGCGATGCCGATGACCGACATCCCCAGCGGGATCTCGTAGCTGACGACCTGAGCACTCGAACGCAGTCCGCCGAGCACGCTGTATTTGTTATTGCTCGACCATCCGCCGAGGATGATGCCGTACACGGCCAGGCTCGTGACGGAGAACAGAAACACGATCCCGATGTCGAGCTTCGGAGCGATCATGAACTGAAATTCCTCACCCAACGTCGTTGGTCCCAGCGGCACGGCGGCCAACGCCAGCATGGTGGTGAAGACGGAGATCGTCGGAGCGATGACGAACAAGAACTTGTCCACATGCGCCGGGATGATGTCCTCTTTCAGCAGGAACTTCGCCCCGTCCGCAATCGGTTGCAGCAGCCCAAACTTACCGACTCGATTCGGCCCCACCCGATCCTGAATCCACGCCGCCAATTTGCGTTCCAGCCAGATCGCGTACGAGCAAGCACCGAGCATCGTCCCCAACACCAGCAGGACCAAAATCAGCGGGACGCTGGCTACACGAGGAATTCCGAGCCATCCCAAAACCCCGATGGCGAATTCAAAGAGCCGAACCACGAAATTCGATTCGGTCGCTGCCAGAATTTGGAGAGACAGATTCATCACTGCTGACGGCTTTCGTTCATTTCCCAAGCTGGCGCAGGTGCGGCGTCCAATGCCGACCACCAAGGAGGGCGAAAGTTAGTGGATGGAAGTCGTTTTGCAAAACACTCCTTTGCCTGATCCGATGACCGTACCGCGACCGTGAGGGAGCGGCCGACATTCCATCTTGTGGGCCGCTCCCTCACGGTCGCGGTACGGCTTTGAGACGGCGTCCAGCGCCGCGACGTTTCGCCTCGATGCCGACGCCTGCATAATGCCCGGCCGTGAGTGCGCCTGACTGCTCGCGATCCAGTATTCCGAAAGGACTGACCCATGCGCCGTTTTTTAGAACGACCTGTTCTCCTCTCAATCGTGGCTTTGATCGCGCTGACTTGGACAAACTCCATTCGCGTGCTTGCTCAAGAGAAGCCAGCCGTGATCCCACACGCTCAGGACAAGCCACCCAACGAGCCGCGCGATCCGCAGACGGCCGCGAAGATGATGACCGTGCCGGAAGGATTCTCGGTCGAGGTCGTTGCCGCCGAACCGGACATCGTCAATCCCGTCGCGATGACGATCGACGAACGCGGGCGGTTCTGGATCACTGAGTCGCTGGAATACCCGCGCAAGTCCGCCGGGCCAGGCAAGGATCGAGTGAAGATCCTCGAAGACACCGACGGCGACGGGAAGTGCGATAAGTTCACAGTCTTCCTCGACGGGCTCAATATCCCCAGCGGCATTGCCGTTGGACATGGCGGCGTGTGGATCGCGAACTCGCCGGACATTTTGTTCGTGCCCGACGCCGACCGAGACGGCGTCCCCGATGGCCCGCCGCAAGTCGTCGTCACCGGCTTCGGCCGCACCGACACGCACGAGCTACCGAACTCGCTGACGTGGGGACCGGACGGTTGGCTGTATGGACTCAATGGCGTCTTCAATTACTCGAATGTGACGTACCCGCCAGAGTCGCCGTGGTTGAAAAAGGTAGAAGCCGAACGTAGCCGCACTCGCCAGAGTGCGGGCGATGGGGCAAAGGACGCCGATGGTTCAGCGGCCCGCGTTCTGGCGAACGCGGCTACGCCGGCTACCGAGTTCCAATTCACCTGCGCGATGTTCCGCATTCATCCGCGGACGCGCGAGTTCCAAATCTTTGCCGAGGGAACCAGCAACCCGTGGGGGATCGCGTTCAATGACGAAGGGGAAGCGTTCGTCAGCGCGTGCGTGATCGATCATTTGTGGCACATCGTCGAGACCGGCTACTACCACCGTCAGGGAGGTCCGTATCCGCCGTTCACCTGGAAGATCGAGAGCATCGTCAAGCACAAGCATCAGAAGGCGGCCTACTGCGGTATCCACTACTTCGACAGCGACGCCTACCCGGAGCAATATCGCGGCAAGCTGTACATGGGCAACATCCACGGCGGTTGCATCAACGTGGACAAGTTGCAGCGTGACGGCAGCACGTACTTCGCAACCGGCGAGCCGGATTTCCTGACGGCCAACGACGCCTGGTTCATGCCCGTGGTGCAGAAGACTGGCCCGGACGGCTGCCTCTACATTTTGGATTGGTACGACCGCTACCACTGCTACCAAGACGCCAACCGAGACCCCGCCGGCATCGACCGCCTCAAAGGAAGGCTTTACCGCGTCAGATACAACGGCCAGCCAACCGCCCAGCGGGACGCCGAGAAACCCGTCCGGGAGACCAAGAAACCGTCCGAGGGTACGCCGGAACCAATCCGTGGCACGCCGGAACCGTCCGGTGGCACGCCGGAACCGTCCGGTGGCACGCCGGAACCGTCCGGTGGCACGCCGGAACCGTTCAGGGGCACGCCGGAACCGTTCAGGGGCACGCCGGAACCGTCCAGGGGTACGCCGGAAACCGTCCGGTACGCCGAGAAACCCGTCCGGAAGGCCGAAAAGACCGGCCGGAACGGTGCGGATTCCCAAGCCGTTCGCGTCTATCCCCAAATCGACCTCGCGAAAGAGACCGACGAGCAACTCATCGAACGGCTCGGAGCGAACAACGATTTCATCCGCTGGAC
>CAMDDX010000429.1 GCA_945893075.1 Planctomyces sp. SH-PL62 | reverse complement strand
GGAAAACCTTGACCGCGATCCGTTGGAAACCGTTTGCTACTCGGATCGGATCGTCAAAGACGACCTGACGGCACGCTTCCAAAGTGCGGCGGTGCTTTGGCGAGATGTGCAGGGACGGAATGACGAGCAATTGACAGACCTGATCCGTGAGGACCGGATCGACATTCTCTTTGACTTGGCAGGGCACACGGCCCACAACCGGCTCTTGGTCTTTGCTCGCAAACCGGCACCGATTCAAGTGACGTGGGCCGGGTACGTCGGCACCACCGGTCTCCAGGCCATGGACTACATCCTGGCCGATCAGTTTGAGATTCCGCCGGGTGCCGAGCCTGACTACTGCGAACGGGTGTTGAGGATGCCAGACGGCTATGTCTGTTATGCCCCACCCAGCTACGCACCTCCCGTGTCAGTGTTGCCAGCGTTGGATCAGGGTTTGGTGACGTTCGGATGCTTCAACAATCCGGCGAAGATCAACCGCCAAGTGATCGACGTCTGGGCCAAAATTCTCCGACGATTACCACAATCCCGGCTGGTGCTGAAATATCGGGGGATGAATGACGCTTCCTTGACCGCATGGTTGGCGGAGGAATTTGCCACTCGCGGTGTCGATCCGACGCGAGTCGAGTTCCAGGGGAAGTCGCCTCACGCAGCATTGCTGGCGGAGTATCACCGCATTGATTTGGCACTCGATCCATTCCCCTACAACGGTGGCCTGACGACGTGCGAAGCGTTGTGGATGGGAGTTCCCGTGATCACCACTCCCGGCGAGACGTTCGCCAGCCGGCATTCGCTGAGCCATCTCAGCAACGTCGGATTGACGGAAACCATCGCGCGGGATTTGGACGAGTACGTCGAATTGGCCGTGGCCTTGGCCAGTGACTTGCCACGCCTGGCCACCCTGCGAGCTGGCTTGCGCGAGCGGATGGCCGCCTCGCCGCTGTGCGATGGGAAACGCTTTGCCGCGAACCTGACGTCCATTCTACGCAACATCTGGAGGCAGTGGATTGCTCATGCCCCGTCTGCGGAATCCAATGCCCAGACCGCGCAAAGGGACAACCCACCAGCAATTGCCATTGAGCACTCTCCGACTGAGCAATTACCGGAATGAAATCGAATGGACGAGAAGCGGAGAAGCCATTCTCTCGATCTCACCGAAAGCTGCCTGCTGAACCTGATCGACGCGGGTGGCACCGCTTGCTTCAAGCTGTGTGCGAAGCATTAATTCGAACGCCAAAGCGCGTTTGTCGGGATCGCGAAGTCATGTCTTCTGCAATCGCCGAACCTGTAATTCTCCGCGATGCTCGCGAATGTCAACGAATGGTTACGGCCGGTCGATTTTCGCCTGGGCACGCTCTCGGGTGAGCACGTCGTGCTGCATCTCGGCGGAGAGGATTTGCAGAATCTCCAGGCGAGCGTCCTCCAGGCTGAGCTGGCCTTCGCTCCGCTCGGTGACGGTTAGTAGCAACACGCCGAACGGCGAACGAATTGGTTCGCTGACCTCGCCAACCTTGAGCTCGAACGCAATTTGAGGATACGGCGGCGGCTGCTTGCCCCGAAATCCGAAGCGGCCGAGATCGCCTCCTTTCGCGGCGTTCGGTGCTTGCGAATGCTTCTTGGCGGCCTCGGCGAACGAGAGTTTGACCGAAACGATCTGCTGGCGCACGTCGGCCAGTTTTTTTTCGTCCACCGCAGGATCATCGCTTTTCAACACGATCTGCGCGGCTCGAACTTCACTGCCGTCGAACTCGTGCTTGCGCTTTTTCCAGATGTCGCGCAGCTTCTCATCGGTCGTCTCGCGGCGAACGTACTCATCCCAATCGAGTGGCAAGGTTAGTTCGCGACGCAGCGTTTCCTCAGTGAACCCCGACTTGGCGAGCAGCTTGTCGAAGTCCTCGCCGCGAGCCTTCAGCCGAGTCTTGAGCTGCGTCAGATGAGCGTCTAGCCGTTGTGGATCAGACGCGACTTTCTTCTGAGCCAGAAACGCGCGAAGCAACTGCCGATCAATTAGCCGTTCGATCATCTGCTCGCGACGCTGCGGCAGTTCGTCGCTCGTGATCTTCAATGTCCGCGCGAAGAAGTCGAGGTCCGCTTCCGTGATCGGCTGCCCGTTGACGCGAGCGATCACCGGTGAGTCGTTCGTCGCTGCTGACTTCGCGGTCTTTGACTTCTGACTCTTCGATTGCTCCGCGCCGAGCGGACAGACGGCGAAGATCAGCACCCACGTCAACATTGCCCGAGAAAACTTCTTCGTCATGAATAATCCCTAATCCCTAGCCGCTCACACGTCGAACTCTGCCCACACCGCCGCGTGATCGGATGCCTGAGTGACCTCGTCCGCGACTTCCGGGAAGTGTGGAAACTTGCCTTTGAAACTCGTTTTGTGGAACAGACCGCGACGCTCGATGCCGACCGTGCGGATTCGATCCAACAACGGCTGTGAAACCAGCAGGTAGTCGATCTGTTGCCGGCCGTCGTGATACGTCCAACTCGGCCCGTTGTGCAACGGGGATTTGAGCACGTCGAACAAGCCGGGGGTGGTCAGCAGCGGTTTCAACGGGGCGCTGGTCGGCGAACCGTTGAGGTCGCCGGCCACGACGACCAAATCGCGAGTCAGGTCGAATCGGCTGAGCAATTCGCGGACTCGTTTGGCCTGTGCCAGCCGCTTTGCATCATTCGCCGCTGGTGCTCCATAACCTTGGCTTTTGAAGTGATTGCCCAGCACCCACAGCGTGCGTCCGTCTGGGAGTTCGATTTCAAATTCCGGGCAGTCGCGACTGAAGATCGCGGCTTTTTTGGTGGCCGTCCGGTCGTCGATGTGGCTGCGGACGGAACGGATCGGATACCGGCTGAGCAGTCCGATGTCGATGCCACGCGAATCATTGCCGTCAATCAGCAGGTTGTGCCCGAGCGACGCTTTGAACTTGCCGAGCGTCAGTCGATCGAACCGTTCGAGCGTGTGCCGATCTTCGACTTCGACCAAGCAGAGGATGTCGGCTTTGATCGCCTGAATGACTCGCGCGGTGTTGTCCGTGCTGACGGCGTTGACGTTTTCGCGAATCAGTTCAATCCAGCCCATCCAACTGGAATTGCCTGTCGCGACCAATTCGAGGCCGGCCTTCGACGTCGTCCCGGCACGCGCCTTCTTCACGCGAAACAACTTGCCACGCACTTCGTTGATTTGAAACCAGCGATCCTTCGGGAAAATGCGTGTGTTGTCGAAGTCGTACTTCTTGAGCAGCGCGACGATTGCCGAGCCGGTTTCGCCGGAGTAACTCGCTTTGGCCAGCAGTTGTTCGAGCGTCTGCAAGTCGCCCAGCACCGTGGCCGCTTGAGCCGACAGCCCTTCCAACTGAAACACCTTCGGCCGTCGAAACAGGTTATTGGCGTTAAATGTCGCGATGCGCAGCGGCATGAGAATTTCTCCGTCTCGCATTGTGGTGCGCGCGTCTCGCCGGCACCAGTCGCGCCGAGCGACCGTCGCACTCGTCAGAACTTCGCGTCGTTGCTGGATCGCCAGAACACTCACGGTCGAGGCGACTCCGTGAGCCTCAGCGCGGTCACAACGGATTTCGCGGTTGTGGCGACCTGCGGGTCTTCGAGGGACTCGCGCGCGAAGCGATCACCGCCCCGGTCGAGAACCTGCTGGAGAATGAACTCCAGAAGAGACTGAACCGGTTGCTGCCCGGCAAAAAGAAATGACGCGGCCGTCCGCCGAATGCCTCACGGTGATCGGCCGGAATCAATGCTCGTCTTCTCGCTCGGAAGAGCCTCCTTGACTTCTTTCCGGCTGTCCCTCAAAACTTGTTTCCGCCGTCGTGCGTCAGGCGAATTGAGGATTGTGAAGTCGAAAGGAATCTGTTTTGTCCGGCCAACTTGTGACTTTTGTGCCGATCTTTGTCTTCATCGCCATCTTGGTTGGGTTCGTGATCACGAACCTCGTGCTCGCCCATACGATTGGGCCGAAGAACAAGACTGCCGTCAAACAGATGCCATATGAGTCCGGCATGGACCCGATTGGGGATGCTCGGCAACCGTTTGATGTGAAGTTTTACTTGGTCGCAATTCTGTTTCTCGTCTTCGATGTCGAGTTGCTGTTCCTCTACCCCTGGGCGGTCAGTGCGTACGTCGAGGGACAGCACAACGAAGAGGGGGTGAAGATCGTCGCCTCGCATCTCGGTCACGCGAGTCCCGGCATTCCCTTCGAATTGCGCGGGACGGTGTTTGGCGTGATGTTGGTGTTCATCGCCACGCTGGCGATTGCTTACGTTTATGCGTGGCGGAAAGGTGTTTTCAAATGGCGGTAGGACTTCCCGAAAACGTGTTCATGACGACCGTCAACGCGGCGGCGAGCTGGTGTCGCAAGAACAGTCTCTGGCCGATGCCGTTCGCGACCGCGTGCTGCGGCATCGAGCTGATGGCGACGGCCTCGTCGCGCTACGACCTCGCCCGGTTCGGGGCCGAGGTCATGCGGTTTAGTCCTCGGCAGTGCGACCTGATGATCGTGGCCGGCCGAGTCGTCATGAAAATGATGCCCGTGCTGCAACGCATCTGGCTGCAAATGCCCGAACCGAAATGGTGCATCTCGATGGGAGCCTGTGCCTGCTCCGGCGGCGTGTTCGACACCTATGCCGTCGTGCAAGG
>CAMDDX010000428.1 GCA_945893075.1 Planctomyces sp. SH-PL62 | reverse complement strand
CGACACCTCCTGGTCTGGTTTCCTGCGCTCCGGTCCGCAGTCACACGACCAGCAAACTCACGCAGACGAATTCCAGGAGAGGAATACCATACAAACAGCAATCGCGCCAGCTCGCCCACACTACCCAGCTATGCGCGCTGGCCGTGGGGACTCCGCTCAGTCCACATAGATGAACTCATTCAGGCTCATCAACACCTGCGCGAAATCGGCCCAGGCCAATTCGCGTGCCTGCGCTTGACCGGCGGACTGATAGCTCGCGGACTGAGCTTGAACAAACGCCGTTGTCTCAGCCAACTCCGCCTCCGAGGGCAACCGGCCAGCCGTCGCGAGATAGCCTTGGCGGATCGCATCGGCCGGCGACTTGTCGGCGAGCGGAGCCAAGCGGCGGCCAAACGACATCGCCCAAGCTCGCACATGGGAATTGTTCAGGAACAGCAGTGCTTGCGGAGCAATTGTCGTGCTGGGCCGTTCGCCCACGCTGACGAGCGGTTCGGGAGAATCGAAGAGCTGCATCATCGGCACCAGCCGGCTGCGTTTGACCATGAAATAGATGCTGCGGCGTTTGTGCCCGTCATCGAGTGTCCCCGCGCCGAACTGAGTTCGATCCAACTCGCCACTGACCGCCAACATCGAATCGCGGATGACTTCCGCTTCCAGCCGGCGCGGCGAGTGTCGCCAATGAAACTGATTCTGCGGATCGAGCTTCGACTTGGCGGCATCGAACGCCGAACCTTGCTGATAGACCGCACTCAACATGATGAGCTTGTGCAGCGGCTTCAGTCGCCACGCGGGAGATCCGTCTTTGGGCTTTGTCATCAGCGATGCCGCCAGCCAGTCGAGCAATTCTGGATGCGTCGGCCGTTGCCCCATCGCTCCGAAATCATTCGGCGTGGAGACCAGCCCCACATGGAAGTGATGCTGCCAAACTCGATTGGCGATGACCCGCGCCAGCAAGTGGCCGGGGCCTTGTTCGGTGTCGGTGATCCAGTTCGCCAGCGACTTGCGGCGGTACGAAGTCGTCGTCCCCGCAGGTGCGGCTTCGATCCAGTGCTTCTCGCGGTCGGACGAACGGGTCAGCACCTGCAAGAATCCTTGCGTCGCGACGTCAATCTTTTGAGTCGTGTCGCCGCGATACAGGAAGTGCGACTGCTCGAAGAAGTCCGCTCCTTGCGTGTGATGCCGAATCGGTTTGACCCCTTCGCTGCACACCATGACTTTTGCAAGTTTCGGCTTCGGCTCCTTCGCCGCGTGTTCCTGCACGACGGCATTGAGCTTCTTCCATTCGTCATCGCGTCCGCGATACCACGTCAGCAGCTTTTCGATTTCGCGCGGCGACCGTTGCTCGGCCGGCTTCTTGAGCGCGGCGATGATATCGCCGAACGTCGCCGCCGCATCGAGCGGCACCGCCTCCTTCGCGGTGGCGACACTCAGCCGCACGCGGCCAAGGTTGTGCTTGTTGTTGCCGTTGAACGCCAGAGTCACCGTGATCGTCGATCCTCCCTCAACGCCGATCGGCTTCTCGAACTCGAACCGCGCCGCGTGATCCTTGCCGAACTGCGGATCGACCGCCCAACCAGTTTTCGGATCGCCATCAATCGTCAGCTTCACCGACAGCCCCGCGTTTTGATCAAACGTCGAAACGGGATTGAGCAGTTTGACGGGTTGCTCTTTCTGGCTGTTGGCTGATGGCTGTGGGCTGTTGGCCGTTATCACAACCTTCACGTCGGTCAAATCAAAGTTCGCATTGTCCGCGCGTCCCGGCCCGTTCTTGACCATGCTCGGATGCGTCAACGCTTCCAATCGCAGCGCCGTCAGCCCGACCAGATCCGTATTCGCGACGAGCGTGTATGTGTCGAAATCCGGATTCTTTCCGCTCGCAAGAATCGAGCCGTCGTCCTGCTTGGTCAGCGTCGTACCACCAGACGACTTCACTTCCGCAACGTCGAGAATCATCCACTGCCCCGACTCACCCATCTTGAGCACGCCCGCGGCGTTCGCCTTTTCCCATTCAGCGAATCGTCCCGGCAACTTGTCTTTTTCAAACGTGGTGAGCGAAGCAGCCAGCGGCGCGTGTTCGGTATCGAACGCCGATTTCTCGCGCTTGAACGTCGCCGGATCGAGGTCGAGGTCGATCTCGCTGCGAACGGTCGTCGTGAACGACGACAGCATCCGGTAGTAATCGGCCGCCGGGATCGGATCGAACTTGTGATCGTGACAGCGAGCACATCCGACCGTCAGGCCGAGGAACGCCGTGCCGGTCGTTGCCGTCATGTCGTCGAGCGCGTCGTAACGAGTCCGCTCGACTTCGTTCGCCGTAATCTGAGTCGGGAACACCCCCGCACCGAGAAACCCGGTTGCCATCATCGCCAGCGGATTGCCTGGTTCGATTTCATCGCCGGCCAGTTGCCACTTCACGAATTGATCGAACGGCATATCGGCGTTGAGCGCCTTGATGACGAAGTCGCGAAACCAATACGCAAATGGCCGGTCGTAGTCCTGCTCGAAGCCGTGACTCTCGGCGAACCGTGCGACGTCCAGCCAGTGCCGGCCCCAGCGCTCGCCGTACTGCGGCGAATCCAGCAGCGAGTCGAGCACCTTCTCGAACGCATTCGGAGCGGCGTCATTCACGAACGCTTCAATCTCGGCCGGTGTCGGCGGCAGGCCGATCAGATCGAAGTACGCTCGGCGAATCAGCGTGCGGCGGTCCGTGACCGGGTTGGGCGACAGACCCTTTTCGATCGACTTCGCGAGGATGAAATTGTCGATCGGCGAGCGGACCCACTTCACCGCGTCTCCGGAAACAGTCGGCGGGGCGACGACCTTCAGCGGCTGAAACGACCAGAACTCGCGAGCCTCCGGCGGCACCTCGCGGCGAGTCCACGCCTTCGGGTCTTTCGCCTCTTCCTTCAGCGGCTTGTCATACGGAAAACCGAGATCAATCCACTTGGAGATCGCGTCGATGTGCAGGTCCGAGAGCTTCGCTCCATCGGCCGGCATGTGCGGCTCGATTTCCTGCTTGATGAGCATCATCAACAAACTTGTCTTGGACTTACCAGCCTCGGCGACGACTCCGGTCTCGCCCCCCTTGAGCAATCCCTCGCGCGACGTGAGGTCGAGCTTCCCTTCCGTCTTCTCACCGCCGTGACACTTCAGGCAACGGCCGACCAGGATTTGCTTGACCTCTTTCTTGAAGAGTTCCAATCCCGCCGCCCGTTGTTTGGCATGAGCGGGATCGACCGGCTCCTTCGGCGGATCAGCGGCTGGGATCAACGTGGCGGCCGAGCAAACCAGAACCGTGGCAGCGAGCAACGCGAGGCGGGGCATGGGCAAATCCTTGGCGAGTCAAACAACAGGCACAGCAGACGTCGCCAATCTAACGCCGCGAACCAGCACGGGAAACCGGGAGACGTTATGGCTTTGAAATCTGAAATTTGAAATTTGAAATTCTCTTCACCGAAAGTGTTCCGCCACCAATCGGCGGAAAGCGGCTAGATCGCGAACTTCGTGAATCGCGCGTTTGAACGACTCGAACTCCGGAACGAACTTCGCGAAGTAGCAGCTTGTCCGCGCGAGTCGCCGCAGTGCGACCGTCGCTCCGTAATAGCGGAACTCCCCTTCGATCAGTTGCCGCAGCGCCCGGCCGCGTTCGGCGGGAGAAGGCTCATGGCTGGCGACACCGGTTTGCCAGAGTTCGCGCGACTGCTTGAAGATCCACGGCCGGCCGAGGCATCCGCGTCCGATCGCGACTCCGTCCGCACCGGTCTCGCGTAGAAAGCGCACCGCATCCGCCGGCGAGCGCACGCTGCCACTGCCGAGCACCGGAATCGTCACCGCTTGCTTCAATCGCGCGACGGCCGGCCAGTCCGCATCACCGACATACGCCTGACGCACACTGCGAGCGTGTAGATCAACCGCCGCCGCTCCGGCTTGCTCGGCCGCACGACCCACGTCGAGACATGTTTCGTTTGACTCATCGGGACCGGTCCGAATCTTGAGCGTCACCGGAACCGAGACCGCTCGCACCACCGCCGCGACGATGCGACCGATCGCTGCTGGATCGGCCAGCAACGCGCCTCCCTCGCCGCGCTGCACCAGTCGCCGGATCGGACATTCGAAATTCAAATCGACGATCGCAAAGCCGCGCTCTTCGACAACTCGCGCGGCTTCCGCCAGTTCGGCCGGATCGACTCCGCTGATCTGTCCCGCGCACGGCGATTCCCCGGGCGCAGTCTCCAGCAGACGCATGGCCCGACGATCTCGCTTCGCGACATCCGAGCCGTCAATCCGTTCGGTGCAGAGCAAGCCCGCGCCCAACTGCCGCATCAACTGACGAAACGGCGGATTCGTATGCTCCTCCATCGGAGCCAACGCGAACGGATGCGAAATACGAAGGGGACCGAGTTGCATAGCAAGAGGATGACAACGTCCGCCGCGCAACGCACGTGACTCTCTCCCGTAGCCTGACTCTCCGAGTCGGGAGGATTTGAGTCGGTGCGACCCGACTCGGAGAGCTGTCATTTATACACAACGCGATCAGTCTTTCGGACCGAAGGCGAGCCAGGCGGTGGCAAAGTCGGTCATTCTGCGGAGGCCGATCCAAAGGGGTTGGGGGCCGGGTGGAGTTTCGGTGGCTCGGTTGTTGTAGCCGCCCAGTTGA
>CAMDDX010000427.1 GCA_945893075.1 Planctomyces sp. SH-PL62 | reverse complement strand
GCGGCCGTGTCTGAATCCGCGGGGTGAACCGCCTGGCATTCACCCCACGGATTCAGACACGGCCGCGGATGAAGTCAGGGCTTGTCGATTTTGAAACTGGTGTAGGGCAACTTGTGCAACGTCACAACTTCTCGGAAGGGAAGGGCGTCGCAGTGCCACGCCGGCTTCTCGTTGTGTTCGACGTTGATCTCGATGCTATTCATGCGCGCGACCGCGTATTGCCATCGCGCTGCGGCCTGCCCGGCCGCTGGGACCGCTTCAATCAGCAGCCACACGTCCGGGTCAGTCCCTTGCACGAAGACGAACAGCGCACCGTCCAACAGATCGGTCGCATCTTTCTCGACTTCGTACCGATACACCGGCTGGGCGAGCTGCCGCAGTTCCAGCTTCAAGCCTTCACGATCAACGCTGCGCGCGGTGAACTGCCGCGCGAGCTGTCGCATCTGAGCCAGCCGAGCCGCCGGATTCGCGGCCGCTGCGGGCGCATCGGGAATCGGAGCAAACACCACACCCGGCTGCGTCGAACGCCACACTTCTCGCAAGTCATTCTTCGCCGCGATCTCGCCCAGCGACAGCGAGTGAAACTCGTGCGACATGTGCGTGAACGGCGAAAACCACTTGAACAACGAACCGACCACAACCGGCCAGCCGCGATGCGTCCACAGAAACACGTTGCCGTAGACTTGCCCCCGTTCGGAGTTCGACCAACGCAGGATCGGTTGCTCGCGGAGTTCGACAGGCTGATCGACGCCGCGCATTTGGAATTCATAGTTGCGCGCCGCCTCGCGAGTCATCTTGAACGCCGCTTCGGAGTTCTGCTTCTCGACGCTGTCGGGCGTCGCCACACGTGAAGCGGCCGGGTCTTCGCCGCAAAGCATCAGCATTGTCAGCAAGACAGCATTCATAAGATTCTTTTCCAAACGTCCCCGCCGACCTCGCGTCATTTTGCCGGGTTTGCAAACAGTCGTCGCAACACGGCCAGTGGCGAGTCCTCTTTCGCCGGACTCGGCTCTTCCGCAACGAAGGTCGCTTCGCGCAGAGCCGGGTTGTCGGGTGAAAACGCCGCTGCCGAGACCAAGTTCTTGTCTGCCATCGCCGAGCCGACCACTTGCCGATTCACCAAGTTCCACAACTGCGTGCGACCATCCCACAGTCCGACGATCAATTCGTCATTGCTGGCGAAGGTCAACGCTCCGGGCGAGGTCACGCAGGGCAGAGTCGCCACCGTTCGTCCGGTGCTGGCATCCAGCAACGCGACTTCGCCGCGAGCGTTCGACATCCAATCGCCAACCGCCGCGGCCAGTTGCCGTCCGTCCGAAGAGAAACGGACGCAATTCACGGCGGACGAATAACTCGGCAGGTTCGCGAGCGACTCACCCGTCACGAGATCGACGATCAACACGGAGCCGTCACGACTGCCAGCTGCGAGCGTCTGGTCTCGCGGAGAGACCGCGACGGAACGCAGAGCGTCGGCATGAGTCAACACGGTCCGCAGCAACTTGCCGCGAGCCGAATCCCATATCGTGATTCGCCCATCTTGACCGGCAGCGGCGAACCATTCGCCGTCTGGTGCGAAAGCCACCGACGTGATTCGCTCGTCGGAGAGATCCGTCTCGGCATTCGTATTCAAGTCGGTCAGCACGATGCGCCGTGCGGTCGTCGCGCGCACGACGAACCGCCCATCCGCCGACGCGGCCGTCGACCAAACTTTCTCGCCACGAGCAGATCGCGAACGAGACGTCGTCACTGACGGAGGGATCACGACCGGAGACGTTCCCTCTGTGGAGGATAACGATGTTGGCAGCGCATCATTCGGCGAGCCGCCTGCCGACGGCGCTTCAATGTCGTTCGTAGCTAAAGTCGCCAGACCTTGGGCCGTCTGTCCCGCGAGCCCCAATCTCTGGCGAGATTGGCTACCGAACACAAACGGCTGCAACGGCAACAGCAGTGCGGCGGTCAGCGTCAGTGTGCAGCGAACTCGCGGCGACATCGCTTTCGGTGCGGCTCCGCGCATGATCTTCGTCAGGCGATGCCGCAAGAAATGAGCTTGTCCCAAGCCGCACGCGACGGGGGGCAACGCTGGACGGCGTTCACACAAGTAATCAATCGTGTCGAGCAACGCTTCGGCATACAGCTTCGGCGTGTTCGGAAATTGGCCGACGACCCACGCATCGCAGCATTCTTCTTCGGAGGCTTCGATCTGCTGTCTCGCCCACCAGACGACCGGATGCCACCAGAACACTCCCGTCGCGATCAACTCCAGCAACCGCACCCAATGATCGCCGCGAGTGAAGTGAGCCAGTTCATGCGTCAACAATGTCGCGCGAGCATCGTCATCCAGCCGCTCCGCAGATCCGCCGGAAACAACAATTTCGCTCGCGAGCCGCAGCCCCACAACATCGGCGACACAGCCGCGTCCACGATCAGCACACGCGGCACTCGTCGCAGTCCCAGCGCCGCGGCGAGCTGACCCGTTTGGTCCTGCAATTCGCTCGAACAGACCGCGCCGCGCAACACTCGCCGACGGAACCGCACGGCTCGCGTGAGTTGCCAACTCATCCACAACGCCGTCCCGGCCAGCCAACCGATCAGCAACATCGACCGGACATCCGGTCGCTTCGCCCAATACGTGGAGCACGTTTTCAACGTGCTCGCAAAAACGGACGGGGGTTCTTGTCGAACAACACGACGCTCAACTTTCGCGACCGGCGAAAGATCTGACGGAACAACCTCTGCCGCATGAGACAGCAAAGCGGTCACGTCCTGCGAGTGTTTCGGCGGTTCGCGATCGGTCGGAAGCGCGGGCACGTTGGAAACGTGCCCCACGTCGGCGACGGGCACTTCGATCGTCACCGGCAAGTGGAATAATGGCGGTGTGATGAACTTCAATAGCACCAGCACCCACAGCGCGTGTGTCAGCGCCGGACGCCGAGCGAATCGACTGACCCCAATCGCCAACACCGCCAACGGCAGCACGGTGACTGCGTTGATCAGGGCGATGTTGAGGAGTGTGGCCATGTCTCAAATTCCAAATCTCAAATCTCAAATCTCAAAATTCGCCACGCTACTTCTTCTCTCGATCCAATTCGTCGAGCAATCCGCGCAGCGACTGCCGGTCTTTTGCCGACAGTCCGCGAGCTTTCACCAAAGTGGTCAGCAGCGGATGGATCTCCCCCTGGCACAGTTTGTTCGCCGTGGTCTGCAACTGCCGAGCGATCAGCACTTCGCGCGCGACGGCCGCCGAGAACTGATGCGGCCACGTCTTGCGGTTCCGCTTCACGCACTTCTTGGCTTCCAACCGTTCGAGCAACTTTTGCACGGTCGCATTCAGCGCCGACGTCCCTTCGGGATACAGCCGCTCGGTCAATTCACGCACCGTCGCCGTCCGCAATTCCCACAGAACTTGCAGGACAGCCAGTTCGGCGTCAGTGACGTCTTGAGGTGTACGAGACATCGTGCAGATCACCGTTTCTCAAATAGGAAGAGGGCTCACCAACGGGGCGACAATCTACAGACGCCATGTCTGAAACTCAACGACCATTTCGGAACAAGGCTCTGTCTCTCGTAAATCAGCCGCAGGGCGCTAGCCCCGGTTTGTTCGCCGAGAGAACCGGGGCTAGCGCCCTGCGGCTGATTTACGGGACAGAGCTTTTTCTCGAGGCGGCTGGAATCGGTGCTGCCAGAAACAGCCAATACGGATCGACCGGTTGGCCGACGATGCCGGGTGTGCGCGGGTCGTTCCAGACTTCTTTGCCGTCGAGCAAGACGTGCATCTCCGCGCTCCCCAGTCGCACGAGGCTGTACTTCCAGCGCGACGGTTTCTCGGCGGCGTCGGCTTCGATTTGCACGAGCACTTCCGGATTCGTGCCGTGTGCCAGAGCGAAGACCGCCCCGTCGATCAGCTTGGCAGACTCGTCCTGGTAACGCAGCACCGGTTGCACCAGCAGCCGCAGTTCAAAACGCGAATTGTTGGGATCCCAAAACTGGTGCGCTTCAAAGCGGCGGCTGATGTCTTTCATTTGTCTCATGCGCAGCGCCGGTTGATTCGCGACGTCGGGCGCATCGGGAACCTCTTTCAACGTGAAGTGCGACTTCTTCGGAGTCCAGCGGTGTCCGGTCGGCGCTTCGAGCTGAATCAACTCCGGCGACGTCAGCGTCAGCGCGTGAGCCCACGGCTGGCCGTTGCCGACATTGCGATATAGTTCCAAGAACGCCACGGGCCTCCCCGATTTTTCCCACGCCCACAGCGTCCCCGAATCGTTGCTCCGCGCGGCATCTCCAAAGATGAGCAACGGATTCGGCAATAACTCGAGCGGCGCATTGCGCCCCTTCGCCGATCCCTGCACCGTGAATTCGGACACATGCGCGCGAGCTTCCTTCACCGCCGACGACGGCTCGGCTTTCTTCGGCGGGTCGTCGTCCGACCGTGCCTCGGCCATCAATATGAGAACTGCCGCCAACGAACCGGCAAAGCCTGCATAGCGCGACATGATCACTCCTTATGCTTAGTTGCGGTTCCGCGGCGAAGGATCACTTCACTTTCGTGATCTTCGCCGCCCGAATCGACAGGTTTTTGATGACGAACTCCGCACCTGCGGCGGCATCGCTGGCGTCGGCTTGGATGTTGAGTTTTAGGAGGTCGCTGGTGCCGACGGGGCGATGGGTCACCAACCGAAAATCGTCGGAGCCAGC
>CAMDDX010000426.1 GCA_945893075.1 Planctomyces sp. SH-PL62 | reverse complement strand
CGTTGCTCGGACGGCTGAAGGAGATTCAGACGGCGTTCGCGGCCGTGGACCCGGTGATTTGTTACTCGGTCAAGGCGAACTCGAATCTCAGCATCCTCAAGCTGATGCACGACGCCGGCAGCAGCTTTGACGTCGTCTCCGGCGGCGAGTTGCATCGCGTCAAGAAGGCCGGGGCCGACACGACCAAAGTCGTCTTCGCCGGAGTCGGTAAGACCGACGACGAGATTCGGCAGGCGCTCGAAGAACGCATCCTGATGTTCGACGTCGAAAGCGAAGCCGAACTGGATGCCATCGCGGCGATCGCGCAAAAGATGGGAGTCATCGCGCCCGTCGCATTGCGGCTCAACCCGGACATCGACGGCAAGACGCACGCCAAGACGACGACCGGCAAGAAGGGGAACAAGTTCGGCATGGACATCGAACGAGCCGACGTGCTCGCTGCGAAAACGCTGCGAACGCCTGGCTTGGCGATGAAGGGAATTCACATGCACATCGGCTCGCCGATCCTCACGACCGAGCCGTATGCCGAAGCGGTCAAGAAGGGGATCGACGTCGTCCGCAGTTACCGAGCCGCCGGTCACGACATCAACTGGATGAACCTCGGCGGCGGATTCGGCATCAGCTATCGCCAAAACGAAGGTCCGCCGGCTCAAGCGTACGCGGATGTCATCGTCCCCGGCGTGAAAGAGGCTGATTGCCGATTGGCACTCGAACCGGGCCGCTTCATCGTCGGCAATTCGGGAATCCTGGTGAGCAAAGTCATCTACACGAAGCGCGAAGGGGGCAAGCACTTCGTCATTCAAGACGCCGCGATGAACGATCTCGTGCGACCCGCGATGTATGACTCGTTCCACCGCATCTGGCCGGTGGCTCCGCGGGTCGCCATGCCCGACAACGTCGAAGGTGAGATCGCCAACTGCGAGAAGTCCGATGTCGTCGGCCCGATCTGCGAGTCCGGCGACTACCTCGCCAAAGACCGCTACTTGCCTCAGATCAATCGGGGCGAGTTGCTCTGCACGTTCAGCGCCGGAGCCTACGGCACGGCGATGAGCAGCAACTACAACTCCCGCCCGCGAGCGATCGAACTCCTGATCGACGGCGACCAAGTCCAAGTCATCCGCCGCCGCGAGACCTACGACGATCTGATCGCGGCCGAGTTGGTGTGACCTTTGGAGTGCGGTGTGTCAGCACCGCTTTGGATGGCCTTTTCTTGCCGCGCTTTGACGACATCCAAAGCGGTGCTGACACACCGCACTCCAAGGTGGCTTATGTCCCAAGCCAACGTTCATTCGCTCGCCGCCATGCGCGAGTTCAAGGTGCGGCTGCTGGAGTTCGCGGACATCGCTGTCGACGTCGCCGCTTCGATGCAGCAGCAGGTGCTGAGCTTTCTGGATTGGCTGGAGCATGACCGGCCGGTCTTTTGGAAGAACTACATGCTGCGCAGCTTCGACGTGATCGCTCAGGCGCGGTCCGATTTGGAGCGGTGCAAGATGCGGTCGGTCGGGGACCACCGACCAACCTGCTACGAAGAAAAACTGGCGTTGGACGCGGCTAAGCAGCGGTTGCAGATGGCTCAAGAGAAAGTCGAAGCGGTCGCTCGCTGGACCTCCTACGTGCGGCACGAAATCGACGAACACGACGGGCGGCGCGGAGCCTTGCAACGCTACATCGAAGCGGATTTCGCCAAGACGATCGCGACGCTCGAACGGATGATTGTTGCCATCGAAGCGTATGCGGAAATCGAAGCCGCCATTGAGGAACCCGCTCCACCGCCGGCCGCATAACGTAGCCGCGTTCGCCAGAACGCGGGACTGAGCAACGTCCTCCCGCAGTCTGGCGCCTGCGGCTACCTCCGGGTGATGCCATGCGAGTCTCTGATCTCACGAACGACAGTACCAAGCTCTACAAGGCTCACATCGAATTGCTGCAATCTTGGGAACTGACCAAGGAGCATTGGAAAGACGAGAACAGCGAAAACTTCGAGGACAATCACCTCGCGCCGCTCGGCCCACTGGTCCGGATGCTGACCGACGCCACTAATCGGCTGAACGAAGTCTTCGCCCGCGTCGAACGTGACCTCGCCAATCCGGGCGAGCATTAGCGTTGCCCCATCGAGTCATGCGCGCTGACCGGCATTGACTCGTTCGCGAATTCACGGCTACAAGCCGCCCCCCTTGAAAGCCGGCTCATTTCTGAGAGTCGGCCTCACCTGTCTTGACCCATCTCCGGCGAGTCCTCGCCAAGTTTCCTTCCCTCTCTCCACATCCCTCCCTGCGGATGCTCCAGGAGCGGACATCATGCGCGAACAGCGTTCGTTTTTGCGCGGACCAACTCGGTTCGTGGCCAGCGTGACCTTGGGCCTGTGCAGCCTCGCGTGCGTGGGTTGTGGCGGCTCATCGACGGCCCCCTCCGAGAAGTCGGCCGTCTCCACGAACACTGCCGACAATGTGAAGTCGTTGCTGGAAAAGGCGACTGCGGCGTTGCAGCAGCGTCAGTGGCAAGCGGCTCTGCAATCGCTGACTGAGGCGATCAAGCTCGATCCGAAATGTTCGGAGGCTTACTTCCAGCGCGGCAGCTTGCTGGCAGACGCCGGTCAAGTGGGTGCGGCGTTGGCCGACTTGTCGAAAGCGATCGAATTGTCGCCGAAGGACGCCAAGTTGCGGCACACGCGCGGCTTCTTGCTGATGACTCAGAAGCAGATCGACGCGGCGATCGCCGACTTCTCCGCCGCCATCGAGATCAATCCGAAGTTCACACCATCTCTGAACAATCGCGGACTGGCTTGGTTGGCGAAAGACGATCGCGTCAAAGCCCGCGCCGACTTCGATCAAGCGTTGCAGGTCGATCCCAAGTATGTCGAGGCACTCATCAACCGCGGTTTCACGGCGTACCAGTCAAAGCAGTACAAGCCGGCGATTGTCGATTACGACCAAGCCCTCAAGCTGGCCCCCGACAACGTCAATGCGTTCAACAATCGCGGCATGGCCTACTTTGAAATGAAGGACTTCGAGCATGCCGCCGCAGACTTCACCCAGGCCATTGCCCATGAGCGCTACAACCCGAAGTTCTACCTGCAACGCCGAGCGTGCTATCTCGAACTCGACCGTGTGGAAGACGCTCAAGCGGATGCCGCTAAGGTCGCCTGGCTGGGCAAGCTGAATGTTCTCAACCGCACCGTCACGCAGGAGCCGAAAGCGGCCGGCAATTACGTCGAATTGGCGCAGCACCTAATCGCCGGTGGCGAACCCAAAGTCGGACTCGCCAGTTACGAGACCGCGATGCAGGTGCAGCCGGGCTATGGCCGGTCCTATTCCAGCCGTGCAGAGTTCTGGCTGTCGCAAGGAGAATTTGACAAGGCCATCGCCGATTGCGACCGCGCCCTGAAAATCGAACCGCACTTCGAGGCGTATTCGATTCGCGGCGACGCGTATTTTCAAAAACAAGACTACGACCGAGCCATCGCCAACTACATCAAGGCGAAGCGTCTGGATGCTCAGGTCGCACGAGCGTACTTACAGCGCGCGAAGAAGCACGCGGCCGCCGGCCATGCGGCCGAAGCCGCACGAGATCGCGAGCAAGCCTACGACATCGAACCGAGCCTGCAACCGGCGAGCAACTAACAATATTTGTCCGGTGCCTGACCCCTGCCTGTGGAATTGTTGTGATGCACCCCAACTAGCCCTTCCGATGCACGGCCCAGCCGCGCACCGTCGTGCGAGTTGAAAACAGAGTCTTTCCGGCCGTGACGTAGAGCGTCCGCAGGTCGTCACCGCCGAACGTCACATTCGTAATGACGTCTTCTGGAATCGGCAGTTGCCCCAAGAGTTTGCCGTCCGGTCGGATGATCCAAATCGCGGGCGGGACGTCGGTCGATTCGTGAGGGCCTCGCGCACGAGAAACTCCACCGGCAATGTAGAGATTGCCTTGCTGATCGACCGTCATGCCGTCGCCCCCTCGGCCGGGAGCGAAATCGAACACGAGCCGCTGTTGGCTTGGCACGCCCGCGTCTGACAAATCAAACGCCCAGATTTTGCGATTGCCTCCGGCGACCGGGCAGCTATCGACTAAGTACAGCGTCTTCTCATCGGGACTGAGATGAATGCCATTCGGCCGCTGAATCGCGGGCTGAGTCAGGATGCGCTGCACCGAGCCATCCGGGTCGATGCGATAAACCGAATCGTGATCGAGTTCCATCGTCGTGCGATCGTCGTAGCACGGATCGGTGAAGAAGATTTGCCCATTCGATCGCGCGGCGATGTCGTTCGGCGAGTTGTACCGCTTCCCCTCGAATCGCTCGGTAAGCACTTCGACTTTGCCGGTCTTCAAATCGGTCCGCGTGATGCGGCGGTTGCCGTCGTTGGGTCCGAACTCGTTCCCCTCACACGCCAGCAGCCGGCCTTGAGCATCAAACAACAAGCCGTTCGTCCGCCCGCTGGGAGTGCGCCACACCGAGCGTTCATTCTTGCTCGGATCAAACTTCATGATCCGGTTGTTGATGATGTCGCTGAAGTAGACCGTGCCGTCAGCGGCTACGGCGGGCCCTTCCAGAAACGCCACAGTGGTCGCGGGTTTGACGGCGATGTGCTCGAAGAATTCGTTGGCCAGCGGAGTGTTGTGCAAGTCCATGATGCGTCATTCACTTTGGAGTGCGGTGTGTCAGCACCGCTTTGGATGTTTTTCCGCGTGCGATCCAAAGCGGTGCTGACACACCGC
>CAMDDX010000425.1 GCA_945893075.1 Planctomyces sp. SH-PL62 | reverse complement strand
CACCGCGCACGCCGCATAACACTGAGTCAACCGCGTCCCCTGCTTGGCGAACGCATCGAGGTTCGGCGTCTGAATGATCGGATGCCCGTAACAACCAAGATCGCCATAGCCGAGATCATCCGCGAGGAAAATCACAATGTTCGGCGGCGTGTCCGCGGCGAGGATCGAGGTCGTCAAAGCGAGCATCGCCGAGAGAACGATCAAACAATGTCGAATCATGGAGGTCCTCCTTTGCGCCACATGCCACATGGACTGCGGCAGCCTGCTGCCGCTTTCTGTCCCGCAGCCTGCTGCGGGACGTCTCGACGTGATTTCTTGGCAGCAGGCTGCCAAGCTCAAAGCGGCAGCAGGCTGCCGCAGTCCAAAGAAAGTTAGTGTTTGAACGCAGGGTGATCCGCTTTCCCGGTCGCGAGCAGGTACGCGAGTAGGTCCAGAATCTGCTCCTTGTCCAATGGGTTGAGGATCGCCGCGGGCATGATTGAGACCGGAGATGGGCGGCGTGACTCGATCTCTTTTTTCGCGAGCTTTTGCTGCTGATCCGCGGTCGGGCCGGTCTGGACGGCCACGGTCTCTTTATCCTCGGACACGATATTGCCGGTGACAAATTTGCCGGACTCCATCTCGAAGATGACCTTGCGATACTTCTCTTCGATGTTGCGAGACGGTTCGAGAATCTCCTGCAACAACACCTTCGGGTCGCCCTTGTGCTTCTTGAGGACTTCGGTCAGGTCCGGGCCGACCGTGAGACTGGGGCCATGCGAATGGCCTGCATGAGCATGGTCATGCAGGGCCGAGGGAGCGGGATCGGCACCGGTGATCTTGTGGCACTGAGCGCAGGCCAGTTTTGTGAAGAGCTGTTGGCCTTTGAGAAAATTGCGGTGCTGGTCAACGCGCTTGAGGTCTGGTTGCAGGTCGCTGAGTTTCCACTCGGTCATCTTGACGACCGGCTTGGGGTTCTTGACGAGGAACGCTTTCAGGTCGTTCGTCACATACATCGTGCCCCGCATCAGCAAGTGGTGACCGGGGAACGAGCAGATGTAGGGATAGGCTCCTTCTTCCTGCGGAGCCGTGAATTCGATGACTTCCTCCCGTCCATGATCCACGAGCTTGCTGGACCACAGAATGTTTGGGCTTTCCGGAACGAAACCAACCGCGAACCCGCCAGCTCCCAAAGCCATCGCCTTCAGTCCGATGTCGTCGTCTGTGCCCGGCTTCACCAACAGAATGTTGTGTGGCATGAAGTCGAGATTCGCGAAGGTGAGCTTCACTTTCTTTCCCGGCTTGACGGTCAATTCGGTGACGTCGTAGAGCATGCGCTCGGGAATCGTGCCGACGCGAATGGTCGTCAGTTCGGGAGTGTCGCTCAGGATGCCGGATTTCTCGGCGGCGGCCAGCTTTTCAGCAGCGATCACTCCGCCGCGCATCGTGCTTTCGACATTGAACCAGATGTGCTTCACGGTATTTGCAGCGATTCGAGCATGAGGGTCCGGGGACTTCAGCAGTTCGCCCATCAGTTTGTAGTCTCTGACGTTGTGCTGTTGATGAATCCAGAGAGCTTCCAGCAGGTGATGCGCGTCGGCCGGAGAGTTCGGGTCGAGCGTCTTGATCCACTTCTTGGTCTCCGCGATGACTTCCGCGGAGTCACGTTCGCTGAGTTCCACTCGCGTCCGATGTCGAATGGAATCGACCGGCGACTTCAGGTTCTCCAACAAGGCGGCAATGGGCTGACCGTCGATGGCCACCGGCTGTTGGAGCGGTCGGCCAACGGCGGTCATGCGGTAGATGCGACCGTACGTGTGATCGCGATTCGGGTCGCGCACGTTGTGCTGCATGTGGCCGATGATGGCGTTGTGCCAGTCGCTGATATACAGCGATCCATCCGGAGCGAAGATCGCATCCGAGGGACGAAAATTCTTATCGCCGCTCATCATCAGCCCGCGCGACTTATCCAGCGTTTTGGAACCGTCCGCGTTGATGGTGGTAACGGTCAGCTCACCACCGGCGGGTTCGCCCCAGACGGTGCCCTTCTCCGCGTTGCGTTCCAGGTGATAGTGCTTGATGCCGAGGAACCCGATCACGTTGCAAATCAAAAAATCCCCTTGCATTGACTCTGGAAAGTGCGTGCTGCTGACCACTTCGCTGGCGGTCACGGGACGAACTTCCTTCTTCAGGAGTTCGTGCATCGCGAAGCCTTTTCCGTCTGGCCGGACCTGATACGCGCGACCGCCGGTTCCATCCGTCGCGTAGTGATAGCCCCAATGGTCGAACGAGATGCCGTGCGGATTAGGCGAATTGTTGGCGTGCAGCGAGATCGTGAAACGCCGGGGATCGAACCGATACATGGCGGACGCCCCGGATTGCAGCGACGGTCCCCACGGATGTTCGTGGTTGTGCTGCATGAAGACGCCGCTCTGCCAGTAGATCGCACCGTCGGGTCCGTAGATCAAATTGTTGGCGGCGTGGTGCGTGTCGGAGGAATCGAGGCCCTGCAACAGGATGGCGCGAACATCGGCCACGTCGTCGCCATCGGTGTCTTTGAGAAACAGGATTTCGGGGGCACAGGTCACGATGACGCCGCCATTCCAGAACTCAAAGCCGAGCGGATTCTGCACGCGAGCGAACTCGGTCACTCGGTCTGCTTTGCCGTCGTTGTTGTCGTCGTGAACGATGATCAGCGCGTCGTTCATTTCCTTCAGCGGTTCCCACTTGGGATACGTTGGCCAGACGGCGGCCCACAATCGCCCCTTGGTGTCGAACTGCAACTGCACCGGATTCACGAGCTGCGGAAACCGAGCTTCATCGGCGAACAGGCTGACTTCAAAACCTTCCGCGACCGCCATGTGCTTGAGGCCCTCTTCGCCGCTGATGTAGTTCAGCTTGCCTTCCTTCATCGCGCTGGAACTCTTGCTGCCGCCGCCGACGTTGGAAATCACTACGACGGGCTTCGGCACGTTGCTGTCATCGACGACGACATCTTTGCCCTGAGCCACGGCCCACACGCGGGCGTCTCGATTCATGGTCATCACATCGAGCATCGACAGCTCATGCTGCAACACGACGGCGTTGGTTTGGTCGTTCGTGAACTTCAACGTGGAGCGCCCGCCCCACACGTCATTGCCATCGCGAGCGCGATAGCGGTTATTCCAGTGATTGGCTTTGTCGAGCACCGCGTGACGCAATGGTTCCATCGCCGACGAAGTGGTCGCCGGCTTGCCGAGCAATGCCGAGGCGATGACCTCCGCCAGTTGGCGATTCCCTTCGGGGGTCAAATGCACGCCATTGATCGTCAGCGGCGAGCTGGCTCCCTTGAACAGCGCGCGCGAAGGATGGAACAGATCGACGAAGACCACACCCGCTTCCTTGGCCGCCGCTGCCGTCGCCGCCGTGTAGGCTTCCAGTTGGACGTTGTGAGCCTTGCCATCCGGCACGTTCGGATTGCCCGTGTTCTCGTGAGCAATCGGGCTGAACAACACGATGCGCGGGAACGACTTGCCGTTGGCTTTCGAACCGCGAGTCCTTTTGACGAACGCAACCAGCTTCTGCTGAAACTCGCCGGCCTTATCAACGCCATCAAACGATTCGTTGTAGCCGAAGAACGCGAAGACGACATCGGCCTTCACATGTTGCAGGTACTCCGTCATCGACGTCGCTCCGCTGCTGCGCGGGAACGAGTCCGGTCGGTCGCCACTGGCGCTCATGTTGCGGAAGCGAACTTGTTTGCCGCGCAGCTCGCTCTGCAACAGCGTCTCCAGCCAACCGTCGTGCTGCATCCGATCCGGCAAGCCATTCCCCAGAACCGCGACGACATCCCCCTGCTGAAACGCAAACGGCAGCGGATCACGATAGTCCGCCGGCACGTCGGCGAGCGAAGGATCATTGGACGGCTTCGGATTGTTCTTCTTGCCGCCGTCTTGCGTGGTCTTTCCGCCCCCTTTGACGGGCTCGCCGGTCTTCCCGCTGTAGGTGAGCCAGGTCATCCGGCCATCGTTCTCGACATCAATGACCATCACCTCCGGCGCGGCGACATTCACCGCGCGAAAAACTTCTTTCCGATCCTCATCCAACAGCGTGATGGTGAAGCCGTCCAGCCGCTGCTCGAAGCCGTCACGATTCCAGATGCCGACCTTTTCAATCTTCGCGGACGTTTTCAGATCGAGTTCCCACCAGGGATTCGTGGAGCCGGCGATCGTCGTGTGAGTCTGCCCGCCTTTGCTCCAGTCGGGTGATTTATTGCCATCAATCGCCTTGGCCGCCGTCGCGTCGCCGTTGGTGCTGGATTGAGTCGCGGTTCCATTCGGTGCGATGTTCTTGTTGCCGCTGATCACTTCCACTTCGGCCAGAGTCAGAATGCGTTTGTCGCCGGGAAGCTCGATGCGAACAAAGCGAGCGGGTTTGCCGGTGGCGAGGGGTTTCTCTGGTCGCTTCTCCGAGGCCGCTGTTTGAGGCTTGTCGTTCTTCGGCTTGTCCTTCTTGTCCCCTTCTTTTGCGGCGGGTTGCTTCGTGTTGTTGTTCGCAGGAATCGGGCTTTCGAATCCGGCATACATTTCCGGCTTGATGCCGCGAGCATGTGTTTGATTGCCAAAGGTATTGGGCTTGAAAGGGCAGCCCAGTGAATGTGTTGTTTTGTTGTTGTCATCGACAGAGGATCCTCGCTGTGGCGACATGCTTTCCGTTCCCTGAGTAGCGGCGTTGGGGCTTCGGCTTCTTGGGACCGCGCGGGTGTGATTGGTATTTCTTGAGGTT
>CAMDDX010000424.1 GCA_945893075.1 Planctomyces sp. SH-PL62 | reverse complement strand
GACACCTCCTGGTCTGGTTTCCTGCGCTCCGGTCCGCAGTCACACGACCAGCAAACTCACGCAGACGAATTCCAGGAGAGGAATACCATACAAACAGCAATCGCGCCAGCTCGCCCACACTACCCAGCTATGCGCGCTGGCCGTGGCCTCGGCCCTGTGTTGTTTTTCTTTTGGGGCCACTACCGCGGAGGCGGCGGCCAGCACGACGCGCAAGCGAGTGGTCAGGCGGGCAAAGACGGCAACCACTCGCTCGCGCGTCGTGCTGGCGAGGGGACCGTCGAAGACCAAATCGTCTACGTCGCCATGCTCCCCGACGGCTCCCAACGCACCTACACCCCCGCCGAATTCGCCAAGACCTTCAATTGGAAGAACGACCCAGACAAAGCGGAGTTGCTAGGGAAGTAGCTCAGGGTCTGGCACTTCAGAATTCAGAATTGGCCGAGCGCGACATAGAACTTGGAACCAACTCCCCATCGGCCAATTGTGAATTGTGAAGTGCCTGACCCCCGCACGCTGCAACGCCCTCAGAGAACAAAAACCTTCGCGCTCTTTGCGGCCTTCTGTTCCAACTTTTTGAACAGAAGACCGCGAAGGTCGCAAAGAGAAACCGCAAAGTGACCCCGTTGCTGAATGGGCCGACGAAAGGGGACGCAGTTTTTTGATTGTCCCGGTTCGTATCAATGGACCACTCCCCATTGTTCCACCGAGCAAGACGTCGTCGGCCTGTCCAAAGACGGCTACTTTTCCGCGTCCGCTTTCACCGCTTCGATTTCCGCGGAGGCTCCGGCGTCGTTGAGCTTCTATTGCCATTTCTCGGCGTCCGTTTTGGAGAGGTTGCCTTTGATCTCGAACGGCGTGCTGTCGACGAGTTCTTTGGCATCGGTCAGATCGAGTCCGGTGATTTCCATCACAATCTTGATCACGGCGATCTAATTGGTGCCTGCGTGGCGAGACCAAGTGACGGCCCTCGCAAACACGTTCATCGAGAACTGGCAAGGGGCTTGCTGGACGTCGTCTGTCTCGCGGTGCTACGGTAAGTCCACTCCCTTCTCTTTCCGCCCCTCACCCCGGCCGTATCCCGGAGTGAGAGGGAGAACGAAATCAAGTCCGGCGCACACCCACCATGCCCGACGCTCCCGTGATCGAAGTTCGCGACCTGCGGAAAACGTACCGCGACGGCTGGCTGGGGCGCAAGCGAATCGAAGCACTGCGCGGAGTGACGTTCCAGGTGCAGCGCGGTGAAATCTTCGGGCTGCTCGGTCCGAACGGGGCGGGTAAGACCACGCTGATCAAGGTGCTGCTGGGGATTGTTCGGAAGACGAGCGGAGATGCTTCGCTGCTCGATCGCGCGGCGGGGGACAGAGCTTCCCGCCGCAGAGTCGGCTATCTCCCCGAGGGGCATCGACTGCCGCGGCATCTCACCGGGAACACGGCTCTCGAATACTACGGCGGGCTGAGCGGCCTGTCCGCAGGCGAGGTGCGCCGCCGGCGCACAGAACTGCTCGCCACGGTCGGCCTCGCCGATTGGGGCAACACGGGCGTCAAGAAGTATTCGAAGGGAATGCTCCAGCGTCTGGGATTGGCTCAAGCCATGCTGCACGATCCCGATTTGCTGGTCCTCGACGAACCGACCGACGGCGTCGATCCGGTGGGCCGGGCGGAAATTCGCGAAGTGCTCAAGCGGCTCAAGTCGCAAGGTAAGACGGTCTTCCTGAACAGTCACCTGCTGCAAGAAATCGAACTCGTGTGCGACCGTGTCGCGATCCTCGTCCACGGCGAATTGCGAAAGCTCGGCAATGTGTCGGAGTTGACGGTCGGTTCCACCAGCGAAGCCGACTTCCGCCTGGAAGGGGATCCCGCCTCGATTCGCAATGCTCTGCAAGGCCGCACGATCACCAGTTGGAAAGCGGTGGGCGAGCGTCGATTCGATATCGCCGTGCGGATCAGCGGCCAACCGGAACTGGATGCCGGCATCGACACGCTGCGCGCCGCTGGCATCAGCCTGCACGAAGTCTCGCGGCGGCGGCTGACGTTGGAGGAAGCGTTCATGCAGTTGGTCAAGGACAAGCCGGAGCCGGCTGCTGATCTGCTTGTGCTCGAACCAGAGTAGTGAGCCAATAGAACAACATCATCATGCGTCCCTACCTCGCCATTCTCAAAGACTCGTTTCGCGAAGCGTTCGCGTCGTACACGTTGTGGGTGCTGTTGGTGCTCATCACGCTCACGCTGGCGTTGCTTGCGCCGTTCGGGCTGACGCAGGAAGCGGCCTCGACACTGCAACGGGCGGACCTGCTCAATCCGCCGGGGCTGTTGGACAATCTCGCTGCCGCTGGCAAAGCCGAGTCCCCTTCACCAGCGAAACGGGTGTGGGAACAGTTTCCAGACGACTTCCGCGATGAAGCCGTTTCGCGGTCGAAGCCTGCGGCGGACGATCCGTTTCAGGAAGTGCGGATCGCCAACCGGTTGCGAGGCGAACTCAACAAACTGCTCGCTCGCCGTGACTTCTACGACAAGGGTGTTTGGCAGGACGTGGGACTGACGATCGAGTCCGAAAAACTGATCGAGCGCGGCATCGCTGTACTTCCGGATCCCGATCTCCGGCGGCTGAATCGGCTGCTGATCGAGACCGCGTTGCCGAAGTTGATTCGCAAGTCGGAGGGGTTGGCGTTGTATGTCTCGTGGTTCGGGTGGAAGATCGGCGACGCGCTGCCGTTCCCTGCAAAGGACATTCAGAAGCCGATCCAACAGGTGCTGGCCGCGTTCATCAGTTTGATTCTCGGCCGGCTGGGAGTGTTCATCGCGATCCTCGTCACCGCGGCCATCGTGCCGCACACGTTTGAGCCGGGAGCCATCGACCTGCTGCTGTCGAAACCGGTGTCGCGCATGCTGGTGTTCGTGACGAAATTCTTCGGCGGTTGCGTGTTCATTCTGATCAACGCCAGCTACCTGATCGCCGGACTGTGGGTGATCGCCGGAGTTCGGTTCCAAGTGTGGAACGCCAATCTGCTGCTGTGCATTCCCGTGTTCCTGTTTTTGTTCGCGATCTGCTACGCCGTGTCGGCCGTGGCGGGGTTGATCTGGAAGAACGCGATCGTCAGCGTGGTGCTGACCATTGTGTTTTGGGTGATGTGCTCGGGACTGGGGATGGCTCGCGGCGTGATCGAGACCTTGTTCCTCAACCCGCGTCGGTTGGAAACGATTCTGCCCGCGGGCGAATCGCTGTTCGTCGCAAACAAGTCGAGCCAGACGCTCGTCTGGGAACCTGAGAAGCGGACGTGGGAGGAAATCTTCAAGCCGGGCGAACAACGGCGGCAGGGTCCGTTCAACTTCGGCAACCAGCGAATCGGACCGGTCTACGACGCGACCGGTGATCGGTTGCTGGCCGTGCAGTCGGACGTGCCGCGATTCGCTCAGTTCTCCGGAACCGGTCGGTTGCAGGTCGGCCTGCGCGGCGAAGACTGGCGTGTCCGAACCAGCGTCGAAGTCCCTGCGAGGACGTCGGAATTGTTCGTCCGCCCCGGCGGCGAAATCCTCATTGCCGGAGTCGGCGGCGTGCATCGGTTCGAGGGTGACCCGGCCCAGGAAACCAAGGAGTTCAAACTCTTCGGCCTCGACCTGACGCCAAAGTTGGTCGGCAGCAAGTTCGTTCCGGTCAACCCGGATGGATCTTCGGAATGGGGGACTCCATTCGCCGCCGCAATGCGAGTCGCCGATGGCTCGCTCATCATCCGCGAACGGAAACGATTACTGCGTCTGAACCGCGAAGCCGATGCCTCAGGAGCGACCTCAAAGTACACGGTCGCGGCCGAATTGGACCTCGATTCCACGGAAGCCGCCGCGCTGGCGTGCGCGGGGAAAACAGTCGTCGTCGCGTTGAACAACGGGCGCGTCCGAATTCTCGACACGGACACGCTCGCCCCACGCGGCGAATTCCAACCGTTCGGCGACAACCCGCCGCGAGCCGCCGTCGCGTCGCCGGATGGCCGCTGGTTCGCGGTCGTGTCACACAATCGCCGGCTATGGCTGTACGACGCCGAGCAGCAGAAGCCCGCATCGTTCGGCATCGCGGGGCAACGCGACATCTCCGCGGCAACGCTGGCCGCCGACAACCGGCTATTCGTCGCCGACCGCTTCCAGCGTGTGACGGAATACAAACTGGACCCGTTCACGGTCGAACGCCATTTCGAACCCGATAGCGAAATGCTGGAGATGGTCTATCGCTATGCCGTGGACCCGCTGTACTTGATCCTCCCCAAGCCGGCCGAACTCGACAACGTCGTGACGTATCTCCTCACCAAGCAGGAGACGGCTCCGATGGGCGAAGAATCCGACCTGCGCACCGACCGCGTGGTGATCGACGTCTGGTCCCCGATCTGGAGCAACCTCGGCTTCCTCGCCGTCGTGCTGGGCTTCGGTTGCGTTTACATCTGGCGGAAGGACTTTTGAACCGGGCTTTGCCGTGGAAGAAAGAAGAAAGAAAAGGATGAAGTAAGGGCCACGATCAACTCCGCGGCGGCGCAGGCCACGACTCGCTGCTTGGCCAAGACGGCAATGACACGCTGGTCGGCGGCTTCGGCCTCGACACGTTGGACGGTGGACTTGGCGATGACGTACTCGCGCCGTGCAACAGCGGCGGAACCATCGAGAACGATGTCGTGACCGTGCTCGCCGAAGACTTGGCCATTACGGCGATCGACACACTCGACAGCGAATTCGATTTCCTCGGCCGCAGCATGCGACCCTTCGCGTG
>CAMDDX010000423.1 GCA_945893075.1 Planctomyces sp. SH-PL62 | reverse complement strand
TCCGGCCAGTGCGAAGCTGATGCAGGCGGATTTCTTCCAGCCACCGCAGCACGCCGAGTCCCGTAACATTCGCCGTGTAAACGGGGAGTTCAAAGGACAACCGCACGTGGCTTTGAGCCGCGAGGTTATAGACTTCATCCGGCCGGATCGTGTCGAGCAGCGTGCCGAAATTTCCGCTGTCGGCCAAGTCACCGTAATGCAGATGAATTTCCGGAGGCTCGCCGATGCCGGGAGCATTGCACGGGATCAGCCCGTGAACGGCATAGCCTTTCTCGATGAGCAGCTTCGATAAGTAGTAGCCGTCTTGCCCGGAGATGCCGGTGATGAATGCAACTCGTTGCGTGGTTTCAGCCATGATACGGCGAGTATGGTTGGCCACAAAATCGTCCGCAAGGCGATGACTTAATCTCGCTCTCGACCGTCATCCTGCTTAATCCGTCGAGAAACCGGACAAGGGCGCGCGGTCATAACGATGGCCCAGTGAGCGGTGGATTTGACGATCAATGTGGTAGCTGACTTCTCGCCGACGAGGTAAGAACCCGTCCAAGAACAGCTCATTGGTCTCTACACAAATCGGTGCCGATGCCCTTTGTCGTTATCCGTGCTCCGGCCCTGCCATCCGTGCGGAATCACCTTTCCGCAGTTCTACTGCGGCATTGGGTTTCGCACGGATGGCAGGGCCGGAGCACGGATGGAGACAGGAGGCATTCAGCGTAAAGAACGACAACGATCTCGTACTCGCAACCGATTTGTGTAGATACCAATGAGAACAACTCCGTAGGGTGGGACAAGCTCGCTTCGAGCGCCGGCCCACCAATTTCGCATTCAAGAATGGCGTCGTTCATCTGGTGGGCCGGCGCTCGAAGCGAGCTTGTCCCACCCTACAAAACGGCGAGTGTCGCCAATCCGTTGTTGACGGAAACCCTCCGGGGTGCCGGGATCGCCGGCACGCGTCCTGAATGGTGCTTTTCGGCCACTGATCGCGGTCGGCCATCGTGATGTGTTCTTCACCGCCCCTGATCGTGCTGAAAAAGCCGGTTCAGTTGTTCGTTTTCGGAAACAGCGCCTCGAACTCCGGCAGGCCGCGGAGCGGTTTGAGGTCGTCGTCTGTCTTCATGTGAGCGAAGTCGTCCCAGCCGGCGGCGAGGGATTCTTTCAGGCAATCGAGGGCGCGGTTGAGGAATTTTTGTCGCTCGGCCTGTTCGGCGTCGGTCGGAGCGGGTTTGTCTTGGGTGACGAACTCGGCGCAGCGCGCGTACACGCAGGCGGTGTTGTAGAGGTTGTTCTTGTCCTTAGGGTCCAACGCGTGCAGCTTGTCTGCGGCTTGGGTGGCGTTCGGGAGTTCGCCTCGTTTGAGTGCTTCGGTCGCTCGGAGAAGCAACAACGGAGGCAACACCTGCGTGTCCAGTTTGAGCAGCGTGTCCCAATCACCGGTCGCCAGTTTGGCGTTCGTGCAGAACAGTCGCCGCTCTTCAAGGCCTGCCTTTTCCCGCTGTGACGCCGGCACCGATTGTCCCTTGGCGATCAAGCCGTCCAGCACCACGATGCCCTGAGCAAATCTTTCCTGAGCCTGGTCGAACTGCCCGGCCTGCACATGGACCTCGCCCAGTCTGTCGTGGCTGACCATCAAGTCCCGTTGCTTTTCCGCGCTTTGGGGATCGGCCTCGGCCAGCACGCGACTGATCTTCAACACGTCTTGAAACTGCGTGAGGGCGTCGGCGGTGCGACCGAGCGTCAGGAACACGTCGCCGAGTCGGATGAACGAGCCCGACAGATCGCGCTGCTTCCGGGCGTCGTTGGGATCGGCCTCGGCCAGCACGCGACTGATCTTCAACCCGTCTTGAAACTGCGTGAGGGCGTCGTCGGTGCGACCGAGCTTCAGGAACACGTCGCCGAGTTTGTCGAACGAGATCGACAGATCGCGCTGGGCGTCCGTGTCGCTGGGGTTGGCGGCGGCGAGCTGTTGGGCGATGTCGTGGGCGCGGCGGTAGAGACGCTCCGCGAGGAGCGTGGCGGATTGTTCGTGGAGTGGGCGGCTCGCCTGCTTTTTGGGAACGGCTTCGCCGTTGGGCACAGGCGAGCCGCCTATGCTACGGACGTCGCCAAGTTGCAAGATCGTGTCGGCCATGTCGCTGAGCGCAGCCCTTGTTTGACGGTCCACGGCGGACTTGGCGGCGAATTCGGTCGAGACTTTTTCCAGCTTCTCCAACGCGGTGGCCAGCAGGCGTTGCCGCACGGCGGCTCCGCCCGGCACGTTCACGAATGCACGCTGCAAATCAAAGATGACGCTGTTGAGCGTGCTGAGCGCGAGCTGGCTTTGATCGCGGGCGATCTTCTCGCTGGCTTCGGCTTGGGTGCGTTTGGTCTCGGCGTCCGTCTTGGCGGCGGCGAGTTGCTCGTTGGTGGTCTGGAGTTCCTCGTTCTTGGCGGTGATCGCGGAGTTCTGATCGCGGATCGTGGTGTTGGCGGAGTTCAGTCGCTGGTTCGAGCCGCTCACGACGGCGGACAACACGCCCAGCCCGACCAGCGCCACGACGAGCGCCGCGGCCAGGCTCGTCACCGCCACTTGATGCCGCCGCACGAACCGCCGCACGCGCACCGGCAGCGGCTCGCGATAGACCGAGACCGGCTCGCCCGCCAGCCAACGCTCCAAGTCCTCGGCCAACGCCTGCGCGGTGGCGTACCGCGCGTGTGGATCGCGCGACATGGCGTGCAGGCAGACCGCTTCCAACGGAGCGGGGACGGCCGGTAGCACGGAACGCGGCGCGGGAAATTCTCCTTGCTCGACACGTCGCAACACTTCGGGAACCGTCAGCCGTTCGCTCTCGCCGCCGGGCTGAGCACCGATCGGAGCCTGACCGGTCAGCAGTTCGTACAACGTGGCTCCCAAGCTGTAGACGTCGGACGCCGGGCCGAGCAAATCCAAACGCCCGGCCGCTTGTTCGGGACTCATGAACTGCGGCGTGCCGACCGCGCGCCCCATTTGCGTCGCGGCGACATCATGGCTGCCAGTGGTCGAGAGCGCTGGTTCGCGGTCAATGGTCTGCGCTGTGTCGCTCGCGGCCAGATCGAACGATTGGCCTTTGGCTTTGGCCAATCCCCAATCGACGACCAGCGTCTCGCCGTACTTGCCGAGCATGATGTTGCCCGGCTTGAGGTCTCGGTGCAGCACGCCGCGACTGTGGGCATACGCGATCGCGTTGCAGACGTCGATCAAGCGTTGGATCAGCTTGCGGAACGCCAGTGATTCAAACGGCGCTTGCCTGTTTAACCTCAACGCCAACGGCGTGAGCGCGGACGCGCCGGAGGGGTGGGAAGCGGTGCCGCCAGCCGCACCTCCGCCCACGCCGTTGGCGTTGGGGTTAAACGATGAGAGTTCGCGATGAAACTGCACGATGGCCTCTTTCAGGCTGCGTCCGCGAATGAACCGCATGGCGTAGAACGGCCGACCGTCGGCGAAATGTCCCAGACCATACACCGGTACGATGCCCGGATGCTCCAAGCCGCCCGTGATCTCCGCTTCCAACACAAATCGCCCACGACTGTTTTTGTCCTGAGCACGCTTGGACTTGATCTCCTTGAACGCGACCTCGCGATTCAGCTCGCGATCCCGAGCAATCCAGACTTTGCCCAAGCCCCCCTCGGCATGGGGCCGCAACAATTGAAACCGCATCGCCGGTTGAGCCTCTTCCTGCATCGTTTCCAGCATCGTCGGCTGAATCTGCGGCGGATCTTCGTCCGCATTCACGCCCGACATGCTGCCCGCCTGCCGAGACTCCAGCCCCTCGACGTGCTGCAAGCTGTGCTGCAAATCGGCGTCGTTGAGTTCACGCAACTCGGCGGCGATCTCCGATACGGAGCTGATCGCCGCCAGACTTTGCTCGGCACTGCCGCCGTGCCGCACGACATGCCGATCCACCATCGGCTCCAGCGCGGCTCGATCCTCGGCAGACATCTGGCCCAGCTCGACCAGCAGCTCACCCAGCGGCCGGGACTTCTGCAACGTCCAAGCTTGCAACGCCCCGATCAAGCCGGCTTGCGTGATGAACTCCATCTGCAAAGCGAGCACGCCGAACAACACATTGCGATCAGACTGTGATGATGTCATGAATCGACGCTCCTGACCTGTAGAAGAGTTTTCCCCGCGACGTACAACCCCAGCACGATCGAGTATTATCCGATTCGAGAGTTTGTTCCGACACTGAAGTCTCACGACTTCAGCGACTTTTTAGCGCGACATCCGAATGGGAACCGCTCTCGCTCTACTTTTCTGAAAGTCCGCCTTGTCGCAGCTTCCTCGCCGAATTGTGATCGCTCAAGTCACGGCGTTGCTGGTCGTGCTGGCGATGGTGCTTCCGGCCGAGATCGCTCATTGGCGAGAAGTTTTCGGCAGGCCGGACTCGTTCGGCATCAATGTCGATACGACTCTGCCGCTGTTGCTGATCGTGTTGCTGCCGTACTTCTGGTTCGTGCGGCGACCGTTTTGGCCTCCGGACGGCGAAAGCTGGCGGCGACTGCAAATGTGGTGGGGGGCTGGCGTGGATTCGCCGTGGTCGGTTCGGGCCACAATTCTCATCGCGGCGACATCGCTGGCGATGTGCTATCGCGTGGCGGTCATGCCGGTCGGCGATCGTGAGCAGCACCATTTCGGAGATCTGCCCCCCGCCTATCACGACGAGTACAGCTACTTGTTCCAAACTCAGACGTATCTCGCGGGCCGATTGTCGTCTCCAAGTCATCCGACCGCGGCGCGGTTGTTCGATCAGATGCACGTCGTCAACGAAGGCCAATTCGCGAGCCGTTACTTCCCCGCGACGGGATTGTTCGTCGCGCCGTG
>CAMDDX010000422.1 GCA_945893075.1 Planctomyces sp. SH-PL62 | reverse complement strand
TAGAAGTGCAACTTTCATGATCGCTCACACGAATCGGTTGGTGAAATACTATTCGCTCCTCGTTTGTTGCTCGCTCGCCATCGCGGGCTGCTCCGGAGGACCGCCGAAACCGGTTGTCGGTGATGTGACCGGCAAAGTGACTTTGGATGGCAGTCCCTTTGGCGATGGTCGGGTGGTCTTCAAAGACTCGACGACGGCGATCGAAGCGGTTGCCGAGTTGAAGCCGGATGGAACGTTTCAAGTCGTCACGCCGGACGGTGGTCTCCAAGTCGGAAAATATGACGTCGCCGTTCAGTCGCCTCCCCCAGCACCGTTGAGTCCAATGGAAGCATCCAAGGGAGTACCTGAGGCTGCAGATACGTCGAAGATTCCGAAAATCTATCGGGACTTCGCCACGAGCGGGTTCAAAGCGGCAGTCGCCAGTGGAAAGAATAATTTCGACTTTGAAATGAAGCCTCAGTAGTCGAATTTATCGAGCCAAACTCAGGGGTCAGGCACCACGGAATTCTGCGGTGCCTGACCCCGGTTCGTTGATGGCGATTCGTACTTTTTTGGCGTGAGGGACTTCACGGTTCCAATCCTCGCGCAGTCTGCGCCGCGCGACGCCATTTCGCAGAAGTCCTTGGTTGACCAAGGGCCTCAAATAGGTCGGCCAGTTCGTCCATGAGCTTCGGGTCTTGGGGAGCGGTTTGTCTCCGAATGTCGATCTCTAACACTCGGCGTTTGAGTTCGGAAAGCCGACGGCTCTCCTGGAGGTGTTTGGTCGTCCCGGAGGAATCTCCCTGTCGACGCAGTATCTGAGACAGTCGGTAATGTGCCTCGTCATGAAATGGGGCGATCCGCAAGCAGCGCTCGAAATCGGCTTGAGCCTTGGCAAGTTCGTCTTGTTCGGCTCGCACTTCTCCCCGCAGAAGTAGCGCCGGCAGGTTTTCGGGTTCTTTCTCGATGACTTCGTTGAGCAACTGCTCGGCACGAACACGATCGCCACTGGATCGTCGCAACTGCGCGAGACGCAACTGATCCTCGCTGAGTGGCGGTGATGCGTGAAGCACCTCCGTCACCAACGATTCGGCTGCCGAGAACTCTCCGAGAATGATCAAAAGCTGCGCGAGTTCTCGGCGCGACGACAAACCGATCGGCTGAGAGACATGGCTTCGCGTCACCGCTTGGCGATAGGCTTCGACCGCTTCCGCATACCGGCCGCGTGCCTGCTCTGTGATCCCCACGGCGTGCCAGCAATCGGCGCGTGAGCCTGCCAGCCGACGGAGTTCCTGGACCAATTCCAAGACTTCCGGCTCGGCAAGTGTGCTCGCCTTCAGCGGTAATGCCAGAGTCAGCACTCGCGCTCGCTCGCTTCGAAACCGCAGCGCCACGGAGAGCGCCCCGTCGGCCAGCAATGTGTGATGCGCGGCCCGCGCCTCCGCGATCAGAGCACACCAGTCGGCGACATCGCATTGGTCCGGCTGTTTGATTTGGGCATACGCCCCCAATGCTTCCAGAGGTTTTCCCAGCGCCAATTGAGCACGGCACCGAATCAGCCAAGCCTGAGACTCCCTCCCCGTACCGGCATTGAGTGCGGCCTCCGCCAGCGCATCGGCTTGAGCGGGATCACGGGCCAGAATCCCTTCAGCCTGCCGAAGCCAGCGCCACGGCGACGTGTACCACCAGATTCCGGCAGCCACCGCGACAACGGCAACAGCAACGGCAACGCTCACGGAGATGATGCGCGGTCGTGGTTTTGGTGAAGCCTTCGGTATCGCGCGATGATTAGGGCGACTCATCTCCCATTCCTTCACGCAGACGGTGGTGCTGAGAGGCGGTCAGTCCGCGAAAGACCTCTCGTCGGCCGGAGAGCCAGCGAACGGAAACGTCCGCGCTCTGCCGATCCTGTTCCAAGGCGAACGACGCGCGTGGATCGACATGCGAGGCAAAACTCACGCCAGCACGCAGCGGAATTGTCACCCGACGCTGAAACGCTTCCAGGCTGACTTCGGCACCGAGACCGGTCGGATTACCTCCGCGCGCCTCCAACGAGACCGTCATCCACGCGGCCGGAGGATTTCGGTGCCGAAGCAGCGTGATCGGTTCTTCTAATCCACTCACGACCAATTCCAGACCGCCATCGCCATCGAGATCAGCGACGGCGGAACCACGAGCCGCATGCCGTTGACGAAAATAACTTCCCGCCTGAGTACTCACATCCACGAAGCGCCGTCCGGACTCGTTCTGGAAGACGAATGATGGCTGCAAGAACGGAGATTGGCCGGTGCGATAAAGGACGTGTCCGTTGAGCACATACCAGTCCGGCCAATTGTCGCCATTCAGATCGTAAAGCCCCGTTCCAAAACCGACGTAAGCGCGACCAGTCCCTGCCAGTCCGAACTGCGTCGTCGCGTGCTCGAATTGACCGCCGCCCAGATTGCGGTACAGCGCGTTATCTTCGAGTTCAAAATTCGTCACGACGATATCTGGCCGTCCATCGCCGTCGACATCTCCCGCATCCAATCCCATGCTGCCCTCAAATCCTCCACGTTCGTTGACTGCGACTCCCGCAGCCAAGCCATCTTCGACCAGCGGAAACTCTGATCCGCCCCAGTACAGCAGGTTGGGACCACCGTCGTTGGCCACATAGAGATCAAGCCAACCATCCTGGTTCAAGTCGGCGGCCAGGACTCCCAAGCCTCTGCCAAGAGCCGTCAGCCCCGCCGCTGATGACCGATTCTCAAACGTCCCGTCCCCTCGGTTGACGTACAGCCGATCCGGTAACGGTGGAAAATTCTGGGGAGGGCAGACATCGGGACGATCCGGGGGACGACCGCAGGGTTGTGCCGTGCGCGGATCGAAGTCGACATAGGTCGCCACATACAAGTCCGGCCAACCATCTCCCGTCAGATCCGCGAACACGGCCCCTGTGTCCCAGCTTTGAGCGGTTAACCCTGCGGAAGCCGTGACATCCACAAATGATCCAGACGAGTTGCGATACAGGCGGCTCTGGCCGAAACAGAAGACAAACAAATCCAGGTCTCCATCGCGGTCAAAATCACCGGCAGCAGCACCGTGAGAGTAATCGACCGCTAAGGACAATCCGGTTTCCGCCGTCATGTTCGAGAACCGGCAGTTCCCATCATTACGAAACAACTTCCCAGGCAGACCGACTGCAGAACCCGTCGTCGGATCAATTGCCCCCCCTCCCGGACAATAGAGATCCAAGTCACCGTCGCCATCGGCGTCAAACAGACAAACCCCGCCTCCCACTGTTTCCAAGATCGTCTGCCGCTCGGCGTTTCGCCCTGTCCGAAAAATCATCTCAATGCCAGATTGCGCGGTGACGTTTTCAAACCAATCGTGCGGCCGGACGGAGTCCTCGGCGAGCGAACGATCTGCAACCATTTCCTGGATGCGATGTGCCTCCGGGTCCAGCCAGGAGCGCGCTGGCGAAACCGCCGACGGAGCGGGCGATGCGCCGTCGTGACATCCCGAGAGCGCCATCACGATTCCCAAACCGACTACCCACGTTTCCCAGCACGAACTGACCGTCTTCCACAAATCGGCGCTCATCGTGTCTTTCCCGTTGTTCAATCGAATCTGCTAATCTATCCACAAGAGTCGGCGTCACTCGATCACTTGGTATCGGGCCTTGGTCTATAAATCGTTATTCCCAAACGAGTTGTTTCCTTGCAACGTTGTGGTGCGACGCTCCGTGTCGCAATTCACAACGCGAAACGTCGTGCCACACTTACTGCGGCTTCGTCGCCCTACTTCATTTTCATTGTCTGCATTGCTTACCGTTTTCTCTCGCGCGGCGAAAGTCGTCAAGGATGGCTTTACGCACCATCGGCGGTCAACTCCTTTAGTGACAGTTCTTGACGCCGATGAGCGTCCGCTTCAAACCTTTTGGCAATGCGTCAGAAAATCCAACTCTCAACCGTCACTCAATCCAACAACCTCAACCAACCCTCTAACGACAGACCCACGACACTTCGTTTCACGGGCAACCAATACGGTGTTGCCTCTCCCCATCCGTCAATGAGGACATCATGAGATTTGCCATCTGCCAAGAGCTATTCGAGAACTGGGACTGGGAACGCCAATGTGCCTTCTCTGCAGAACTGGGCTACACCGGACTGGAGCTCGCCCCGTTCACGCTCGCGCCACGCATCACCGATGTCTCTGCCGAGCAGCGCCGGTCTCTCCGCGCGACCGCCGAACGGCATGGCGTGCAAGTCATCGGTCTGCACTGGTTGTTGGCGAAGACGGAAGGCTTCCATCTGACGACCGCGAACTCGGCGGTGCGCCGCGCGACGTCGCAATACCTCATCGAACTCGGCAACGCTTGCGCGGACGTTGGTGGCGACTTGATGGTGCTCGGCTCACCGCTGCAGCGCAACCTCGAAGAAGGAGTCTCGCTGGATCAAGCGTTTGAAAACGCCGCCGATGTTTTGCGCGGCTGCATGTCCGCGCTGCGCGATTGCGGAGTCCGCATCTGCCTCGAACCGCTCACTCCGAAAGAGACCAACTTCCTCAACACTTGCGCCGATGCGATGCGACTTATCGAGATGGTCGACTCGCCGAGCCTCGTGTTGCATCAAGATGTGAAGGCCATGCTCGGTGGTGAATCAGAACCGATCGAGACGATCATCGAACGCTATGCGCCGCACGTCGGACACTTCCACGTCAACGATGTGAACTTGCTCGGCCCTGGCATGGGACCAACGCAATATGCCCCGATTTTCCGGGCATTACAGCGAACAAATTACTCCGGCTGGGTCTCCGTGGAAGTCTTCGACTATCGACCAGGAGCGGAGAAGATCGCGCGTGAAAGCATCGAGTACATGCGCGATGTGTTGAGTCAGTTATCAAACTCATGAG
>CAMDDX010000421.1 GCA_945893075.1 Planctomyces sp. SH-PL62 | reverse complement strand
CTCCAGCAAGTCGCGAGTGCGAGCGAACATGGCGTACTTGAGTTTGCTCGGCTCGCTGGTCGGTTTCGCCTCAGTGCTCTTTGGCCTGATCTCCGACCGCTGGGGCCGGATCGCCAGCTTTCACACCGCCACGGGCATCCTCTTGGCCGCGATGGTGTTGATGACCCTAGTCCTGCCCGCGCGGCCGGCACCGCAAGACTCGAAATGAATGCTGCAAGCGGCTGAGTCGATCACCGCGAGGCGAATCGCAAGACGCCTCGATGAATGGTGGGCTGCAACCCGGGGATCTCAGCATCCATCGGGTAATACGGCCGTCGGACATTCTGAAATGTCGCCCCGCGCAGCGTGGCGGGAGTCGGGCCGGGCGTGTTGAGGATGAACTCCCCTTTCGCGATGTCGCCGTAGGCCATGCTGTAGTTCATGGGGTTTTTGACGACGACGAATTTCGCCGTCCGAGCGTTGAGCCCCAGCAACTCATATTGCTCGCCGCACCATTCATAGCTGCCGTGCGAGGCGACTCCGATCTGCAGGCTACCGACTTGTAGTACGGCGGATGGTCCCATGTTGCCGGCCTGTCCGTCCCAGATGCCACCTCGGTATCGAAAGCGGCCGTCGCTGAGTTTGCGAACTCGGCCCGTCACCGCGACCGGCTCGCCCCACTTTGGATCGACGTGGTGGCCGAGTTGTACAGAGACGTCTGCCCCTTCGCCCGCTGCGTGACACTGAGCCGCGACGATCGGATCGACGATCGGGATGAGGCTCGGCTGATCGACATTCGCAGCCAACAACGCACGCATAGAGGCCGCGCTGTCGCCGGCCGCTCCGCCGCCGCAGCAATCGGCGGTCTCGACCAAGAGCACGGGACCACCTGCGATCTGCAAACCGCGCGCGATCGCATCGGCCGGCGAGAACACCGGCGGTTCCAACTCGAATCGCTTCTGCCAGAACAAATCCGCGATTTTCCGAGCCAGCCGTTCGGCCTCGGCCGGATCGCCGTTCGTGATCACCAGGCCGCCGCCACCCATGTCCGGCAGGTCGAGGTACGGGTGAACGAGAAACGCACTCGTCGAATACACGCCGTCGTGCCGCTCGAACGATTTAGCCAAACGCATGACATCGGCGAACGGCCCCGGCCCCTCGGTGTGTCCGAGCACTCCGCTGACCAGCGCGGGAACTTTCGCCAACACCATCGCCGGTCGCAGCTTTTCGTTCAAGATGTCCAGCAGCGCCCGCGCGCCACGCTCGCCGGTCGTGAAGGCGTCTTTGTGCGGGTACGTCTCCCACGCGATCATCGCGTCGGCACAACGGACCATCGGCTCAGTGACATGCGCGTGCAAATCGAGCGTCGCGACCACGGGAATCTCGTCGCCGACCAAAGCCCGCACGGCTTCTAACAGATCCCCTTCAAGGTCGCCGATCCCCTCAATGGCCGCCGATCCATGCAGAGCCAACAGCACTCCGCTGACTGGAAGCGACGCTTGCAGTCGATCGAGCAACTCTCGTTTCAATTGGCGATAGCAATCGGCTGTCACCGGCCCGCTGGGACAAGCACTGGCGACCAACAACGGCCGGATCGCGACGGATTGTTCACGCAACACTCGCAGCATTCCGCCGACCGTGCCGGCCGTGCGGTCGAGCACCTCGGCATCGTAGAAGAGTTCACTGCGGCGAAAACTCTCGAGGTCGGCTGGAACGCCGCCGAAATGGTTGCACTCGATGAAAATCGAAGCGATGGCAATTGAAGTCGTCATCACTGCACATTATTCGTCAGCGTCAGTTGAAGCAAACTAACCCGAAGCGTGAGCGAGGGCGATCGCTCCCCACAACGACGATTCTGCGTTCGGAATTTCGTGAAGCGTTCGCCCTCGCTCACGCTTCGGGTTAGTGACATCGAAAGGCGTTCGTTCTAAGCTGGAGACCCAACCCCACGACCGACAAGGAACGACCGCATGAAAATTGACCACCTGGAGACGATCACTCTTCGCTTCGAATATGCCGATGGATTTCGTTACGCCGGTGGCCAATGCACGGCGCGAGTCACTTCGCTTGTGTTGATTCACACGGACTCAGGGCAGGTCGGGATCGGGGCGGCGTACTCGCATCCAGGGTTGGTGCATCTGATCGTGCAGGAGCAACTCGCACCGCTGTTGATCGGCGAGGATCCGACCGACATCGAATCGCTCTGGCGACGAATGTATCGAATCACTCGTTGGTACGGACGCAAGGGAGTGACTATGTCGGCCATCGGTGCGATCGACACTGCCTGCTGGGATCTGCGAGGCAAATCGTTGGGCAAGCCGGTGTGGCAGTTACTCGGCGGGGAACAGCCGACGTGTCCTGCGTATGCCAGCGCGCTGTTGTGGAAACCGCCAGCGGCTCTGGCCGAGGAAGCGGCGAAGCTGATTGAGTGTGGATTTCGTCGCGTGAAGATGCGCCTGGGTTACGGCGGCGAGGTCGATCGCTTGGCCGTCAGCGCGGTGCGCGAAGCAATCGGGCCAAAGTGCGATGTGATGTGCGATGGATCGATGCGGTACTCGCTACAGGACGCGGCTTCGCTCGCCGATTTTCTCGCCGAGAACAACGTCTTCTGGTTCGAGGAGCCGTTTGAGCCGGAAGACATTGACTCGTATGTCGCCTTGCGTGCGCGAGTTTCTGTCCCGCTGGCGGCCGGCGAGAACGAATTCGGGCTGCAAGGTTTTCGCGAGCTGATCCGAGCCGGTGCGTTGGACATCGTCCAACCCGACGCCAGTCGCTGCGGCGGGATCACCGAAGCCAAACGTGTCGCGGATTTAGCTCAGACCACCGGACTGCGAGTCGCTCCGCACAGTTGGAGCGACGCGGTGGCGATCACCGCCAACGCGCACGTCGTCGCCTCGCTGCCGCACGGAGTCACCGTCGAAGTCGATCAAACCGGCAACCCGTTTGTCGAGGAATTGCTCGTCGAACCTCTGGCTGTGCGCGACGGTCAATTGACGCTCAGCAAAGCACCCGGTTTGGGAATCGAATTGAATCCGACAGTGCTGCAACGCTACCGACTGCAAGACCCGCTGCATCTGCCGGACGGATCGTATTCCGACATGATCTTCGGGAAAGCGTTTCTGTAGCCGATGCGTCAGAACAATCCCAACACCGGCTGCCCATGCTCAACGAGGCGGCGCGGTCGATTGAGCGAGTCGTGGTACTCGGTGGCAGGGTCGATGCCCAGGGCGTGATAGATCGTGGTGATGAGGTCGAAAGGATGCACCGGGTTGCTCTTCGGCCACGCGGCAAAGCGATCGGATTCGCCGTAGACCTGACCCGGCCGCACACCGCCACCGGCGATGAGGCACGAATAGCATTCGGGCCAGTGATCTCGTCCACCGGGGCCGACGTTGTCGGTCGTCGACGCGCCGATCTTCGGCGAGCGGCCGAACTCGCCAATCGCGACGACCAAGGTTTTCTCCAACATGCCGCGCTGCGCGAGGTCGGCAATCAGCGCGGACATGGTGCGGTCGAAGAACGGGCAACGGTGTTCTCGCAGCGTCGGGAAGTTGTTGCGATGCGTGTCCCACGAGCCGTCCGGGCCGGGGACCGGTTCGTCGTCAGATCGAGCGGGCCATGTCACCTGCACGAAGCGCGTCCCCGCTTCGACCAGCCGCCGAGCCAGCAAACAACTCTGACCAAATCGCGTCAGGCCGTAGCGGTCGCGAGTCGCATCCGACTCCGCATCGAGCCGAAACGCCCGCACGGCTCGATCCGATTGCACCAATCCGAGCGCTCGCTCGTAGTACGTGTCGAAAGTGGCCGCCACCTGTGCGGAGTCGCGTTGGGCGTCGATCTTCGCTCGCAGATCGACACGCGATAGCAGCCGATCCAAAGTCACATCGCCGGGCAGCGCGAAGGCATCGAGCTTCAGCGGCTGAGTCGGGTCGTCATACATCGTGAACGGGTCGAATCCCGCACCGAGAATTCCCGCCGATTGTCCGACTCCGATTTCTTTGCCCTCTTTGACCGGTCCGCAGACGGCGACGTAACTCAGCCCACCAGAGTTCGCCGGCCGCTGCCGAGCCACAATCGAGCCGACCGAAGGCAGATCGTCTCGCGACGGCGGCACGGCCAATCCCGTCACCGAAAAATTCCCCGGGTCCGTCCCGGTCATCAGCATGTAGATCGCCGAGCCGTGATTCCGCAGCCCCTTCGGTTTAACGCCCATCGACCGGATCAGCGTGAAATGCTGAGCCTGCTCGGCCAGCATCGGCAACACTTCGCCGAGCATCATCCCTGGAGCACGGGTCGCGATTGGAAGAAACTCGCCCCGAATCTCCGCCGGCGCGTTGGGCTTTGGATCCCACAGGTCGATATGACTCGGAGATCCTTGCAAGTAGACCAGAATCACCGCCTCTGCGGTTGCCGGTCGGCTGACAACTCGCGCGGAGACGTTCGCACTCGGTGCCGCTTCCAATGCTTGCTGCCGCAAAAACGTCGGCAGCCCCAATCCGATGAGCGATAGTCCTCCCACCGTCAGCAGCTCGCGCCGCGATAGAGTGTCACACAAATGCCCGGCAGAAGAATTGACCGACAACATGCTTCTTCCGTCCAACCAAGTCGAAGTCAGTAGCTAACCACGAACACAGATCTTGAGCTCCAAACCACTGGGCGGCATCGTACCAAAGCAGTCACGTCTCAACCAAGGCTAGCGCGCACTCTGGGAAGGATGGGTAAGTAGCTGGCGCGATTGAGGGAATGAAATTATTGTTGTCTCCGTGCGACGCGAATGGATCGCGTCTGGTTGAGGGTTACGGCACGGAGGTGTGGGATGTTGGCGTCTGAGAATTCGAGTTTGCAGTCGATCACGGAGCATTTTGAGGAACTGCCCGATCCGCGGTCGGAGGTGAATCGCGAGCACTTG
>CAMDDX010000420.1 GCA_945893075.1 Planctomyces sp. SH-PL62 | reverse complement strand
CGACACCTCCTGGTCTGGTTTCCTGCGCTCCGGTCCGCAGTCACACGACCAGCAAACTCACGCAGACGAATTCCAGGAGAGGAATACCATACAAACAGCAATCGCGCCAGCTCGCCCACACTACCCAGCTATGCGCGCTGGCCGTGATTTGAATCCCCTTCGCTTTGATCGGGTTGTCAGGAGGCGGGGGAGGCGGCGGCGGTGGGTCTGGACCATCGGGCGGCTTGGGCGCGGAGGGTGGCGTGATGAAATCCTTGCCGAACAACTCCGTCGCGGCCGTGTAGTCGAACACTCGAAACATCAGCTTGTTGGTGGCTTCGTCGATGCGCGTCCCGCGACCGACCATCTGATGAAACAGAATCGGCGATTGCACGTACCGGAAGAAAACGATGTTCCGCACACACGGCACATTGACGCCCGTCGTCAACAAGTCTTTCGTCGTGGCGATGATGTGCGACCGCTGCCGCCCGCGCAACTCAGGAATCAAGGCTTGGCCGTTCACGGACGCCATGCACTTGAAAGCGTAGGTTTGAATTCGCTTTTGCTTGTGAGCACGGCACCAGTCTGAATAAAGGTCGTTGAGCTTGTTGGCCACGAGGTCCGCGTGATGGTCACTCGCACAAAAGACGATCGTCTTTTGCAACGGATCGTTCTCGCCCGTCTTCAACAAGCGATCGAACAAGTGCCGGCACATCGCCTCGACTCGTTCCGGCAGGATCAGCTTCGCATCCAACGCCGCCGGTGAATAATCCTTCGCCACCGTGTTTGGGAGTCGCTGTCCGGTCAGCGCGTCGGACAACCGCTTCCCCTGCAAGTCGGCCGCTTTGACGCCCCGCTTGCGTTCAAGTTTCAAGTGATGATCGTGGTACAGGTCATACGTCTCCAAATCCGCCGGAGCGAGATAGCCGTCCGCCACGCCTTGAATGTAGCTGTATTCGTAGGCCGCCTCGCCAAAGAATTTGAGGTTGTCGGCGAGCAATTGCCGGTCCCGCTCAATCTGCGATTTCAAATCCTTGTCATCCGCTTTGGGCAACTCAATTTCTCGTGGCGTCGCGGTGAGTCCCACTTGGATCGCTTGCTTGTTGCTGTCGAGCACCACGAACCAATCACCCCACGCCGAACGATGGCACTCGTCAATCACGATGACATCGAAGTATCCCGGCGGGTAATGCTTGAGAAAGAACGTCGCATCCGCGCCGCGGTCGGTATGGTCAAGCGTCTGAAACGTCGCGACCGCGACCTTGGCATTCAACTGCGGGTGACGAGTATCGACTTCCGCCGCGTCCGTCCCGAATGCTTCCTGAAAGTCGCCGAGTCCGTTGTCACGCAATTCCGTTCGATCACAGACAAACAACGCTCGACCAACCAACTTGGCATCGAACAACCGCCGCAACAACGAAGCCGCAATGCGCGTCTTCCCCGATCCCGTCGCCAACGACAACAACACGCGCGGAGCCTCGCCCGCCGCTTGCTGCCGAATGATCTTTTCCAACGCCATCCGAATTGCGGCGTCTTGGTAGTACCGCAAATGATCCCGCCCCAAGTGATACGGCGTCTGAAGCAGTTGCAGTGCATCGGGGGCCGATGGCAGATGCCGCTTGCTGAGGTAACGGTCCAACAACTCGCTCGGAGTCGGGAACTCCGCCATCGGCCGAGCTTCGGATGTCTGTCCCGTTGCTTCGTCGTACTCAACGAACTGATGACCGTTGCACGAGAACACAAACGGCACCGCATGAAGATGCCCGACTCGATACCCCTTCCCCTGCTGCAAACCGTGCTCCGCCGGCAATCCCTCCCGCTTCGCCTCAATGATGGCCAGCGGAATGGGCTCGGTCCCCGCCGCGAGCGGACGCCTCAGCACATAGTCGGAGCGACCCTTCGGCCGCCGCCGCCCACACGGTCCCAGCCCCGCTCAATGATCGCGGGATCAATCAGATTGAACCGAGTTTGAGCTTCGTTGCGAGACATGCCGTCCTGTCGTAGTCGGCGCTGCTTGATTCATACTGGCACGCGAAGCGTACTTTGACATCCAGAAGAATGGCAGACAGCATAAGCCATTATCGAACTGATGTGGCCCGCCAGGAATAACAACGCCAGGCCACAGAGCCACGAGGATTTCCAGGCCACACGCATTGCGTCTTGGCGACCTCGCGGTTCATTTCTTCCGAACGCCCGATCAAGGAGCACCCGCATGACGAATCGACTGATCCTCACGTTGGCCGCGTTGTACTTGTTCGGAACTGGCGCATCGGCCGCAGATGCGAAGAGGCCGAATGTGTTGTTTCTGATCTCTGACGACCTTAACAACATGCTCGGCTGTTACGGCGATCCGCTGGCGAAGACGCCGCACATCGACCGGCTGGCGGCTCGTGGTGTGCGGTTTGATCGAGCGTATTGTTCGTTTCCGCTGTGTGGGCCGAGCCGTAATTCTTTGCTGACGGGTTTGTATCCCAACAGCACCGGCATCTTGGCCAACCAGCAGATTTTTCGGCAGACGATTCCGTCGCAGCCAAGCCTGCCGCAGGTGTTTCGCAACGCGGGCTACTTCGCCGCTCGCATCGGCAAGCTCTATCACTACAACGTGCCGAAGTCGATCGGCACCAACGGCCACGACGACCCCGGTTCGTGGGAAATGGAATTGAACCCGGCCGGCGTTGATCGGCTCGAAGAAGAGCCGCACATCGTCACGCTGCTGCCTGGTCAGTTCGGCGGGACGCTCAGTTGGTACGCCTCGCCGAAAAGCGACCAGCAGCACACCGACGGACTCATGGCCGAAGATGCCGAGTGGGTGCTCGAACGCTGTGCGAAGCGCACGGACCGGCCGTTCTTTCTGGCGGTTGGTTTCTTTCGACCGCACACGCCGTATGTCTCGCCGAAGTCGTATTTTGATCTGTATCCCGAACAGGACATGCCCGTCGTGCAGGGCGTGAAGGCAGATCAAGCCGACATCCCGCCCGCTGGCCTCGGCAGCTACAAGCAGGAACAGGACAAGCTCACCGACGATTTGCGTCGTCAGTGTCGGCAGGCGTACTACGCGAGCATCAGTTTCATGGACGCGCAAGTTGGCCGAGTCGTCGATGCGCTTGACCGGCTCGGCCTGTCGGACAACACGCTCATCGTCTTCACGAGCGACCACGGCTATCACATGGGCGAACACGGCCTGTGGCAGAAGATGAGCCTCTTTGAAGAGAGCGCTCGCGTGCCCATGCTGATCGTGGCACCCGGAGTGGCCACGAAGGGTGGCGCGGCGAAGTCTCCCGTGTCGCACGTTGACCTGTTCCCGACGCTCGCCGAACTGTGTGGCGTGAAGACGCCCGCCAACGTGCAAGGCCAAAGCCTCGTCCCGATGCTGCGCGACCCGAACGTCACCGGTCGCGGCTGGGCGATCACGCAAGTCAGTCGTGGCGGAGGCCCGTTGCGAGCCGCCGTCACGACAAATGTGAGTTCCGAAGGTCCGCGGTTCTTCGGCTACAGCTTGCGGACGCCCCGCTGGCGTTACACCGAATGGGACGAAGGCCGCAAAGGCCGCGAACTCTACGACCACGACGCCGACCCGCGCGAACTCACCAATCTCGCCGACAACATTGCACACGCGAAGACCGTCGCAGGGCTTTCCCAACAACTCCGCGCCGCCGCGAAGACGACATTCCCACCCTCTGGCCAAACCCCTGAAATCCAACCTGGCCTCTGGGCACCCAACCTCACGGAGCCGTAGCCATGCGGAAGTCTCTCGGTGTGACGGCTTGTCTTCTTTGAGAACGAACGTGTGACGAAAGGGCTCCGCGATGTCTCGAATCGTGAGTTTCGTTGTCGTTCTCGGTGTCCTCCTGGCATTCGCCGTCGCGAGTATCGCCGACGACAAACCGACTGCGGCCGCAATCTCGCCGTTCCCGAAGGCACTCGTGCAAAACGAGATTAAGAATGACTTTTGGACGAATCCACGAAACAATTTCTCCCGCGATGATTCTGACTTGTGGATCGCAACCAGGTTGGTTGATCGAACGTCGATAATTCCCCAAGGAGATTGCGATGCTGATGCTCGACCATTGCTCACCCAGCCGAGACGGACTGAGCCGTCGCGGTTTTCTACAGGTGGGAACGCTGGGGCTCGGCGGCCTGACGCTGGCCGATTTGTTGCGAGGCCGAGCGATCGCCGAATCGAATACGACGCGGCCCAAATCGGCCGTGATGATCCATCTCAGCGGCGGGCCATCGCATTTGGACATGTATGACATGAAGCCGCTGGCTCCCGCTGAGTATCGAGGGGAATTCAGTCCCATTCGCACGAACGTGCCCGGCATCGAAATCTGTGAGTTGATGCCGCTGCAAGCTCGCATCGCCGACCAGTTCGCCATTCTGCGCGGAGCACAGATCGCGAATCTGCATACCGGCAACATGTTCTACAGCGGATTCCCCTGGCAGGAGTCGCCGCGAGCCTCGATTCCCGGAGAAGATCGCCGTCCGTCGCTCGGTTCCGTCGTCAGCCGTCTGCGTCGTGGAGCGAAGGAGATTCCGCCGTACGTCAGCATCGAGAATCACTTCGATTGGGAACGAGCGTATTACGCGGGAGTCGAACACGAACCGTTCCGCGTGGGAAGTTCCAGCCCGCGCGAAGCGATCGAAAACTTGGCGGCCCATCGCGAAGTGAGCACCGTCCGATTGGACGATCGGCACGGCCTGCTGCGGAACCTGGACGCGGCTCGCCGGCATATGGAATTGGGGGAGATGGCCAACGGCGTGGACCACGGCCAGCGCGCATAGCTGGGTAGTGTGGGCGAGCTGGCGCGATTGCTGTTTGTATGGTATTCCTCTCCTGGAATTCGTCTGCGTGAGTTTGCTGGTCGTGTGACTGCGGACCGGAGCGCAGGAAACCAGACCAGGAGGTGTC
>CAMDDX010000419.1 GCA_945893075.1 Planctomyces sp. SH-PL62 | reverse complement strand
GTGCTGTCACTGCTGTTGGCGGGTTGGTCGAGGTTGTTGTGGGAGATCCACGCGCCTTGGCTGTATCAGCTCGTGCCAGCGGCGACGCTGTTGTTGGCCAGTTGGGTCCACGCGCGCGATTGGCTGGAGGAACGCTGGACGTGGCGTGCGTGGCTGAAGATTGTCGTCGTGGTGCTGCTGCCGGCGGCCGAACTGGTGCTGGCGTTGGAAGTCCAAGGCTATCCGCTGTGGAAAACGCTGCGCGATTGGCAGGCGTTTCGTTGAACTCCCATTGGCACCGGCGAGCGGTGCGGCGTCAGCCCAATGGCACTGACTTTAGAAAGTAGTAGGCACATTCCATGTGCCGTTTCCCTGCGATTTGCGGACGGCACATGGAATGTGCCTGCTACTTTGCGGGTCAAGTCAGTGCCATTGGGCGTCAGCCCCCCGGTGCATTCAGCGCAGAACCGGGGGCTGGCACCGCCCCGCGCGCCAGAGTTCCGCTCAGTTACTCATGATTTCATTTCGACCTTCTTGCATGCCGAGTTGTTCCATCTTGCGATACAGGTTCGTGCGGTGCAGGCCGAGCAACCGGGCGGCTTCAGACATGTTGCCCTTCACGCGCTTGACCGCGCGGCGGATGTATTCTTTCTGAAACTTGTTGGTCGCATCGGCGAGACCGAAGTCCGAGGCGGTGTCGAGGAACGTGTCTTTTTCCGGCGTGAGAATGAAGGCGATGTCTTCCGACTGGACGGCCGGGCCGGGGGCGAGGAACGCGACTCGCTCCATCAAATTGCGAAGCTCGCGCACGTTGCCCGGCCAGCCGTGAGCTTGCAGCCGCTTCTTCGCTTCGGAGGCGAGGCTCAGCGCCGGTCGTTTCGCTTGCTGGCTGAATTTCTCCAGGAAGAACTCGGCCAGCGGGATCACGTCGTCCGAGCGATCGCGTAACGGCGGCAGGTCCATCGTGACGACGCTCAACCGGTAGAAGAGGTCTTCGCGGAAACGCTTCTCGCGCACGAGCTGCGCCAATTTTGCATTCGTGGCGGCGACGACGCGCACGTTGATCGGGATCGTTTGCGAACCGCCGACGCGGGTGATGACTTTCTGTTCGAGCACGCGCAGCAGCTTGGCTTGGCCGCCGGGACTCATGTCACCGATCTCATCGAGAAAGATCGTGCCTCCGTCGGCGAGTTCAAACTTGCCTTGCCGAGCGGTGTGCGCGTCGGTGAAGGCTCCCTTCTCGTGACCGAAGAGCTCGCTTTCGAGCAGCGTCTCCGTCAACGCTGCGCAGTTGACGGCGATGAACGGCTGCTTAGCTCGCGAGCCGTGATAGTGCAGCGCCTGAGCGAAGACCTCTTTGCCGGTGCCGCTCTCGCCGAGAATCAAGACCGGCAAGTCGGTCTGAGCCAGTCGTTGCACGGTGCCTCGCAACTGTTCGATCGCGCTGCTGCTGCCGACGATCTGCGCCTGCGACGCCGCTTGCTCGGTCAACTGCTGGTGACTGCGCAACAAGTTCTCGCGCTCGCGAGTGCTGGCCAGTGCGACGGCGGCCTGAATGCCCAACTGCGTCAGCGATTCTTCGTCGTCGGCATCGAACAGACCGTTGTTCTTGTTGATCCCCTCGAAGCAGCCGATCCGCTTGCCGTCGGCGTCGAGCAACGGGACGGCCAGCAACGTCCGCGTGCGATAGCCCGTCGCCTTATCGACGGACTTTCCGAAGCGGCTGTCGGCATAAGCGTCATCGACGCGAATCGAATCGCCCGTGTGAATGACTTGCCCGACGATGCCGACGTTATCGGGGATTCGCAGCGAGCCTCCGGGGATCCCCAGTGCCGGACACGCCACGACTTCGTGCCGGTCGCGATCCCAAATGAAGATGCTGGCTCGGTCGCAGTCGAGCAGCTTCGTCGCGGCCTGCGCGATGGATTCCAACAACGTCACTGTGTCGGGAGCACCGGCAAACGTGGCGGCGACGGCCAGCGTGTTCCGCAGTTTGTCCGCGCGACGCACATGCTGTGACATCCGCTCGTTCAGCGACAGGCCATAGCCGAGCACTCGCCCAACACCGGTGATGATCGGCAACTCCTCACCAGCGAGCCGGCGTCCTGCGAGCACCAGAATTCGCGGCAGACCTGCGGACGAATTCGGTAGCGGCAACCCGATCACCGACCAGCCGTCCAACTCGGATGCGGCCGACAGACAGCCACTCGCCTCGTGTTCGAGGACTTCCTCGAAGAAGCGCGTCGGCGGCTGCGGCCAAGTGTGCCGGCCATGTTCCGCGATCAACTCCCACTGCGGAGTCCGCTTCCACACGCCGACCCACTGCGCGGAAAACTCCGTCGCCAGTTCCGGCAGCCCCAACTGCAAAAACGCGCTGGCCGAGTCGGCCTTCAACGCCGCCTGCATCAACCGGTCGCACAACTGCACCGCCGTGCCCGCTTCGCCACGAGCCACCCACGGCAGTTCATTCCACGTGATCCATTTCGTGCTCAAGGTCCGTCTCCACGATCCCGACAGTTTTCGGCCCGCACCCACTTGGGTGAGGGCCACAAGCATCGCGAGACGATGTTCGAGACACAACGCTCGCTGCTCGAATCGGTCGCGTGATCGACCGTCGAATTCCTCTCTTCCTTTACCCGGCCTGCGACTGCTCATTTCCAGAGAAAGAGGGAATGACTTGGATGTTGCCGGTCTTCCGGCCTTGGCCCCAACGGGGACTGACTCGATAGCCCAGGGCGCTAGCCCTGGGGGACGGGCACATCCAATTACGACAAGGCCCAACGGGCCGTGACTCCAACGAGCACGAACGGCGGACACGCCTGGGACGACGACGAGTCGCGGCTCTTTGGGCCTTTCAGGTTTGTTTCACCGCGCGTTCCCAGGGCTAACGCCCTGGGCTTTCGAGTCACGCCCCCTTGGGGCTGAACACAGCGATGCTCGTGACTCCCGATGGCGTTCATCGCACGGGCAGTCCTTCCAACGATTCCACAAAGCTGTTGACCAACCGCAAGCACGTCTCGGTTTGCTGCCAGTGGATCTGATGTCCGATGTTCGGCAGCCGGATGCGCGAGCAGTCGGGCATCAACCGTTCCGCTGCGGCCGCGTCGTCGTCGGTCAACATGCCACCGACGGACAAGTCGGCTTGCAGGAGCAACGCCGGACAGGTGATTGTCTCCAGCGCGGCGGCCCAATCGAAGCCTTCCAACCAGCGGCCCGCGATGATGGGCGCGAGTACTTCTCGATCAAGCTGTTTCAGACCTCTCGCCGTGAATCGCAGCGAAGCCATGTCGCGCGTCTCGCCTAACCGAATCGAGCCGGCTTGGCCCGGAGTCGTCAGCGGAATCTCGGCCAGTTGCCGCGCGAGTGCGCCGACGGGCAGTGTCGATTCCGCGAACGGCTGCACTCCGGCGAAGTAGCTCAGCAGCGCCGACTGACTGATCCGCGGCCCCATCGTGTCGAACGGCGGGTCTTCCAGCACGACACCCTGTACCTGCTGAGGCAACTCGGCTGCGACACCGGCCGCGACCATCGCTCCCAGCGAGTGACCGTACAACACCGCCGAGCCTGGGACTTGCTCTCGTACGAACGTGACCGCGTCACGCACATAGTCGCGCACCAGATATTCCGACTTTGCCCGGGATGACCCACCGTGCCCGCGATGATCCGGTGCGTGGATGTGCCAGCGCGAACTCAGCGACGGAATCAACGGAATAAAGCATTGCCAACGCCGCATCACTCCATGAAAGAAGACGAGCGCCGGCCCGTTACGCGGCCCAGTCGCAAAGTTCAGACTCAATCCATCGTGATGAAAAAGTTGTTCGTTGAGCATGGTGTTTCCCTGGAGTGCTGCGGCTCGACGCAGCCCTCCATTCATTTGGAATAAAGACGTCGATCGCCAGAACAATCGCGGTTGTTCAGCCGACTTTCGTAGCGTCGTTTTCTGGATTTTGCGAGTCGCTCTTTCAATCGGATGGAGGGCTGTGTCGAGCCACAGCACTCCAAGGTTGGCAAACTCGCCTCCGACAATCATCCTTCCGCACCATTCCACGAGAAGGACTCTTTCCATGCACGTCACGATCACCGCCGTTGGACCAGACAATCGCGGTCTCGCCGATCCGATCATTCACTACCTCGCGTCGGCCGGGGCGAACATCCACGAAATTCAGATGTACGACCACGACACCGAGAAGCTCTTCGCGATGTTTACGCGCGTGGACTGGCCCGCCGACCAAGAGCCGATCGCGACGCTGCGGACACGCATGAATCAAATCGGTGAGATGAAAGGCTTGTCGATCCGCACCTGGTCGCGCGACGAACAAGCTCGGCCGCCGAGGCTGGCGATCTGCGCGACGTATCGGCCGGAGCCTGCGCTCGCGGTGCTGCGTTCCATTCGAGACGGCCGGCTGAAGGCGACTCCGGCCGTGATGCTCGGCAACCGTTCCGCCTGCCGCGGCGTGGCCGAGCAATTCGGCATCGACTGGCACGACGTCGGCGACGCGAAGGGCAATCCAGACAACGCCCGCATGGTCGAACTCTTCGACCAATATGACGTCGATTACATCCTGCTGGCCCGCTACATGCGCATCCTGCCACCGAGCACTTGCTGGCGTTTCGCCGGCGGCCGAATCATCAATTTGCATCACGGCCTGCTGCCGCCGTTCCCCGGCTTCCATCCGTATGAGGACGCCTACGCACGCAACATGCTGACGTTCGGAGCGACGATCCACTTCATCGTTCCGGAGCTCGACGCCGGCAACCAAATCATTCACCAGAGCACCTTCACCGTCACGCCGGGCACGCCGCTGGAAACGATCAAGCGTCAAGGCGAAGCCGACCACGAACCGTCGTGTCTCGTCGAAGGCGTCCGCCGCGTCGTGGACCGCGAAGTCGAGTTACACTTCCACCGCGTTATTCGGAGAGAGCAGTAACACGGGGTCGGGTCTACGATTTTTCGGAATTGGCCGACAGGACGCTGCGACGATGGAAAAGCTGTATTCGGC
>CAMDDX010000418.1 GCA_945893075.1 Planctomyces sp. SH-PL62 | reverse complement strand
GTCGAATTCAGAGAGTGCGGCCTCGACGCCTTGCTGACCGAAGAGGGTGCTGGTGTCTTGCACAGCCGGATCGTAGACCGACTGCACGAAGTCCGGATTCGTCAGTAAGCGGTTGGATGTCGACAGGAATTGGCCGTTGTCCCGGATGATCTCGTTGTTGGCGAGTGCCGTATGCACGGCCTCTTCTAAACCGAGATTCCAGACTTCGTCCTTGCGCGGCTTACGAATGCGGCGCGGTTCATCGGAGTAGCTGACTTCGTCCGGGGTCTCTTGATTGACCGCCGGGTAGTCAATGGAGGTCACCACATCCTTGTAGTGCTCCAGGTCAGCCTCGCCGATGTAGCTCAGCTTTTTTTCGGAGGTCGAGCAGCCGACGAGCAAGCCGCCGGTCAGAACCACACTGGCCCACTTCCACGGTCGCCAAATCGTTCGCAGTGGCATGAAAACGCCCTTCCAGACGGTCAAGGATCGGCCCAATCGTTACATCGAGTATCGGCGTTGCGATCGCTACAGCTTTGGCAAGAGTTTCTGGATGTGCCGATTCTGCGAGCACGAAAGACCTCCTCGCTGAGCCCGACCGGCAGAATTTGCGGCAGTCAGGGCCCAGCCACGAACGAGACAGGCGAGCGGATGGCCGACGTGATGAAACAAAAAAAGCGGAGCCGGCTTGTCGCTCGGCTCCGCTGTGTTCGACGACTGCGGAAATGTCACGCCTCGTTGTGTCGCCGCGGAGTCACAATGAACTCGTCGAACCGGAACTCCGGCTGAGTCGGGTCGGCAATGTTTTGAAAAAGTTGCGCGACGACGCGGTGGAAGTGCGTCTGCCGGATCGAATAAAAGTTGTGCTTGCCGTCGCGGCGGCAGCCGATCAACCCGGCCTCACGCAGCAAGGCCAAGTGATGGCTGACGGCTGGCTGACTCTGTTGCAGCCGTTCGCACATCGCCGAGACATGCAGTTCGTCTTCCCGGTACAGGTACATTAGCACGCGCAGGCGTGTTTCGTCGGAGAGCAGTTTGAACAGTTGGACCAAATCGTGTTGGAGTTGGTCGGGAAGCTGGTTGTTGTTGGCAACCGGGGTCTTTCGGCGGACAGGGCGTTCGGCAAGTTCAAGCATTTCATCCTCAATGTGTTTAGAAGGTTGGCCCGCGGTGGCCGCCGGCGCTGGCGGCTGCGGAGAATCGTGTTGCGAATGGTCAGCCAAGTGGCATTCCTTTGGCCCGTTTGCCACGGACCGTGCGTGCGTCGAGAACTCGACGAACAAAGACGGCAAACTGAGAAACGAACGACCGGGCATACGCCGAGCCGTTGGCAAATGGACTTGTGGTGATCGGGAAATGGTTGAAGATGGGAATCCTAGAGACGAGAGAATTCGGCTCTCAGGAATAGACATTGAACTGGCGGAACCGCCACGGAAATGAGTCAGCGACAAACGAGATGTGCAGATTCACTGCGAAAACCAATTCAGAACGGGCGGGATTATGCGCGGCACCCGGAGTGTCGTCAACGATCTGAAATCGCCGATGTTCCCGCAGTTCTTAGGAGTATTCTCGTGAGTGTTTCAGAGTTTGCGAACCTGTCCGGATTACGAGCCGTCGTGACCGGCTCGACTTCCGGCATCGGCCGAGCGATCGCTGTTGAATTCGTCAAAGCGGGATCGGATGTCGTGATTCATGGGACTCACAGACGAGAAGCCGCAGAGTCGGTGGCGACAGAACTGCGGTTGCTTGGATCTCGCGCCTTCGCGGTGATGGCAGATGTCGGCGAACAAGACTCGTTGCCAGCGTTCGTCGAGCGGTGTTGGACGGAACTGGGCGGCATCGACATTTGGGTGAACAACGCGGGTGTCGATCTGCTGACCGGTGACTCGGCGAAACTTGGATTTGCCGACAAGCTGCAGCGGCTGTACGAAGTCGATGTCCGCAGCACGCTCTTGCTCAGCCGCTTGGTTGGACAACGCATGGCCGCGGCCGGAGGGGGCGTGATTCTCAACATTGGCTGGGACCAGGCCGAGCGTGGTATGGAAGGGGACAGCGGAGAACTCTTCGCGGCGGCGAAGAGTGCGATCATGGGATTCACCCGCTCGTTGGCGGTCAGTCTTGCTCCGAGTGTGCGGGTCAATTGCATCGCCCCGGGTTGGATTCGCACGAAGTGGGGCGATGGGGCGAACGATGTCTGGCAGCAGCGCGTGTTGCGCGAGACCCCGCTGAAACGTTGGGGCACGCCAGAAGATGTCGCGGCCGTTGCTCGTTTCTTGGCGAGCCGCGAGGCGAGTTATCTCACCGGTCAAGTGATCTACGTCAACGGTGGTGCGCAGCGGTGATCGGAACCATCATGCCAGCGGAACGCATCTTGTTCGTGACGGGGCGACTGGCCGAAGCCTCGTTGCGCGAGTTGTTGGCGACGCTCGCTCCGCAGGTGGGCTTTGATTACGAAGTCGCGGTGTTGGGGATCAGCGTGGCGGCGTTGATGTCGGTGGACTTCGTCGCCAGAAAGCTCGAACCGCCGTCAGCGGTCGATCGTGTGTTGTTGCCCGGTTGGTGCGGCGGCGATTTGGAATCTTTGGCTCAGAAGTTCGGCACTCCGTTTGAGCGAGGCCCGAAGGACATGTTTGATCTCCCGGAATACTTCGGTGGCCAAGCGAAGTCGCCGCCGGACCTCAGCCGGTACGACATCGAGATTCTGGCCGAGATCAATCACGCTCCGCGATTGACTCACCAGGAGTTGCTCGAGCAAGCCGAGAAATATCGCCGAGACGGCGCGGACGTCATCGACCTCGGCTGCATTCCCGACGAATTCTGGCCGCAGGTCGGCGACGCGACACGAATGCTGCGGGCCGAAGGTTTCCGCATCTCGATCGACAGCTTTGACCGTCGTGAAGTCGAACAGTCGGTCGCGGCCGGTGCCGAGTTGGTGTTGAGCTGCAACAGTACGAACGCCGACTGGCTGGCCGCTTGCGATGCCGAGTTGGTCGTCATTCCCGATCAACCTCAGGACGGCGAGTCGTTGGTCAGAACGACCGCACTGCTTGCTGCCGCCGGCCGAAAGTTTCGCATCGATCCGATCCTGGAACCCATTGGATTCGGATTCGCAGCCTCATTGGCTCGGTACTTCGAGGCTCGGCGTCGTTGGCCCGCGGCGGAGATGATGATGGGCATCGGCAACCTGACGGAGTTGTCGGAAGTCGATAGCGCCGGTCTGAATTTCTTGTTCGCGGCGATCTGTCAGGAACTCGGCATCCGCAGCGTGTTGACGACGGAGGTCGTCGGCTGGTGCCGATCGGCGGTTAAGGAGTTTGATCTCGCGCGGCGGTTGATGCGGCACGCAGTGACGAACCGCGTTCTGCCGAAGCATGTGAACTCGCAACTGGTGATGCTGCGCGATGTGAAGGTCCACGAGATAGGCGAAGCGGGACTGCGGCGGCTGGCCGAACAAATCCGCGATGCGAACTTCCGCATCTTCGTCGAGCGTGGTGAACTGCACTTGATCAACCGCGACGGGCACTGGCACGGGACCGATCCGTTCGAGTTGTTTGACGAGATCACACGCACGACGCCAATCGACTCGGCACACTCCTTTTATCTTGGTTACGAATTGGCGAAGGCGACGACGGCACTGACGCTGGGCAAGCAGTACCGGCAGGACGAGGCTTTGCAGTGGGGGTTCCTGACGATCCCCGAAGTGAGCGCTCACGAACGGCGGCGTGGTTGAGAACTGCCACGAGTTCCGGGTCGCGGCTATAGTTCCGCCGCCACGAACTCCAGCAGTGAGAGATCCATGTCGAACGCGAGTGCTTCAGTCACGATTCGTCCCGTCCAGTCCGGCGATCTCTCGTCGATCGCGACGTTCATCGAGCCGTTTGTCGCGGCCGGGAAACTGCTGCCGCGCACGACGGAGGAATTGGAAGATCTGGTCGAGCACGGCTTCGTCGCCGAGTCGGCGGGCTGCATCGTCGGGTTCGCCGCGCTAGAGATTTATTCGCCAAAGATGAGCGAGATTCGCAGCCTGGCGGTGTCTCCGGAATTTCGCGGCGGCGGTGTCGGCCGGCGCTTGGTTCAGCAATGCGTCGAACGTGCTCACGAGCGGCAAGTGCTGGAAGTCATGGCGATCACCTCGAACGACGAATTCTTTCAACGCTGCGGTTTCGATTTCACGCTACCGGGCGAGAAGAAGGCACTCTTCCTGCAAACTCGCGATTTGTGATTTCCCGCGGCGGTCGAAAGGGGGAGAACGTGACTGTCAGAAATTGGAGTGGGGCATATTCAGCGGCCCAATGTTTGAGTACGCTGATGCCCGATTGTGAGTAGCCGCGTTTCGCCAGAACGCGGGCGAATCGTCGAGAACCCGCGTTCTGGCGAAACGCGGCTACCAAAATAATTCCCGCCTTAAGGAACCTGTTATGCACGCCGCCCGCCGTCCCTCCCGTCGCCGTTTCACCCGTTCGGGGTTCACGTTGATTGAAGTCTTGCTGGTGCTCGCGATTCTGGGTGTGATCGCGGCGATGGTGGTGCCGAACCTGCTCGGCACACAGGAAAAAGCGAATATCAAAGCGACCGCCATCAGCATCAAAGGCTTTGAGGAAGCGGTGAAGATTTATGCGGTCGATCACGACGGCCTGTTTCCCGAAGGCAACGGTGACTCGGTCATCCAGACGCTGATGAGCCCGGAACAAACCGCCGAGTCCGCGACGCCGCGAGCGCCGTACCTGGAGCGGATTCCGCTGGACGCCTGGAAGCAGCCGTTGCGATACGAGTACCCGGCCTCGGGCAATCGTCAATCGACGACCGGCAAGCCGGCAATTTGGTCGGCCGGGCCGGATCGTCAAGACGACACCGCCGACGACGTCAACAATTGGTCGCAGAATTAGTGGCAGGAATTTCGTGGCAGGCATGATGAGCAAACGCGAACAGCCGTGGTCGCTGCGTGCTCGGCACGGTGAGGTTTCGCGTTCCGCTGGCTTCACCTTTGCCGAGTTGCTGTTGGTGCTGACGTTGCTGTTGATCATCACCGGGTTGGTCTTCCCGCCGGTACTGCGGATGATGGCCGATCAACCGTTGAAAGAGGCGGCCGAACGGACACGTTCGCAGATCGCGACCGTGAGGCTGAAAGCTCTCGATTCCAGTGCCGCCTGGCAGTTTCGCTTTGAGCCGGGTGGCCGCCATTATCTTTGGCTCCCGCAG
>CAMDDX010000417.1 GCA_945893075.1 Planctomyces sp. SH-PL62 | reverse complement strand
GCAACCTCCAACGCCCAGCGGGATCGCCGGTCGTCGGAAGATTCTTGCGTTCCGAGTTCAAATCGTGCGCGCTCGTCATTCAACGTAATCCATTAACAAACAACATTTTCAAACGTCCGGCCGAATCGTTAGCCGGACAGTTCTGATTTCAAATTTGAGATTTCAAATTCGAGCAGAATCGGCGGGCTTCTACCCTTTTCGGACGGCTCGGACAACACGAGGTTGCTTGGCCAAATCCTTAAGGATGGCGATGTCGGCGTAGCTGCCGTTGGCAATCAGGAGTTGCGTGACCGCCTCGGCCTGTTCGCCGCTGATCTCGATCAGCAATTTCCCTTGAGCCAGCAAGTATTGCGGAGCATCCGCGATCAAGCGGCGGATGATGTCCAAGCCATCGGGGCCACCGTCGAGTGCGGATCGCGGCTCGTGTAGACGCACGTCCGGTTGCAGGGTTTCGATCTCCGCCGAAGCGATGTACGGCGGATTGCTGACGATGAGGTCAAACGGCTCTGCATCAGTCAGCGGAGCGAAGAGGTCTCCGCACAAGAAACGAATGCGGTCCGCGACGTTGTGCTTGGCGGCGTTCTCTTGTGCGATCGTCAACGCTGGTTTCGACAGGTCCACCGCAGTGACGATCGCTTGCGGACAGTGGACCGCCAGTGTGATCGCGATGCAGCCGGAGCCGGTGCCGATGTCGAGCACTCGCGGTTGCGCGAGCGGCTTGAGTCCTTCGAGGGCTTCGACGATCAGCGTCTCGGTATCGGGACGCGGGACGAGCACGTCTTTCGTGACACGAAAGTCGAGTCCGAAGAACTCGCGATGCCCGACGAGATACGCGACCGGCTCTGCTGCTGCGCGGCGTTTGACGAGGTCACGCATGGTGGCTCGTTGCTCGTCGGTCAGCGGCTGATCGTAGTTCGTGTAGAGCTGGATGCGCGGGCAACCTCTCGCGTGAGCGAGCAAGATTTCGGCATCGAGGCGCGGCGATTCGCTGCCGTGGGATTTCAGATGCGGGATCGTCCAATCCAGAATCCGCTTCACCGTCCAGGCATCTCCGGCAGGAGTCGGCGGTGTGTCGGACATGCAGAGATCCTTACTAACGGCAAAAACGTTTCCGATACGTGAGCAAAGTAGACGAGTCACTCCGTTACTCGAATTCGAGTCACGGAGTGACTCGTCTACTTTGCGGCTTCGCCGCCTTACGCTTGTGGGTCGATGCCTTTCAGGCGTTCGTTGCGGTCGAACTCCAGCATTTGGTTGACCAGTTCGTCCAGTTCGCCCTGCATGATCTTGTCGAGCTTGTAGAGCGTCAGGCCGATGCGGTGATCGGTCAGACGATTCTGAGGGAAGTTGTATGTGCGAATGCGCTCGCTGCGATCGCCGGAGCCGATCAGTGTGCGGCGCTGAGACGCTCGATCCGAATGCGCCTTCTGTTGCTGCTGCTCGAAGATCTTGCTGCGGAGCAACCGCATCGCCTTCGAGCGGTTTTTGTGCTGGCTCTTTTCGTCTTGGCACTTCACCACGATGCCAGTTGGTGTGTGAGTCAACCGGACCGCGCTTTCGGTTTTGTTGACCTTCTGCCCGCCGGGGCCGCCGGCACGCATCGTGTCCATTTCGATGTCTTCGGGACGGAGTTCGACCTCGACATCCTCGACTTCCGGCAGCACGGCGACGGTCGCCGCGCTGGTGTGGATGCGGCCTTGTGACTCCGTTTCCGGCACGCGCTGCACGCGATGGCCGCCGCTCTCGAATTGCAACTGGTGGAAGCAGCCTTCGCCGGTGACCGAGAACGTGGCTTCTTTGATCCCGCCCATTTCGGCATCGCTGAAGTCGAGTATTTCCATCTTCCAGCCGCGGACGGTGATGAATCGCGTATACATGTCGAGCAGATTGCGAGCGAACAACGCGGCCTCTTCGCCACCGGTCCCCGCTCGGACTTCCACGATGCACGAGCCGCGCGTCATCGAGTCGCCGGCGGTCAGCATGTCTTCCAGTTCGACGCGAACGGCGTGAAACTTCGGCTCCAACTCGGCGAGCTCCGCCTTGGCGTAGTCGCGCGCCTCGTGGTCGGAGTCTTCGTAGATCATCTGCTTGGTTTCGGCGACGTCTTTCTCCAGCCGATTGAATTCGCGCACGGAGGTGGCGACTTTGCGCAAGCCGCCGTGCTCGCGCTGCAAGGCGAGCATCCGGTCCACGTCCGACAGGACGGCCGGGTCTTGCAGCATCTGCTCGATTTCCTCGAAGCGCTGCAGTTTTGTTTGGAGGCTGGGGTACATGGCGATTCGAATCGGCTACGAGGAGGAAAACCAATCGGGACTACAAAAAATCATCGGGAGGATGAATCTCTCCTGAGCTGTCGTGTCACCACGGCATTGGCTCAGGGGAGATTCGTCCTCCCGATGTTTGCAGTCAACCGGAATTCGTCGCTGCCAGACACGCCCTTGCCCGGACATTACAGCCGAGTGCGTCTGACGGTCGCTAACTGGCTCCCTTGACCTTCCAATTGTACTTCTTGGAGAACTTCTCAACGCGCCCCGCGGCGTCCACGAACTTCATCTGGCCGGTGAAGAACGGATGGCACTTCGAGCAAATATCGACGTGCAACTTGGCGGAAGTACTGCGCGTGACGAACTCGGTGCCACAGCTACAGTGGACCGTGACTTCGTGGTACTTGGGATGAATGCCCTCTTTCATGGCGACGCCTAACACCTTCAATCTTGAGCGAAAAAAACGCCGCTCGGCCACTTGGCCGGGCAAGCGAGGGGGCGGAGTCTAGGCCGCCTCTCCCGAATCGGCAAGCAGTCGCTTGGGCGAATCACGGCTTTCGATGCGTCGTTTAACCCGGAGCCAACGGCGACGGCACCGTTGCTAGCGTCAACACGCTCGCCGTCGCCGTTGGCTCCGGGTTAAACGAGACGTCTTATTGATGTCGGCGCGAGGTATCGCCGGCCGAATCGGGCGATCCGTCCGGAGAAATCAAAACCCAAGCCCCTCGCCGTTGAGAACGCTGGTGCCGACAGTGCCGTCTTTGATCTCGAACATCGTCGGGAAGCGTTTGGCGAAGGGACGGTTGCTGGCGGGGCAGTATTGGCGGCTGTTGCCTTCGATCGCCGCGACGCCCGGAATGCGGGCCGACAAGCTGGCCGAGTGCAGGAACGAATAGCCGGGGCACGACAAGTCTTGCACGCACAGAAACATTCCAAGCTTCTGCGCCGCGGCCGCGAGGAGCAGCGAGTCGGTCTGCCCCTTGCACGCCTTAAGCGCGACGCCGGTGTAACCCATCTCGCGAGCCAGCAGCAGCGATTCGTAATCGACCAAGCCTTCGTCGAGCACGACCGGTTTTTGCTTTGCGACCTCGTGCAGCTTCAGTTCCGGGTGAGCCTTCAAATGCCGGCTCGTCGGTTGCTCGATGTATTGAATGCGGTCATACGCGGCCGGCGATCCGGCTTTGACGCGGGCGAGGAATTCCAGCACGTACGCGGCGTCCTGGCACTTCTCGTTGAAGTCGGTGGAGTAGACCCACTCGGTGCAACCGCGCTTCGCTTGCGCTTCGGCGGCGACTTGTTCAACGGCCAGAACGCGATTCACGTCCCAGTCGAGATCGTCGCCATTGAGCTTAATCTTCAGATGCGTCAGCCCGTTGTAGTTGATCCATTCGGGGAGCGTTTCGGGGAGCTTGTCGTTGATCCGCTTGGTGATGTCGGCCGCGGTCAGCGGGTCGAGCGCACCGACCAAGTGATACAGCGGCATGCGCGCTTTCGGTTCGCGGAGCGTGTATTGATCGAGGTATTCCCCTTTGAACTGCTCGTCGAGGTACGCCGACAGGTCTTCATGGATGAACTGCTTCGACAGGGCGTTGTAGCTGTTGACGTGATTGACTCGGCCAAAGCCGTCGTGAATCGCGGCGTCGAGCGGGCTGGCGGCGACGAGCTCGGCCAGTTCGGGCATCGGCTCGGCGAGCTTCAGCTCTTGCGGGATAATCTTGCCGAGATGCGCGTACTCACCGGAGATGTGATAGACGATGTTGATCGGGTCGGAGTGCTCCGGGAAGAGCGTCGCCAGATCGCAGGCCCGCTCGCCGAAAGTCATCATCGCTTGCTCGGCTTCGTCGGGACTGACTTTCTCGGACGGCCAGGCCCAGACATTGCCAACCGGCATACTCCCCAGGCCGGTGGCGAACTTGCCGGATTTCGTCTCGACCACAACCTCAACATTGATGAGGAAGGACTTGGAGACGATTCGACCGCCGAACTTAACCGGGCATCGAAAGGTGATCGGTTCAAAGGAGCAGACCGCCTCCTTGATGCGGATGTCGGAATTCTTGGGCATACCCGTGTTTGATGGCTGAGGGACCACAAATGGAAAGCCGGTCTGACCGCATACACAACACGGCTCCGGCGACAGCGGGGCGGAGCTTAGCCGGGTCACTGCAAGGCATCAAGAAGTTCCTGTCAGGCCGTCTTGTGGCAATTGGGAGAATTTGGGACAAACCCGCCCCCCGAATTTCCGGTCGCCAGCGAAGAGAGGGAACTCATGCGACGACTGTTTGCGTTAGCGTTCGGCGCATTGCTGGGCGCGGCGGCGATGTTTGTCGCCTTCAAGTTTCATGTCGTGCGAACCAAGGACGATTGGGTCTTCGTCCCCAAGCCGTCCGCCTCGCTGGTCGATGCCTACGTCGATGTCCGCGAATGGGACACCGCCGAATGGACCAAGCACGGGCAATTGATCAAGGCTCTGGTCCTGACCGGCCATTCCGAACTCATGCGCGAGTCGGTCACGAATCGCTGGAAGAGCAAAGTCTTCGGCGAAAAGACCACGCGCGACGATGACCGTACCTCCAATGACACCTCGTTCGATTGGCCAAGTACCGAACGGCAATAGCACATGAAGTTCGATATGGCCTCGCGGCAGATCCGCATCACACTGAGTTTGTTTGCTGCGATGCTGCTCGCGGCCGGCTGCCGCACGGCTCGCCCCGATGCAGCCCAGCTTCCGGTCAAACACTTCGTCCGCTCCGAGCAGTTGCTCGTCGTCAGCGACGTCGAACTTCGTAAAGACCACGCGCTGATCCAAGACCTGATCCAACTGCGGCAGGATGTCGCACACGAACTGCAATTGCCGCTCGAAGGCCGCGACGTCGTGGTCTACGTCTTCGCGGACAAAGCGAAGTATCAGAAATATCTCGACAAGACGTACCCCGGCCTGCCGCCGCGCCGAGCTTACTTCGTCGGCACGCCGAAGGAGCTGGCCGT
>CAMDDX010000416.1 GCA_945893075.1 Planctomyces sp. SH-PL62 | reverse complement strand
GCACGGGACTGACTTTGAATTTCTTCCCGCAGCGGCAGTTGAACCGAATCCGTTTTTCTTCCTTCTGTCCGCCATGATGAGCCCGCTCCCACACACGCTGAGCGATTTCCTTGATCTCCGCCAGCAGTTCATCAGGCGCTGCCGGTTTGGTCAAATAACCGTCCGCCCCCAGCCGTTCGGTCAATGCGCGAGCATCCTCCAGAGAGACGGCTGACAGGACCAGCACGGGAACCGATTCGTCCGATCGCTTCATCCGATCAATTAACTCGAAACCATTCTCGCCTGGTAGGATCAAGCTGGTGATGACGAAGTCTGGCCGCCGCATGTGGAACGCCGAGTGCGCCTGTCCGCCATCTTTTGCCACCTGCACCCGATAGCCGTGCAATTCCAGCAACGCCTTCACTGAATCTGCTGATTCGGGATCGTTCTCCACCAGCAAGATGTGATGCGCCAAGGCTCCCGCCGACACGCCATCGAAATGACTGAACTGCATCGTTCGGTCTCCTGAGCACCAAGCGAGGAGGCTCCCAATCAGATGATTCACAACGATTCGGAGTCGCTGCCGGGAAGCGTACATTACTGAGAATCGGAGACATCAGCGAGTCAATCCCCGCAGGAGATGCGCAATTCGCATGGCGGAATTTGTACGGGAAAACTCCAGTCCAAAACGACCGAACGGCCATGACATCTTGAGCGGAGGCCAGTTCCGTCCCTGCCCGCTTCGTTCTGAATAACCGGGGAAATTGGGAAAAACTCAACAAGTCAGGCGGAGTCGAGTTGCGAATGTCAAGTGAACAATGTAGTCCGGCGGCTTGACCAAGCGGACCACTCCCCTAGAATCCCGCCAATCATTTTCAATGCCAGACGAATTATTTTTCGAACTTCCGGAGAGATCAGTCCGAAGGGACACCGCAAATGCGAGTTTTGAAGTCAGAGGCTCGGAGAGTGTACCGCCATGTTAGTCCTGTCACGCAAACGGAATGAAAGCGTCGTCATTAACGACCAGATCGTGGTGACCGTGATCGAGGTTCGAGGCGACAAGGTTCGCCTGGGCATTCAAGCGCCGCGCGATGTTCCAATTCATCGCAGCGAGGTGATGGCCGCAATCCAACGTGCTCAAGAAGTTGGAACCGCCGGTGCCGATGAAACCAACGGCTAATTTCAACGTCAATGACGTGTAAAATGGGCGGCTTGACAGTCATTGTTGAGGCCCTAAAGTGTGCCCCGCTTTATGGCCCCGTCGTCTAGTTAGGCCTAGGACACCGGATTTTCGATCCGATAACAGGGGTTCAAATCCCCTCGGGGTCATTCAAGTTGGAAGCCCGGACGCCATCAGGTGCTCCGGGTTTTCTTTTTGGTTTTCCGCTTCCCCAGGATCGGCTTGAGGGCCGCAACGGAGTGTCCGCCATGGAAAAAAGCCTCTGCTGGCAGAATCTGTTTCAACGCTGGCCCGATTCGATCCCCAAGCTTGGCATCGTCGTGACTTCGCTCAATGAGGGGATTGCCTTCAGTAACTTTCAAGTCTCCGATTCTGCAGTGCTCCTGGAACGAGACCGCCCCGATACGATGGGAGCACGCTCGGCAATCGTCCCTTGGGAAGAGATTGTCACCGTCAAAATGACTTCGCCCATCGAGTCGGCAAAATTCCGAGACATGGGGTTCAAGCCGGTCGGCAAGCCCGGCTGAGTTACAAGTCTCAAACTTGCTGACTCAGGTCATGGCGATCATCCGGCTCAGGCCGATCGCAGGGATCAGCAGAGCGACCGTCGCCATCGCCAATTCCACCTGGCCGTTGAAAGCATAGATCAACGTCGCGTCGAGCATCACCAGCGACAGCAGCAAGACCTTCACGGCCAATTGCACATGCTGCGGACTCGGCTGAGCAATGGCGACCGCTAAGCGACGATCCAGAGTAAATAAGATCATCGACAAAATGCCCAATGCTGGCAGGCGGTGCTCAATCAGCCCGTTCGTATTGACGAACATTGCCAAGCCGACGACTCCAGAATTGATCACTCCAGCAGCGCACGTCAGAGCGGTTCGGCGGCTGGTGGTCGCTTCTTGCCGAGCAAACAGAGTCACGCCGGCGATGTAGACCCCCAGGCTAACGGCGATTGGCCAACGAGACAGGGAGACAAATTCAAAAAGCGAACCAACGGCACTGGCACCCAACAACACGTTGCCACTGCGACAAGCCCCCATCGCCAACGGGCCAAGCCAAGTCTTCTTGAGGCCGCCGTTATAGGCCAGCATCGACGCGCACACCGCAACGGCGATGCCCACGCTTAGAGGCCCCACGATGGCAGCAGACGTCAATCCAACCAACATCAATCCGGCGGCCAGGCGCAGCGCGGCGACAGGGGAGATCGCCCCAGACGGGATCGGACGATCGGGACGTTCTTGAGCATCAATCAATCGGTCGAAGTAGTCATTGAAGACCATTCCGGACAAATACAACCCGGCCGAAGCGGCACACAGGAGCAGGAACGCTGGAAGTGGATTCGGCCCGTCGTCGCCGATCAACGTTTGATGCGTCAGCAAAAAGCCGAGAAAAATATCGGCCAGCGCGGTGAAGACCGTCGGCAGGCGAAGCAGTCGTAAGTAGGCGAAGACACGAGGACTCATTGCTGGGCCGCCACTTCGTCCGCCCAGTGTTCGAGGGCGATGAATTGCTTCGCGAATTCCGGCTCGTGCGGTCCCATCGGGCTTTTGAAGAAGGCCGCGAGATGATTCATGACTCCGGACTTGCCTCGGCGGTGTTCGCGTTCGGTGAGTCGCACCAAGTCCAATGCCAGCGGTGCGGCCAGCAGCGAGTCGCAGCCTTGCCAGGTGAATTGCAGCGACATCTTTGTGCCGAGGAAGCCTTCGAAGTGGATGTGGTCCCAGGCGGTTTTCCAGTCTCCCATCGACTCGATGTATTCGATACTCACCAACGTCTGCGGTTTGTAGCCGAGGATTTCAGTCAGCAGGTGATCCTTCGACCGCACCTTGTTGGACTTGTTGATCGGATCGTCGAGCACCTTGCCGTCCATGTTGCCGAAGATGTTGTGACCGACCCAGCTCATGACCTTCAAATTGCGAGCGGCGAACATCGGGGCCAGCACCGCCTTCATCAACGTTTCGCCCGTCTTGCCATCGCGGCCGACGTGCAGACATTTTTGCTTCAACGCGAACTCGGCGAGCGCCGGCAGATTCGAGCCGACGGACGGCGTGAAGTTCACGAATGAGCAACCTAGTTCAAACGCGGCAATCGCGTAGATCGTGCTGGCCGGAACTGGCGAAGCCTCACTGCTGGCCGGAACTGGCGAAGCCTCACTGCTGGCCAACGCGGCCGACAGCTTGGCCCAATCCCAGGACGCGGCGTCCGATTCGAGCGGCGGTTCCGTGGATGACAAGTAAAGCACGATGACGTGAGCACAGTCATTCGCTTTCTTGAACTCTTCGATGTCGGTACGAATGCGTTTGATCGCGGCGGCGGGTTTCTCGCCGCGAGTCGCTGCCGTCTTCGGGCCAGCGAACTTCTCAATGGTCGAACCGACGTTGATCAGCGTGCCGGGGCGAATGTTCTTGTCCCACTCAGCCAATCGAGGTGCGACGGCGTTGAGCAGATCGCGGTCAAAGACGCGCGAGTTCTGGTAGAGCACTTCCGCTTCGGCGGCGTAGTTTGTTTCGCGAATCTCGTGGCCGCCGATCACGAACTGCGACCAGTCCGCCAGCTTCAACCGAGCGAAGTTCGGCAGCGATGTCACCAGCGCCGTTTCGGGAGCGACTCCCGCTTGCAAGCCGGCCAGCCCCACGGCGACGGTTGTCGAGACGCCGCCCCAAGCTCCAATCAACCACAGTCCGATGCGTTCTTGCGACATTGTCTAAGCCGATCCAGGTCAGGAAGGAAATTCGTAGGCGGGGAGTTTTCTGGCGGGAGGCGAATCGTCAAAAAGGCTCACGCAGAGGCGCGTAGGCGCAGAGTTCGGGGAAGACTCCGTTCCCATCCCTCTGCGCTGGTGCGCCTCTGCGTGAGCATTGTCTTCTTCAAATTCACGCGACTGTCGAGTCGATCCATTTTGACAGCGCGTTCTGGACGGACATGAGAACCTCTTCGCGAGCCTTTTTCAATTCGGTCAGCGGTAACTCATCGCGGCAGCCGTCGGCCGGGTGTGCAAACAGGTAGAACTTGATCTTCGGCTCGGTCCCGGACGGCCGAGCGGCGAAACGGACTCCGGTGGTTGCTCCGGGCAGATCGACCACGCCGTCGAAGATCAGCACATCGCCGGCTGGTTGCTCGATGCGGCCGATCACGCGGTTGTCGGGCAGCGAGCGAACTTCGTGCTGCTTGTAGTCTTCCACGCGAATCAGCCGAGCGGGGCCGATGGTCGAGGGGGGAGAGGATCGCAGAGTCGCGCTGATCTTTTGAATTTGCTGCCGCCCCGTTTCGCCGGTGCATGTCTTCGAGTGTTGCCCATCGCAGAAGTAGCCGTGCTCGACGAAGAGTTCGTCCAATCGGCCGAGCAGCGACTTGCCGGACGCTTTGAGTTCGGCGGCCAACTCCAGCAGGTACAGCGCGGCAATCGTCGCGTCTTTGTCGCGAGCGTATGTGCCGGCCAGAAAGCCGATGGACTCCTCGAAGCCGAAGACGAACTGGTCCGGACTTTCACGATCCATGACCGCGCCGATGTATTTGAACCCCGTCAACAAGTCGCGAATGCAGCGGACTCCGAACGACCGGGCGATCGGCTCGATCATCGGCGAACTCACGAGCGTCGAGGCGACGAAATGTTGCGGAGTCAACGAACCTGCGGCGCGACGTTGTCTCAAGACGTAATCAGCCAGCAACATGCCGGTGCGGTTGCCGTTGATGATCGTGTAGCTGCCGTCGGTTGCTCGTGCTGAAAGGCCGACTCGGTCGGCATCGGGATCGGAGGCGAGGATCAGATCGGCGTTGATCTCTTTCGCAGCGGGGACCAGTGCTTCGAGAACGACCTTCCGCTCCGGATTCGGGAAGCGGTCGGGCGCGAAAGGGAAGTTGCCGTCTGGTAATCGTTGCGACGGATGAATCTTGACCTGCGTGAAACCCGCTTCGAGGACGGCTCGATACACCGACGTCTCGCCGACTCCGTGGCATGGGCTGAAGAGCGCGACAACGTCGCGCTTGTCCGACAACGAGCAGTCAACGACCGCTCGAATGAATGGGCCGTCGATCTCCTCGCCGATCAATTCAATGCGACCGTCTCCGAGCGCGGTCAGAAAATCGACC
>CAMDDX010000415.1 GCA_945893075.1 Planctomyces sp. SH-PL62 | reverse complement strand
CAATACACGCGCACCTCCGGCGGCAGCTTCGCGTCTCGTTTGCCGAGCGGATCGGTATGCACCAGCGAGCCGGCTCGATGCCAGTACTCGCTGCTGCTTTGCGTGTGCATGACTTTCGGCACCGTGCCGCGCGCTCGGTCGCGATGCAGGATGCCGTCCTCGCGGCCGGTGAATGAGTCGATCTCGTCACCGTAAGTAAACGGGAACTGATCGGCTGGAAAGAGATGATTGTCGTGCTGCCCGTTGTGCCGAGTCGGCGATGCGAACCGATGGTTGAAAAAGCCGAGTCCTCCGCCAGCGACGTGCGGAATCACACCATCAAAGACTTGCCGGCCGGACTCATCGGCGTTGAAGCCGTCGTACAAGAACTGCCGCAAGCAGCGCCCTGATTGCGAGACGCCGAAGCCATACGTGAACTTCACCGACGATTTTTTCGGCTCCGCCATGAACAGCGGATTCTTCGCGGACGTCTCGTGCTTGAGGAACGACAGCAGATCGCGAATCCCGGCCAAGCCCAGTCCCTGCACGATCGAGCCTTGAGCTTCGTAAACGACCTCGTAGATATAGCCCGGCTGTAATCCCCCCGCGACGACCAGTTCAATGAGCGGCAACTGTCCCCGCTCTCCATTGTCCTCGACCCAGCGTTTCTCCAATCGCCACTGCTTGCGCGGGATGACAACTCGCGCATCTTTTTCTCGCGACCGCCAGGTGAGCACCGCTTCGCGCTCGCCGCGTTCGGTCGGTTCGTAGCAACCTTGATTGGCCCACATCGCCAACGTGTGGCGTTCGGCCGGAGCTTCGATCACGAACTCGGCTCGCACTGGCCCGGTGAGCGGCTTGCCGTTCTCGGTCGCGACGGGCGCGGTGAGCCGCAGTCGGCCGCCTCCCGGTTGAGTCTCCGCGATCCAGCCGCTCCAGATGACGACGTATCCTTTCCGCATCAGGAACTCGTCCGCTCCGGTGTTGAACATGCCGAGCGTGAGTTTGCCTCCGCGATTGTTGACGTCGTACAGCATCGCTCCGTTCGCTTTGCTCAAGTCTTTCGGCGCGAGCAGTTCGACATCGGTCGAGAACTCGACCAAGCCGGCGTCGTTCTTGGGAGCCAACTCCAAGTCGATCACCGTTTGATTGGCGGCGTGCTTCGGATCGACCGCGAAAAACGCTTTGCCTCGCAGCCGTTCATAGGAGCCGATGCCGTCGAAGGCTCGGTCTTCGAGATACGGCTCGCGCGTTTTGATTTCGATCCGCGTGACGGCGGCGGAAAGGACGCTTGGTAATAAGACGGAAAGGAACAAGCTGGCGAAAAATGAAGGGCGGAAAATCATGACACGACTCCAAAAGTTCTGTTTCATTTTTCGCCCTTCATTTTCCGCCAGCTTGTCTTCTCATTTATCCCGCTTTGCGCTTCGTCAACTCGCCGTAGACATGCTCGATGTTCTCTTCGCGCGTCTTCGCATCGACGCCTGTCCAATCTTTGTAGAACGGCACCTCAAGCTCTTTCTTGATTTCATCGAGAGACTTCCCTTTGTCGATCGCCATTTGGACTGCTTCGCGGAGTTCGACAAACCAGCGCTTCTGAGTCGCCAGCAACTCCTTGCCGGTCACATCGCCGTGACCGGGGCAGATGGTTTTGATGGGAAGTCCCTGCAACTTCGTGAGCACTCCGATCCAGCTTTCGGTGTTCGAGTCGCCGGTGTAGTTGAAGGCTCCATTCACGCAGGCGTCGCCGGTGAAGACGATGCCATGCTTGGGGAGCCAGGCAACGGCGTCGCCGGCCGTGTGAGCGTGGCCGAAGTGCAATAGCTCGACGCGCTGGGTGCCGTCGTCGATCACCAGCTTCGTTGGGAAGTACAACGAGGCGGGCGCGTACTTCAGCGAGCCGTGGCCGAACTCTGTGGGATTGTCCTTTTGCGTTTTCTCGAAGCCGGCGCGGCCTTTGGTCTCGAAGAGCACCTTGCTGTTTTCGGACGCGATCGGAGACGCTCCGATGTTGACGAAGACCGGATTGCCGTCGGCGTGATCGCCGTGGTAGTGCGTGTCGAAGACGTAGCGAATCGGCTTGTCGGTCGTCTTGCGGATTTCCTTGATGACCGCTTCGGCCTGAGTCGGGAAGCTCGCTTCGATGACCAGCACGAAGTCTTTGAAAATGACCCAGCCCTGATTGCTGCCGAGGAATTTCGGTTCGGTTTCCATCTTGCGAACGAAGACGCCGGGGGCGATCTCGGTGACAGTGGTCTCGTTCGGCTTGAACCAACCGACCGCCCAGCCGGACAGGCCGACCAGCACGAGCACGGAGAACGCGATCAAACTCACACGTCGATGTCGCTGCGGCATGGTTTTCCTTTTCATCGTAGCCTGACTCTCCGAGTCGGGAGTCAATCCGCAGAAGTCCCGACTCGGAGAGTCAGGCTACGGTGGTGCGTGACGCCGGAAGGCGAACCTTCTAGCAAAGTCGCCGCAGAACGTCGAACTCGCCAACGTCGCGACTTCCTGTTTGGCATCGGCCGAAAGGGTCGATTACAACTCACGGGCTTTTCGCCGCGAGTTGGGCGGCACTCCCTCGTCTTCGTTTCATTCTTTCGTAAGGTATTTGCCATGTCTGGTCATGCCGCTCCCGCTGCTGCTCCGCAAGCTCAGCCCAAGGTCAAACGCGAGTTCGGAGCCACCAAGAGCCTGGAGATCGACAAGGTCTTCCGAGCGATGGTCAAGCACAAAGCCTCCGACTTGCACATGCAGGTTGGCCGGCCGCCGATCTTTCGCGTCAAGGGTTCGCTGGTGCCGTTGGAAATGGAGCCGATCACCAAAGAGAAGATGGAAGCGCTGCTGATGCCGATGATGGACGAGCGGCTGACCAACATCTTCTGGAACGAGGGGGGCTCCGACTTTTCGCATGTCGTGGATGTGGACGGCGACAAATGGCGGTTCCGCGTGAACCTGTTCACGCAGATGGGACTTCCCGGCATGGTCAGCCGTAAAGTCGAACGCACGATCCCGAACTTCGAGGGCCTGTATCTGCCGCCCTCGATGGAATGGCTGACCAACTACGACCAAGGCATGGTGCTGCTGGCCGGAGTCACCGGCTCCGGCAAGTCCACGACGATCGCTTCGATGCTGGACCTCATCAATCATCGCAAGAGCGTCCACATCCTGACGATCGAAGACCCCATCGAATTCGTCTACACATCGGACAAGGCGCTCATCAACCAGCGCGAGGTCGGTATGGACGTGAGGGACTTTCACATCGCCATGAAGCACGCCGTGCGACAAGACCCGGACATCATGCTGGTGGGCGAAATGCGCGATCAGGAATCGTTCGGCACCGCGATCCACGCCGCCGAGACCGGGCACTTGGTCTACGGCACGATCCACGCCTCGAATGCTCCGTCGTGCATCGGCCGTATTCTGGACCTCTTTCCGCAAGACATGCACAAGGCTCTGCGCGGCGCGATGGCGTTCAACATGAAGGCCATCGTCGCCCAGAAGCTCATCAAGACCGTCGTCGATAAGCCGAGCCGTGTGCCGATCATCGAACTGATGCTCTTCAACGCCATCGTGCGCAAACTGGTCTTGGAAGAGCAAGACAACAAGCTGGCCGCCGCCATCCGCATCGGAAAAGCCGACGGCATGCAGTTGTTTAACGATTCGCTGAAGTACTTCATCGACAAAGAATTGATCAGCCGCGCCGACGCCTTCGAGATCTCTCCCAACATCGAAGAGTTGAAGATGGCCCTGAAAGGCATCGACGTCCGCAGCGCGGGAATTCTGTAGTCCTTTCACCAGGAACTGAGGATGGGTGTCATGGGGCTCGTCTATGCCAAGATACTTCTGCGAAATCCACTCAATGCCAGCCTTGCCGCATACGAAACGAATGCGATGGTCGATACCGGGGCCTTATTGCTTTGCGTTCCGGAACACGTCGCGACGCAGCTCAAGCTCCCGACTCTCCAAGAACGCGAGGTGACTACGGCGGATGGGAAAACGCATGTGTGTCCCTATGTGGGACCAGTGGAATTGACGTTCGGCAATCGTTCCTGTTTCGTGGGCGCGTTGGTCTTGGGAGAGGAAGTCCTCCTGGGAGCGGTTCCGATGGAAGACCTCGACGTCGTCATTACTCCTTCAAAACAAACCATTGAAGCCAACCCTCGTAGCCCGAATATTCCGTCGGCAGTCGTCAAGGGCTTCGTTCGATAACCGACGGAGAGGCCGGCGAAAATGCGAGTTTCTAAGGTGGCCGTCATTGGCCTCGGCACAATGGGACATGGCATCGCGCAGACATTTGCGATGGCCGGATGCGAAGTCACGGGCTTCGACGAAATCAGCGCGGCGGGCGATTCACTGCACGACCGAGTCCGACAGAATCTCCGCGACTTCGTGGAAGCGGAGTTGTTCGAGTCTGACCAGATCGACTCGGTGCTGAAGCGTCTGCGAGTTTGCCGCACCGAAGCAGAGGCCGTCTGCGGCGCGGAGTTCGTGACCGAAGCGGTGCGCGAGGACTTGGCCGCCAAGCAAGAAGTGTTCGAGCGGATCGAACGCGACGTCAGCGACGATGCGATTCTTGCCAGCAACTCGTCCACGTTTCCGATCTCGCAATCCGGCGCGCGGCTGAGGCGACCGGAGCGAGCGATCGTCACGCATTGGTTCAATCCGCCGCACATCGTGCCGACCGTCGAGGTTGTCGGAAGTCCGCGAACGAACGAGGGAACGATTCAAGCGACGCTCGAACTCCTGCGGCGTTCCGGCAAGCTCGCGATCCGCATCAATCAGGAACTGCCCGGTTTCCTCGTCAACCGCGTGCAGATCGCCGTGATGCGCGAAGTCTGGGACTTGCTCGACCGCGGCGTTGCATCCGTCGAAGACATCGACGCGGCGATTCAAGGGAGCATGGGGTTTCGGCTGGCCGCGCTCGGCCCGCTGCGGATTCACGATTTCGGCGGACTCGACATTCAAACGGCCGTGTTCCGCAACCTCGCTCCGCAGATCGCCTCCGGAACGGAAGTCCCGCCCAAGGTGCAGGCGATCGTGGACGCTGGACATCACGGCTTCAAAACCGGCCGCGGCTTTTACGAGTATCCGCCCGAAGCCGCCGATCAGGTTCGCTCCGAGCGCGATCAGCGCTACTTGTCGCTGCTGCGTCTGTTTCACGCACGCAATTCGGCGCGATGAAGTTTGAGTCGCCTTGATCCGCGTCCTCCGTGTGATCCGCGTTCTTCCAAAATCAGGATTCGGCGAGAAGACACGGATTGCACGGATGACGCGGATTCATTCC
>CAMDDX010000414.1 GCA_945893075.1 Planctomyces sp. SH-PL62 | reverse complement strand
ATTCAGGCTAGCCCCGGTTCAAGCCGTGTAACCGGGGCTAGCGCCGCGCGGCTGATTTTCGGAATGCGGATAACACGAATCGCTCTTTGGGAGGGTTGTCATGCGAACTGAACGCACGCGGCGGTTGCCGTTGTTCTTCACGCATCCGATTGGATCGTTGCCTCGGCCGCAGATGGTGCGCGACCTGCTCGTGCGGCGCGAGGAAATGTCGGCGGATCGGTTTGGTGGGTTATTGGACGATTGCGTGCGGTTTGCCATTCATCTGCAGGAGCTGGCGGGCTTGGACGTGGTCAGCGACGGCGAATGGCGGCGAGTGCAGTACATCCGCGAGTTCTTGTTACGGATCGGCGGCTTTGAGCGAGTTCGCCGCTACGAGCATCAAGGCGAAACGAAAGTCACCGAAGTCGTGGTCCGCCGCATGCGTGATGGCGAGTCCGTCTTCGCCGCCGACGCGCGATTCCTGGCGGCCAACACCGATCGCGTGACCAAGTTTGCGTTGCCCAGTCCGTTCCTCATCGCCGTGAGGTACTGGCACGCGGACTACAGCCGCGAGGCCTATCCGACGATGCAGCATTTCCTGGATCACTTGGCGGACATCCTGGCTCGCGAGGCGCAGGCGTTGGTGGCGGCGGGGATCGACATCGTGCAGCTCGACGATCCGGCTCTGACGTATTTTTGCGACGCCGCGCTGGTGGCCGGTCAGACTCACGATGAGCGATTGCGGCGTGCGTGGGACATCGAGCATGAATTGCCGGTGGCCGTGGCGGCACTCAATCGGATCGTCGATGGCTTGTCCGCCGAAGTGCATTTGCACTGTTGCCACAGCGTCTACAAACGCCGCAGCGATGTGAGCGGCAACTACTCGCCGCTGTTGCCTCGGCTGCGCGAGCTGCATGTCGATCGCATCAATCTCGAATTCGCCTACCAAGGGACCGGCGAACTGAGCGATCTGGCGCTCTTGCCGCCGCATCTGAGTGCCGGTCTGGGAGTGATCGATGTCCGCAGCGAATGCCTGCAATCGGTCGAACAGATCGAACAACTGGCCGCTGCCGGTGCGGCGGTCATCGCTCCTGAGCGGATCGCGCTGAATCCGGACTGCGGCTTCGCTCCCGACGCTGGCGAGCCGCCAACCATTGACGAAGCCTACGAGAAACTGAAACGGCTCGTCGCCGCGGCTCAGCGCTTGCGCGAACGTTTTGCCAGTCAATCGCCCGCGACGTAAGGAACGAGGTCGCAATTACTTCTCGAACCGAAACAGTCTGCAATGAGCCGCAGGGCGCTAGCCCCGGTTCGGATGACAAAAACCGGGGCTAGCGCCCTGCGGCTGATCAAGAAGATCAGTCACCAATCACGAGAGCCACAGCGACTTGTCGGCATCACGCCGATTTCCGTATCGTGCCACCGGAATTCAACATCTTGAGGTGGAATACTGAGGGAGAAAGTCATGTCGGCTTCGGCGTCACCCAGCGGTCGATTGGATGCGGCGTATCGCGAACGATTTCCAGGCTCCGCGAAGTTGTTTGAACGCAGCTCGCGATTGTTTCCCAACGGCGTCACGCACGACGGGCGGTACTTGCAGCCGTTCCCGATATTTGCCAAGGCAGCACTGGGCTCGAAGAAGACCGATGTCGATGGGCATGAGCTGATCGACTACTGGGTCGGACACGGAGCGTTGCTGTTGGGGCATTCGCATCCGGCGATCGTCGCGGCGGTGCAGCAGCAAGTGGCGAAATCCACGCATCCCGGAGCTTGCCACGAATTGGAAATCGAATGGGCCGAATGGGTCCGCCGGCTGGTTCCTGCCGTGGAACTGATGCGTTTCACGAACAGCGGCACCGAAGCGACGTTGATGGCGATCCGCATCTGTCGCATCGCCACCGGACGGACGAAGGTCATCAAGTTCGCTGGCCATTTTCACGGCTGGCACGACTCCGTGATCATCTCGTCCGAGCCGCCGCATCCGGCCAACGTCTTGGCCGGCGCAGCTCCCGACGTCGAAGACTACCCGACACCGGGAGTGACGATTGGTGTCTCCGGCGACATCGTGATTGTGCCGCCCAACGATCTCGCCGCGTTGGCTCGCGCGATTGACGAGCATCAGCCCGCGTGCGTGATGCACGAGGGGAACGGCGCGCGTTGGGGCGTCGTCCCCGCTCGGCCGGACTTCGTGCGCGGTGTGCGGCAACTGACGCGCGACAAGAACATCATCTTCATTCTGGATGAGGTCATCACCGGCTTTCGTGTCGCGCCGGGGGGCTTCCAAGAGATCTGCGACATTCAGCCCGACTTGTCCACGTTTGCGAAGGTGCTGGCTGGAGGATTGCCCGGCGGAGTGCTCGGCGGCCGAGCCGACTTGATGCAGGCGCTGGCGTTCGGCAATTCGTTCGGCAAGAAGATGAAGCATCCGGGGACGTACAACGGCAACCCGCTCTCCGCCGCTGCCGGCATCGCCGCACTGGAGATCGTCGCGACGGGACAACCCAACCGCCGCGCGAACGAGATCGCCGCTCTACTCCGCCGAGAATTGAATGCACTCTTCGCCAAGAAGAGTTTGAACTGGATCGCGTATGGAGATTACTCGGCGATCAAAATTCTGCCGAACTACGACGGACCACGTTCGACGAGCGACGACTTCCTGCCGTACTCCGGCGACTGGCGGAAGCTCGACGCGAAACAGGATGCCGGGTTGTCGCAAGCGTTCCGTTGCGCGCTGTTGCTGGGCGGCGTCGATTGGATGGGCTGGGCTGGTTCCACGTCCGCCGCTCACGATGAAGAGGATGTCGCACGCACGGTCGCCGGTTTTTCATCCGCCATCGACTGGCTGCGCGGCGATGGGTTCGTGAGGTAGCAGCGTGCAAGAGGGATCGCAGACCGCTGACGTAGGCTCTGGTTCGTCACTGCTGACCGCACCGCTGCGTTCGACGATGTTGCGGTTGGCGTGGCCGGTGTTCGTTGAGCAGTTCTTGTATTTTTTGGTGGGACTCACCGACATCTATCTGGCGGGGTTCCTCAGCAAAGAGGCGACGACGGCGGTGGGCTTGGCGGCCTACGTGGGCTGGTTGGCGTCGAACATCTTCTCGCTGGTCAGCACGGGAACGGTGGCGGTGGTCGCTCGGCATTGGGGCGCGGGCGAGTTGGAATCGGCCAACCGCGCGGCGAATCGTGCATTGGCGATCGGAGCGGTGGTCGGGCTGGCTGTCTATGCGCTGATTTGGTTCGCGGCTCCGTCGTACGCGGCGTTGATGCGGCTGGAAGGGACGACCGCCGAGATGGTCGTGCGATTTCTGCGAATTGACGGCGCGGGCTATCTCTTCTCGTGTCTGACGGTCGCTGGAGCCGCCGCGTTGCGCGGCAGCGGACAGATGCGTGTACCGATGATGATTCTTGGATTCGTCAACGTCCTGAATGTGATCATCACGACCGTGCTGAGCGGCGTCGGCCCGGCGGAATGGTTGTCGCTCTCGGATCGGTTGGGGATCGCCCCCTTGGGGTTGGACGGCATCGCCTATGGCACGTTCGTGGCGCGAGCGATCGGCGGTCTGTTGACATTGGGCGTGTTGAGTCGCGGTCGGTACGGACTGCAGCTCATTCCGAGCGAGGTGTCGCTGCGCGGCGAGCCGGCGCGGCGCATCTTGCGAGTTGGTTTGCCCGCCGGCTTGGACGGCATGTTGCGTTGGTCGGGACAGCTCGGATTTCTAATGATCGTGGCTCGGCTGAGCGACAACGAATCCGAGCGGACAGCGATCATGGCAGCGCATCTGATCGGCATGCAGGTCGAAGCGATCTCTTACTTGCCGGCCTGTGCTTGGGGGATGGCCGCGGCGACGCTGGTCGGACAATCGCTCGGCGCCCAGCAACCGGAGCGTGCCCGCGCGGGGGGACACGAAGCGGTCCTGCAATGCGGAATCCTGGCGCTCGTGCTGACGGTAGTGTTCTTCTTCGCGGCTCAGCCGATCTACGAGTTGATGCACAAGGACGCGGATGTCCGTGCGATCGGCGTGTCGGCATTTCGATTCAACGCGCTGTTTCAAGTGCCGCTGGTGGTGGCGATCGTCTACACGTTTGCGTTGCAGGGAGCGGGTGAGACTCGGCAACCAATGTTGGTCAGCCTGTTGGGGGTGTTCGGCGTGCGTCTGACGTTGGCCTATCTGTGTGGCATCGTGTTGCACGGCGGTTTGATCGGCGCGTGGATCGGCATGTGTTGTGACAACACAGTGCGAGCGATACTCGTCGCCCGGCTGTTCCATCGCGGCCGCTGGATGGCCAAGCGCTTGTGAGCGGCGGCATCTGGCCGTGACGGCCACCAGAAGCCCGGCTTTTTGGAAAAGCCAGGCTTATTCGCTCGCGATGATGTCTTGGAATACGTCAAAGTTGCTAGGTAATCGACAAAAGTCGAATTGATAGAGACAAAAGTCACATGGCGAGCTACAAAAGTCACATGGCGAGCGACAAAAGTCACATGGCGAGCGACAAAAGTCACATTTTGAGCGACAGAAGTCACATTGCGAGCGACAGAAGTCACATTGCGAGCGACAGAAGTCACATTGCGAGCGACAAAAGTCACTTTGTTAGCTCTCAAGTCAACTTTATTTTCTCGCTATGCAACTTTGTTGTCTCTCAAGGCAACTTTGTTTTCTCGCTATGCAACTTTGTTCGATAGATAGTCGTGTTTGTTCGCTTGTTAGTCGTATTTTCTCGCTCGCCTGGCGTATTTGGCAGCCAAAAGCCACACTTTTTGGAAGATCCGGGCTGCTGACATCCGACGACAGCCCAGTTTTCGTTGGGAATGCGGTGATACCGCACGCGGCCATGAGTGAGATGTTTCATGGCGACGCCATCGTTGTGCGCGCGAGTCGTTTGGCCTTCTCGCCCGCGCCGATGGCGTAGGGGTTAAACAACCCCTCCGACCCCGCGAGCGGTATCAGTTCGACAACTCGGGCGGTCTTTCAGGCGTTGTGCGTCTTGGCGGAGTAGTTTGAGTCGTCGACGGCTGGCGGTTCGGAGTTTGAAAATGGGGGGCGGGACGACTCATTTTCTGCGAACCTCGCGACCCTGCCCATGGCCCTCCCAGCCCGCCCTGTGAGCCCTCACGTTGTCTTCAGGTTCATCCGTTTTAGAATTCTGCGAGTTTGTACCCACTTCCTTTTTACCAATCCCAAGCTTCAGGCGTTATCTTAGAGAGCGTGCGGGAAGATAAGAGTTCTGGACAAGGAAGTCCTGCCTGCCTTACGAGTCCGCCGTTGTGAATTGGTAGAACTATCAACACGAAGCGGAGGATTGGCATGGATGCCCAGGAACAAATCCGAAAGCCCTATCCGAGT
>CAMDDX010000413.1 GCA_945893075.1 Planctomyces sp. SH-PL62 | reverse complement strand
TGGGTCGAGTCATCGAGACCCACCGAATCGGCTGCGAATCGTGGTGGGTCTCGATGACTCGACCCACCCTACGTGCTACGTGCTGCCATGATTTCGTTGGAGATCGTTCATGCCCTATCACGCCACGATTCGGAGCGAGTCGTTCACCTTCGCAGACCTGCGCGAGTTGCTGGCGAAGGCGAACGAAGAGAAGTCCGGCGACCAACTCGCCGGCTTGGCGGCGACAAGCGTTCGCGAGCGAGTTGCGGCGAAGTGGGCGCTGGCCGACGTGACGCTCGGAGAGATCGTCGCGAACCCGGTGATCGATCCCGATCAAGACGACGTCTCGCGACTGATCCTCGACACGCATGACCGCGTCGGCTTCGCCGAACTTCAATCGTTGACCGTTGGCGAGTTCCGCGAGTTCCTGCTCTCAGAACGCGCGGACGAAGCGACGCTGCAACGGTTGCGATTCGCGATCACCCCGGAGCTGGCGGCGGCGGTCGCGAAATTGATGAGCAATCAAGACCTCGTGCTGGCGGCGGCGAAGATTCGCAACGTGACACACTGCCGCAACACCATTGGCGAACGAGGCGTGCTGGCGATTCGCGTACAGCCGAATCATCCCAGCGACGACTTACGCGGAATCCTGCTGTCGGCGCTCGATGGTCTGCTGTTCGGCTGCGGCGACGCGGTGATCGGCGTGAACCCGGCGGCCGAATCGGTCGAGAGCGTGGCGGCCATCGAGCACACGTTGCAGCGGTTGATCGAAACGCTCGGCGTGCCGACACAGTCGTGTTGTCTCGCGCACATCAGCACGCAGTTGGCGGCTTTGGAACGGGGCGCGCCGGTGGATTTGTTGTTTCAGTCGATTGCCGGGACGCAGGCGGCGAATCAGTCGTTTGGCGCGTCGCTGTCGTTGCTGCGCGAGGGACGGGAGCGGGTGTTGGAACATCATGCGGTTCGTGGGATTGGTAAAAACGGTATTACGGCTGACGGCGTTCGGCCATCGGCTTTCGGCCGGCACAATGTCATGTACTTCGAGACGGGCCAGGGGAGCGCGTTGTCGGCGGAAGCTCATCACGGCGTCGATCAAGTGACGTTGGAGGCGCGGGCCTATGGAGTCGCTCGCGTGTTTGAGCCGTTTCTAGTCAACAGCGTGGTGGGGTTCATCGGGCCGGAGTATCTCGCCAACGAGCGGCAGATCATTCGAGCGGGACTCGAAGATCACTTCCTGGGCAAGCTGCTGGGACTGCCGATGGGCTGCGATGTCTGCTACACGAATCACGCGGACGCGGATCAGAACTCGGCCGACAACCTGCTGATGCTTTTGACGGCGGCGGGGTGCAACTATTTCATGGGCGTACCCTGCTCGGACGACGTGATGCTGAACTACCAATCGACCAGTTACCACGACGCGGCCGCGATGCGTCGCCTGTTCGGCCTGCGACCCGCTCCGGAGTTTGCCGCCTGGTTGCAAGCGACCGGTGTGTTCGACGGTTCGCAGTTGGCGCTGGCTGGTGATGCACCGCGACAACGCTTGATTGGCCAATTGGACCGAGTGCTGAGCTAGTGCGAATCACGGATCTGTGGAGCGGTATCAAAGCTGGACGACCGCTCGATACGATGGGTTCCGCAATCCAACAATGCCTTCAAACGCCCGTGATCGAGAACCGCCGATGGACGATGACCTGGATCTGTTGTTTGGAACGCTGGCCGTCGAAGCCGGATTTATCTCGGCCAGCCAGTTTCAGACCGCTTATGAATTCTTTCGAGATTATGGAGTCGCGACGCTCGCGCAGGTTCTGTTGGAGCAGCGATTGATCACACCCCTGGTGCGGGCTGAAATCGATCAGCTTGTTCGAGTGCGGCTGGATGACCACAAAGGGAGCATTCGGGAAGTCATCAGTTCGATTAAGAACGTGCAGACTCAGGCGGTGCTGCAAGCGCTGGAAGAGCGCAAGCTGGGCGGGACGGTGGTCTACAATCCGAACAGTCCCGCTCAGGTTGATGATCGGCATGTCTTGGTGGAAACGGTGCATTGGCAGTCGGAAGCACGCTCGCGATACACGCTCACGCGAGTGCATGGCAAAGGTGGCCTGGGGCAAGTCTGGCTGGCGATCGACACGCATCTGAATCGCGAAGTCGCCCTCAAAGAAGTTTTGCCCCGGAAGCAATCCGATCTGGAGACGACCAGTCGGCTGATGAAAGAGGCTCAAATCACGGGGCAGTTGGAGCACCCGAATATCGTTCCCGTGTATGAATTGGCTCGGGACGCCAACGAGAAGCCGTTTTATACGATGCGGTTTCTGCGTGGGGAGTCTCTGTCGCAACGGATTAAGGAGCGGGGCAAAACGATTGATGCCAATTCGCTGGAACTTCGCGAGTTGCTGACGATCTTCGTCAGCGTCTGCAACGCGATGGCCTACGCTCACGCGCGCGGAGTCATTCATCGCGATCTCAAGCCGCAGAACATCATGCTGGGTGGTTACGGGGAAGTGATGGTCGTTGACTGGGGTTTGGCCAAATTGATCAACGCGCCCCATGAAGACAGTGACCAGCGAAAGATCCAGGTCGTCGATGTGGACAATCTCACGGCCACTCAAGATGGGAATCTCTTGGGGTCGCCCGCGTATATGTCGCCGGAACAAGCGGACGGGCAAGTCAGTCTGTTGGATGCGCGGACTGACATTTACGGACTGGGTTCGATTCTGTTTGCGATCCTGATCGGCGACGCGCCGCATCGGGGAAGCCGGACGGGAAACGCGATCAAAGACACGATCAGCATGATGCGGCGAATCAGCGACGGCCCGACTCCGCACGTCCGCGATTTGAATGCGAAGCTGCCCAAAGCACTCGACGCCATCTGCGCCAAAGCGATGGCGAAGAAGCGGACGGAGCGTTACAGCACCGCATCCGATTTGGCCGCGGACATCACGCGCTGGTTAGGGGACGAGCCGGTGTCGGTCCATCGGCCTCCGTTCCCGGAGCGCTGCCTGCGTTGGTTGCGACGTCATCGGACCTGGGCTCAAGCGATCGCGGTGTCGCTGGTTCTGGTCGCGATCGCCACGAGCACGGCCGCGGTGCTCGTGTCACATGCGCGCGATCGTGTTGCCGTCGCTCTCGATTCCGAGCAACGCGCACACAACGAAACCGAACGGGCGCTCGACGCCGAACGGCTGGCGAAAGCGGAAGCGACACGGCGATTCAAGGAGGCTCGCGACACGATCGACAAATCGCTGACCGGCGTCAGCGAGGCCCTGCAATTCTTTCCCGGAGTGGAACCCGCGCGACGGCAATTGCTGGAGCAAGCAGCGGCGGACTACGAACGATTTGCGGAAGAGAAGAGCGACAATCCGGAGCTGCGGTTGGAATCGGGCCGAGCACGGATGCGGCTGGGTGACGTGCGACGCCTGTTGATTCAGCATGCTCCCGCCGATCAGGCATACCGCTCGGCTCAAGCAACGTTTCGCGAATTGGCCGCGTCCGCAGCAGACAACAGCGAGTACCAATTTGAGCTTGCCAGCAGCGACGTGCGGCTCGGCATTTTGCTGACCACGACGGGGCCGCATGACGAGGCCGAACGCCGGTTTCAGCAAGCGTCCGAGATTCTCGATCGGCTGATCGCGAAGCAAACAGAGACGAAGAGTGCCGCTGCGGTGCGCTTTCGATTGGAGAAAGCGGGCGTCGCGATCAACCAAGCGTTGTTGCTCAACAAGACGAGTCAGTTTGACGCCGCTCGCCAACGATTGGTGAGCGCCGAATCGGAGTTACAAACTCTCGATGCCAGCACTCGCAATGTCGAAGTGACCGCGCGACTGGCCAAGACTCGTGCCGAGCTGGGACAGCAATTGCTGATGCTCGGTCAGGCCAGCGAGTCCGTGGCAAAGCTGCGATCAGCGATCAAGACGTTTCAGTCGCTCAGCCATCAGTCGCCCGATCATCCGCCGTATTTGGAAGGGCTGGCCGCAGCACAGCTCACGTTGGCGAATGCCTTTCGATCGCTGGGCCGCGACGGTGATGTGATCGAGTCGTATGAAGCCTCGATCCGCGACTTTGACTTGCTGCTGAAGGCTCGACCGGGGATTCCGTATTACTTGGAAAGCCTCGCGATCGTCCGCACCGATTTAGCTCAAACGCTGTCGCAGATCGGCAACAACCACGCGGCGAAGGAACAGGCGGCACAGGCACTGGCTCAGTTCATCGACTTGGTCAATTCGCATCCCGACGTGCATCGTTATCACGAAGAGCACGCGACGGCGACACAAACATTTGGCTTGATCCTGCGGAATCTCAACGACGACGCGAATGCCGAGACGGCGTTCGAGGGAGCGATTCAAAGATTCGACGAACTGGCGAATACGGTTCCCGATGTGCCGGAGTATCGCCGCCGTTTAGCGAACGCCAAGTCGAGCCTCGGCCGTCTGTATCAAAAGCTCGGTCGCGCGGCTGACGCCGAGAAGACCTATCTGGACGCGATCAAAGACTTCACCACGGCGCGACAAGCGGGGCTCGATGATCCGCTGACTCATGACCCGCTGGCGTGGTGTCATTCGCATTTGGCGGACTTGTCGTTGACGGCCGGGCAAGCGGAGCAATCTCGTCCGCATTACGCGAAGGCGATCTCCCTGCGTGAGCCGCTGACCACCACCGCCGAGCAGCTCTTCGCGTTTGCGATGTTGCTCGGCAATTGCGATGACCTCGAACTGCGGCAGCCGGATCACGCGATAGAATTGCTTCAAAAAGCAGTGCAGCTCGTCCCTGGCAACCCGCGTTATGTCAGTGCGCTCGGCTTGGCCTATTTCCGAGCGGGCCAGTGGGACAAGAGCCTGACTTCCGTTCGCAGGGCTCAATCGCTGCGCATCTTCCCGGACGCGACAGACTCGTTTGTGATGGCCTTGTCGTTGGTGAAAAGCGGCAAGCAGGAACAGGCTCAAGCCGCGCTGAAACACGCGATCGAAACGATGGACAAGCACAGCCCCGGCAACATGGAACAACGGAAGCTGCGGGCTGAAGTGAACGGCTTGCTCGGCAAGCCCGCGGAGTAGCCCCGGTTTGTGTCATCCCGATCAGCCGCAGTCTGTCGTAGCCACGTTCGCCAGAACGTGGGAGGAACCCCCAGCGATCCCCCACGTTCTGGCGAACGTGGCTACGACATGACTCAGAACATTGTCACCAAGAGTTTACGCAATCGTCACAACCGGACGCCACGGCCAGCGCGTATCAAAGTTGTTGACCTGTGAGGACTTCCGCGAGGAAGTCGTCGTTCCAGCCGGCGATTTGCATCTTGCCTCGCAGACTTTCTTTGAGCGGATGATGCTTGAGTCGCGTGATGGCAAAGCGTCGTAGCCA
>CAMDDX010000412.1 GCA_945893075.1 Planctomyces sp. SH-PL62 | reverse complement strand
TTTGAGCGCCCCGTCTTGCATCGCAGCGTGTGTTCGTTCGGCGACCGGCGCGCTCGACGCGGGTCCGCGTTGAGTCTGCCGACGTAGCCACGCTCGCCAAGAGCGTGGGGGAACCACGTTTGAACCAAGTTTCCCACGCTCTTGGCGAGCGTGGCTACGAGCCCAACTTCGCGAACTCTTCCAAGCTGACCAGCGGAGCACCGGCCGTCGCCGCGACCGCCTCTTCGACCGAGTGTGGGTCTTTGAAGCCGGAGCCGGTGATCATGCAGATGATGTGGGCGTCGGGGGCGAGGCGGCGTTCGCGAGCGGCTCGCAGGGCACCGGCGACGGCGACGGCTCCGGCGGGTTCGGTGAAGATCCCTTCGTCGCGGGCGAGGCGGCGTTGAGTTTCCCAGACTTCGGCATCGGTGACGACGTGGCCGCTGCCGCCGGAGGCTCGGCATTCGGTGACGGCCCAGTGGCCGTCGTTGACCGTCGGGACTTGCAGGCCGCTGATCCGCGTCGTGCTGGTCACTTCGCGGGCTTGAGCGTGTCCGTCTCGCAGCGGCGTGGCCATCGTGTCGTTCCCTTCGGGCTGCACGACTTCGATGGCGGGACTCTTCGCGAGCACTCCCCGATCGACCAGCTTGCGGAAGCCTCGCGCGGCGGCGACGGCGAGTCCCCCTCCGCCGGCGGGGCAGAAGAGATGGTCGATCGCGAACGCGGGGTCGGGTGTGCGAATTTCAGAATTTGCCGCCTTCGATTTTCCAACTTCCCAGCGTGTCTCCGGCAAATTCTGAAATTCGCACACCCGACCCCTCACCTGCTCGGCGAGATCGAAGGCGACGGTCTCGACGCCGGTCATGCCGGGGGCGGAATACTTGTACGAGCTGACTTGCACGGCGGCGTCCGGTTCGCTGCCCCACTTTAGGATGAGATCGAACACGGCCGAGGTGGTGGCGACATCCGCTCCGAAGCCGCGAATGCGATACAGCGTCGCTCCGTAACAGAGCATCTGCTGCAACTTGCCGAGCGGTGCGCCTTCGACAATCGCGATCAGGCATTGAATCCCCGCCGCTGCGCAGTACGCGGCGAGTGATGCTCCCGTGTTGCCGCTGGATGTCGCGATGCAGCGTGTCTTCCCGGCGGCGACCATGTGCGAGACTGTCGCTGCGGCGAAGCGATCCTTGTAGGACGCGGTGGGGCTGACGAAGTCGAGTTTGAACCAGAGGTTGTTCAATCCGGCGTTTGGCCCGATGCGGCGCGAGCGCACGAGCGGGGTCTGTCCTTCTCCCAGCGTGATGCGTGCTTGCTCGGGGACGAAGTCGATTAGGTCGGCCCAGCGCCAGATGCTCATGGTTTTTCCTTCTTTGAAAGGCACTTCGCACACGGATGCGAGGCCGTGACGGGAAGATTCACGCCTCCGCAATCCCGAACTTCGCCCGCATCGACTCCACCAAACTCACGTTAGTCCGTCGCCTGCATTTGAAACCTGATCTCCGTCGGCTCGCGAAACACTTGCCAGAGGTCGTCGGGCAGGCCGGTGAAAGTTTCGCGGAATGATTCGAGTGAGTCGTCGGTCACATTGCGAATCAGGATGTGGGACACCTGCCGAGGATTCTCGCGAGCGAGTTCGGCGTAGATCGTCGGGTCTTGTTCTCCGGAGTCGCCGACCAGGATGAAGCGATCTCGCGGGAACTTCGCAAACAATGCTGTGATCTCGCCCTTCTTGTATTCGATTTGCGAGCCGAACAAATTCTTCGCCGAGCGATCGGTTGCTCGGAACAGCTTCATGTGGAATGAGCCGGCTGGGAAATTGTGATCGCGGACGAACTCGGCCAGCGGCGGATAAAGCTGCCACGGGCTGCCGGAGACGTAGTGAAACCGAGCACCGGCTGACTCCCAAGTGCGATACATGTCGGCCATGCCGGGGGCCGGACGGAATGGTCGACAGAAGGTGTTCATGAGCAGGGCCGGCTTGTCGCGGACCTGCGAGATTTTAATCGTGTCGTCGATGTCCGAGATGACCCGCACGACCGGAGGAGTGGCGCGAGCAAGATGCACTTGGCCGGAGAACTCGCGGCTGTCGCCGTCGCGCAGGACCGCTGCGACTTTGAGTTCGCGAAACGTTTCTCCCGACATCTGACCAAGCTGAAAGCCGTTCGTCCGAATCCGAGCTTGGAAATGTCCGTTCGCTTCCGATTCGGGAAGCAGATAGGTTTGATCGCCGATGCGAACCGGAATGGCTTTTCCTCGTTCGTGATCGACGGCGAACAGCTCGGCCCGTTGTTGGAAGAGGATCGCCTCTTCGCCGCTGAGCTTTGATTCGTCGATGCCGGTCAACTCACGGATCAGCTTGACTCCGGCGGCATGTTTTCCGGCTTCGAAGATGCAGCCGTGAATTTCGATCTCGAAGTGATTGCTGTTTTCTTCCGGCTCATGCGGGATGCCGACAAACCATGCGAGCGTCGGATAGAAGATGACCTCTTCGTCGGATTTGATCGGAGACACAACCTTTCCTTTCACCGGCAACACGAACTGGACCTCGTTGGCGGACGCGGGCTTTTTGGTTGGATTCGGAGCGGCTTGAGACGGTGGGCTGCGACTCGGCTCGCGGTTGAGCACGAACGCGAGCACGATGACCGTGACCAAGAATAGAACGCCGACGAGTCCCATGATTTGTCGTTGCATCAGTAACTCCCCACGGAGCGGCACGAATCAGAACCGCATCGCCTTGCGGCCGATCGCTTGAGGTTCTGCGGTGGGGCGTGTCCACTCTCGCCCCGCGCGGCGACACGGTATCGACGGGAGTCACAATCGTGAACGCCACGAGCAAAACGTAGCCACGCTCGCCAGAGCGTGGGCCGAGTCAGCCACAAGCCCACGCTCTGGCGAGCGTGGCTACTTTGAATCTGAAGGAGCCACCCATGAAATTGAGGAGCATCCTGCTGGTCTCGATGGCGTTGATCGGTCAACCGGTTTTTGGCCAATCCGCCGCGAAGTTGTCGGCACCGGCAACTTCTCCGAATCGCAATGTCGTCTACATCACTTGGGATGGGTTTCGCTGGCAGGAGTTGTTTGGTGGCGCTCAAGAGACGTTGATCGCGAAAGATGCCGGAGTCGCCGATGTCGAAGGGGTGAAGCGGCGCTACTGGCGAGAGTCCGAGGCCGAGCGGCGTGAGGTGCTGTTGCCCTTCGTGTGGAAGACGATCGCGACCAAGGGGCAGATCTTCGGCGACCCGGCGAAGAATGCGCAGGCCAAGATGGAGAACACGCACAAGTTCTCGTACCCCGGTTACAGCGAGATGTTCTGCGGCTTCGCGGATGACAAGGGGATCGACTCCAACAAGAAGTTTCCGAACCCGCACGTCAACGTGCTGGAGTTCTTGAATCATCGGCCCGGCTTCGAGGAGCGAGTCGCCGCGATTGCGACGTGGGAAGTGTTTCCGTCGATCCTGAATCAGCAGCGGAGCGGCGTGTACGTCCACGCGGGGCCTGGGCCGATCCCCGGTGAGGCGTTGACCGACCGCGAGCGGATGCTCAACGAGATGATCGCGGACACGGTCATGCTCTGGCCGGACAATCAAATTGATGTGATCACGATGCAGGTCGCTCGCGAGTATCTGCTCAAGCACAAGCCGCGAGTCTTCTTTATCGGGCTCGGCGAGACCGACGAGTGGGCACACGCTCGGAGATATGACCGCTATCTGCATTCAGCCAACCGAGCCGATGCCTTTGTCTCAAAGCTGTGGGAGTTGTTGCAGTCGTTGCCCGAATACAAAGACCAGACAACGCTAGTGCTGGGCTGCGATCACGGCCGAGGCAACACGATCCGCGATTGGACCGATCACGGTGCGAAGGTCGAGGGGGCCGAGTTCGTGTGGTCGGCGGTGCTCGGTCCGGACACGCCCGCATTGGGAGTGCGATCGGATGTGAACGCGACGCTCAGCCAGGTTGCGGCCACGTTGGCAACTCTGGTCGGCGAGGATTTTCGGGCGACGAGTCCCAAGTCCGCCGCTCCGCTGGCCGATGTGGTCAAGAAATCGGAAAGGCCATAAGGTTCCGCCCGTTCTGCGGGAAGCCTCAATCGCCAGCCGCATTGGCACGTCCCGGAGTCACGACCACTCGGTGCCAGTTCTTTCTGCGGGTATCCGAGTTTCTCCGGCTCCAGAAATCATCTGCGGTGTTGGTTGCAGAGTTCTTAAGCGTCTTCCTGCGGGCCTTGACCATCGAGCGGATGACATGGCGAAATCACCCGACAATGTCGAAGAGACTGAGTACGAAATGCCGGCGCTCTTCGTGCCGCCCGCAAGCTCACGCCCCCAGACGGTTCCGGTCCCTGTCACGCCGCCTCCCAGCCGCCCACTCGTTGCGACGGTGCCGGTCAACGATCCCATCGGCGAATGCCTGATGCGATTCAGTGATGAACTGCGAGCGGGAGTGCGTCCGAATATCGAGGACTACTTGAACGAAGTGACGCCGCCGGTTCGAGAACCACTGCTCGCGGCATTGCTTCGGGCGGAGTTGACGGCTCAGTTGGATGAGGGGGAGCCGCTGTTCATTTTTCGGCGGCAATTTTTGGAACGGTTCCCCGCTCAGAAACAGATCGTCGAACGACTGTTCGCCGAGTTCGAGGCATCGGAAACGACCGACGTCCGCAACGAGCACACGGCCGAACCGTTCGAGACCGCCCCGGATTCCGCGCCGCTCATTGCGGGACATTCTTCGTCGCCGGCCAAGACATTGCTCGGCCGCTTCCAAGTGATTCGCGAACTCGGAGCGGGTGCGAACGGCCGAGTCTTCCTCGCTCGTGATCCGAAGCTTGGCCGCGAAGTGGCGATCAAGATTCCGCACGCCGAGCGACTAAAGACGCCTCAAGACATCGAACGCTTTCTGCGAGCGACTCGTGCTGCGGCACAGTTGCGACACGAAAACCTCTGCCCGATCTACGAAGTCAACGACGTCCCCGGCCAATACTTTCTGGTCATGGCGCATATCAAAGGGAAGCCGCTCAGCCATTTTCTCAACGAGCACAAACGGTTGCCGATTCGCCAAGCGGTGCTGATCACCAAGCTCATCGCCACCGCGATGTTCGAGCCGCATCAGAAAGGGATCGTGCATCGCGACCTCAAGCCGGACAACATCCAGATCGACGAGGAGCGCCATCAGCCGGTCATCATGGACTTCGGGCTCGCTCACTTCGACATGCCCGATGAGCCGCAGCTCACGCAAGACGGACAATTGATGGGCACGCCGTATTACATGTCTCCCGAACAGGCCGTCGGTCACTCCAGCGAAATCGGGCCGTTGACCGACCTCTATGCTCTCGGCGTGATTCTGTACGAGATGCTCACCGGCGAGCGTCCCATCACCGGCCGGACCGTCGGCGAGGTGCTCAGGAACGTCCACACTCAGCAGCCGATCCCGCC
>CAMDDX010000411.1 GCA_945893075.1 Planctomyces sp. SH-PL62 | reverse complement strand
GCGACGACCATGTTTTTCGCTTCGTCATTCGCGGCAGTTGGAACAGCATCGAGGATCGTGGTGACAATTGCGTCGCTCGACGGCGTATCGCCGAGATTGGCCAGTGCGAACGCCGCGTGGCTGCGCTCACGCCAGTTCGCGGATGTGTCGTGCATTCGCGTTCGCAGCTTGGGGATCGCTAGTTCGCGCAGCGCAATGAGCGGCTCAATGGCGAAAGGAACTCCGTCGGCCGTCGCGTTCGACAACACGTTGATCCGCGTCTCTGTCGTCTTCTCATCCGCCACGCGCTGCCGCTCGGCCAAGTGCCGTTCGATGCCGAACACGACGGCCACGATCAGCACCAGCAGCGAACCCCAGCGCACCGCGTGATGCCGAGTCGCGGCGCGCAGCATGCGTTGTTGCTCGACGGTTTGTTTGCGGCTGGCAACACCACACACGATTGACGTGAACTCCAACAACGACGGGAAATGCCGCCGCTCACGAGTGCGGTGCCATTGCGCGGAACGTTCTTCCAATCGCAATGCCGCCCGGCCGCGCCAGGTTTCCTTTTGCTTCTTCGTCAGCCACGCGCGAATGCTGGGGACGAGGTAGTCGTGAGCGAGCTGGTAGGAAGAAGAGGGGGAGAGTGGGGGAGGGGGCGAGGGGGAGACGGACAACCTGGTTTCGTCTTTCGCCCCCTCTCCCTCTCGCCCCCACTCCCCCTCTACATCAACCGGCGTGATCAATCGCAGATCGCGGTCGAGGATGTGCAGCAACGACTCGAAGTCGCGCGGACGCGGGGTGTAGCCGCTGGCTTGCAGCAGTACGTCGCGTGAGACCTGATGCCCCTTGATGTCGGTGCCAAGCTCCGGGAGCAATGCCTTCAGCACGCCGCGCACGGCGACTTGATGTGCTCGATACGCCATCGGAGCGTTACTCGCCGCGAAGGTCTCTTCGAGGAACGTGACGCCGACTCCTTCGACTCCGCCAATCGCTTGCAGAGTTTGCGGGGTCCACGGTTTTGACTTGACCATCTCGGCGAAGAGCGCGAGTCGCACGCTGATGATCTTGCCTTCTTCGGAGAGCGCGGTGATCGATTGGTCGAGGAATTTGTTGTAGGTTGGGACTCCGTCCCGACCCGCTTGGCTGGGGTTGCGAGGGTCGGCTGGGGGATTGGTCGGGACGGAGTCCCAACCTACTTTTCCGAACGCTACGCCGAAGGCGTCGAGAACTTTCCGTGCGTGTGGTGGGTCGAACAGATCGGCCATCGCGCAGTTGCGGCCTTGGACCAGTGGGGTTTCGAGTTCTTCCAAGAAGCGGCTGATCGCCAACCAGAAGTCGTCGCGGACCAGGATCAGGCATTGCAGGCGTTGGCCGTCACATTGCCGCAACGCGGCGGGGAGTTCTTAGTTCGTCAGACCGCGCTTGGCGTGCAACCATTGTTCAAACTGGTCGAGCACGATCAGCGCTCGCTTGCCGCTGGGGAGACCAACGCCGCGTCGCAGATTCGTCAGCAACAACGTCAATGACAGATCATCGCCGTAGCCGGGACAGGCCTGGCGAATCTTGCGCGACAAGCGGAGTTCGGTGTCGTCACCGCTGGCTTCGAGGTAAATCGGGACAATGTCCGGCGCGAGACGCGGAATCAAACCGGCTTTCACAAAGCTCGACTTGCCGCAGCCGGAGGGGCCGTACAACACGCCGGCAGAGAACGTCTCTTCGAGATCATGCGACTCGATGCGCGTCTTCCAGAAGCGGATGCTTTCCGGCAAACCATCGCGGTCGCGCGGGCCGGGCAAGAGGTCGAGAAAGAAGCTCGCATCACTGGCCTCGAACGAACGCAGCCCTTTCGGCACGATCTTGAGCGGCTCGCGATCGGAGATGATCTGCGGCGAGGTCGGGAGACCCGCGCCGAGCGCGGCCCCCGGAGTCGGCGTCGCTGTGGGAGTGGAAGCCTCGCTCGCGGCGGGAACTTGCACACGCACGGACGCGACGTCTTGCGTGTGGGGATTCACGGCGAAGTGCCGCAGGTCTTCGGCGATGTCGCGCGCGGTCGTGTAGCGTTCGGGCTTTCGCTTGGCGAGCGCTTTCAGACAGATCCGCTCCAACTCTTTGGGAACTTGATCGTTGATCTGTCGCGGCGGACGTGGATCGAACGTCTTGACCAACTCCAAAAGCTGCGAGCTGTATTCCTTGGGGGGGAGTTTTTCACTCGCTCGAAACGGACGCAGGCCGGTGAGCAATTCGTAGAGCACGACACCGAGACTGAAAATGTCGGTCTGCCCGTCGACGCGATGTCCCTCGCCGGCCGCTTGTTCGGGACTCATGTAGGCGGGCGTGCCGAGAATCTCCGGCGCGGCGTCGAGACCGTGCCCTTCCGTCAGCGCCAGTCCGAAGTCGGCCAGATACGGCTTGCCTTTCTCATCCACCAAAATGTTCGCGGGCTTGATGTCGCGATGAAAAATCCCTTTGAGATGCGTGGCATGCAGAGCGTCCGCGACTGCGGCGATCAAACGGGACACGGTCAGGAAGTCAGGCCGCGCACGTTGTACCCATTCGGACAGCGTGCCCCCTTCGATGTATTTCGTGACGAGAAATACGGGGAACTCGTCGGTGTGCCCGATATCGTGGATCGGCACGACTCCGGGATGCTCCAGCTTGGCCAGCTTCTGCGCCTCTTCGCGATACTCGGCCAACTGTGCCGCCGCGAGCCGTCGGGGAACTTTGATCGCGACACGACGATTCAATTCCTCGTCCATCGCCAAGTACACCGCGCCGAAACCGCCCTGGCCGAGACGCCGCTCGACACGATAGCGACCGATCCACTGCACCGATTCGGCGGCTGCGGATCGCTGAGCAATGGCGGCCGGCGTCGGCTGCGGCAAGAAATTCGCAGGCAATGCCGGAGTCTCCGAGGCAGTCCCCTTGATGTTTGGAACTGGGGAAATGGCAGCGCCGCCGGGCGACTCATCTCGCTTCGCATCAAACTTCGATGGTTCCGACGCAGACATTAAATTCCTCGCGAACGCAGCATTGGTTTCCGCCAATCAGAAGTTGGGCGGGATTATCAGGCCGCCAATGATGCGATTCAACAGTTGGGAGACGACAGGGGACGTGACTCGGCAATCATGACTTCCAATTGATTGTGGAACTCCAGTGCCCCGCGCATCACACTGGTGACGCAACTCATCAGCGCGAAACTGAGAAATACAGCTCTTCGCCATTCGTGTTGAAAACACATTCGTGAGCCGCAAGGCGCTAGCCGCGGGTCGATGAAAACAACCCGCGGCTAGCGCCTTGCGGCTCACAGGACACAGACATCAACACAAATGGCGGAGAGCCGAAAATACCAGCGACCCCCGCGTGTGTGCGCAAAGTTGTAGACGCGGTGATTCTCCCTCGAATGCGGACCGCGAATCGGCGACACTTTCGCCGTCGCTCATAGCACTTCGACCTTTTTCGGTACGGGCAGGTTCCGCCATGTCACTTCCCAATCTGGATCACACACAAGGGGTGAATCGTTCAATCGACGCGGATGATTTTGACGGAATGGAAGCCAGCAACCCGACGGTCATCGAACACCGCGCGGAGGCCGTGAATCAGGAGAGTCTGCAAGTGCTCGATCCGCTGAGCCTTGTTTCCGCCTCTTCGGTTCCGCAGGAGAGTCTGCAAACGCTCGATCCCGACAGCCTCGCTTCGAAGGCCTCGGTTCCGAGCGGGAGTTATGCCAACCAGGAACACGTGGGAACGCTGGATTCACGAGTCCATAATTCCAATCCATCAACTCCGAGCATGGAGGCTTCGGGAGAGACTTGTCTGGAAACTCCGGGCAGCGCCGAACTCCTGAAGACCGGTGATCGCTCGAAAGTTCCCGATCCGGCCCCCTCCGCCGATCACAAGAAGCGACCGCCGCAAGCAACCGAGAGATATGTGCTGCTGGATAACTTCGCGCATGGTGGTTTGGGAAATCTGTGGCGTGCCGAAGACACGGCGATCCGCCGCGAAGTCGCCTACAAAGAACTGCTGCCCAAGGCTCTCAAGAAACCGATCCAGGTCGAACGCTTCGTGGAAGAAGCGCAGATTTCTGGACAACTGGAGCATCCTGGAATCATTCCGATCTATGACATCGGAGTGCAGGAAAACGGGGCTCCGTTCTACACCATGAAGCTGGTTCGCGGCGGCAACATGGAAGAGGCAATTGAAGCGATGCACAAGTTGCCGAAGGGAAGTTCCGCACGGCAACTGGCTTTCAATCGCTTGTTGCGTCAATTCATCGCCGTTTGTCAGGCGGTGGGTTTCGCGCATGAGAAAGGTGTCTTGCACCGTGATCTCAAGCCGCTGAACGTGATGGTTGGCGAATTCGGCGAGACGCTGGTTCTCGACTGGGGCTTGGCCAAGTTGATGGACCTCATCGGTGAGCAGTCGATCTCGTCCGATCGCTCTTCTCGACCGACGGCGGACGGCCAGGGATTCGTGGTCGACGGCGAGTCGGAAGTTGCCACGGTGGTGACGAATGATTCCCAGCATCCCGGTGGGACGAACGATCCCGAGTCCCAACTCGAACCGAGTGGTGCCAGCCTGGAAGCCACTCAGAGCAACATCCCGAAATCGTTCACGTCGAAATTTCAGGGAACGGCGAAGGCGGCGACCAAAGTCGGAGGAAACAAGACTTACAACGCATCGACCTCTACCGCGACCGGACAACGGCCCGTGCAAACAGGAATGCGAAGCGCTGGCAGTGAGACTCAGATGGGCCAAGTCATGGGGACACCGGCCTACATGTCCCCCGAGCAAGCACTGGGTCAGATTGATGAGTTGGATTCCCGGACGGACATCTATTCTCTGGGAGGCATCCTCTACAAGCTGCTGTCGAACCAGCAACCGGTGGGACGCGGCAAAATTCAGGAGGTGTTGGACAAGGTGATCGCGGGTTTGATTCCGCCGGTCCGCACGCTCGATCCGACGATTCCGAAGCCTCTGGAAGCGATCTGTCAGAAGGCGATGGCCAAGGACAAGATGGCTCGCTATCCCAAAGCCCTCGATCTGGCCGCCGATGTCGAAGCGTGGCTCGCGGACCAACCGGTCGCGGCTTATCCCGATCCCTGGCGTATCCGCTTTCGCCGCTGGCGCAATCGACATCCAAAACTCGTCGCCAGTTCGTCCGCGACGCTGTTTGTACTCATCTCCGTTGCGATCGTGTGGCGATGGACTGCGGCCAATCGGATCAGCAAGTTGCGGACTGACACGAGCACGAAAATCGTCAAGGCACGCACGGCCATCGAAGAATTGGACTTCGTGAAGGCTAAAGAGCTGTTAGAGACGGCATTGGCGCTCGTGAAGGATGAACCCGGGCTGGACTCAGAACGGGGTCAAATTGACGACCTAAAAAGCCGGCAAAGAACGGAGGAAGGCAAGCGGCAGACCAAAATTGAAAACATGGCCCAACTCGACCTCGCAGAAGTTCAACATGCGATCAACGACAACCAGGATTTTTCGCAGGCCAAAGA